>CAXSHQ010000106.1:1957-13200 GCA_964236875.1 uncultured Acidobacteriaceae bacterium | reverse complement strand
TGATAGGACTGATCGCTTGGTTAAGTTGGCTACGCATGGTGCGCTTCCGCGCCCTGAGCGAAACTCCTGTCTTCACAACCTTCCTCGCCTGCGGTGCATTGGTCACATCTTCAGAACAGAAAAGCGGTGCTGAGAAGGATGAGGATTAATCGCAGTCGCAGCCTCGTAAGCTTGGCTAGCCTGTGGCCGTCACAAGGGGTAGACCCAGCTCCCGTGAGGAGTTGCTCGGCCTTCTATACGCTGAAGGCGACAGACGTGGAATACTTCGGTGGCCTGCACGAAGCGGCGGTTGGGTGTGACGCCCGGGTACCTGGCAGGTCTGTCATCAACCGGATGCTGTCCCATCACCCCTGGCTGTCATACAACGATTCACCGAACAAAAGCAGCTTTGTCGATCATGCACCCTCTTCTCCTTGCAATACGGTGGGAACAGCACCCAGAGTTCATGAATAAGTGCGACTCGACTTCACAATAAAGAGACCTATCGTTACACACATTCTGCTCTTTTAGTAAGAACAGTCAGAGTGCCAGAGGAGAACAGGAAACTTCGGAGCAGGAAAGGAAAAGAGGATGGTCAAAAAAGCCGCTGTCAAAAAAGCGAAGCCTAAAACCCTTACTGACTTTATCGACGCATTTGCGGCACATTCGGCAGGTTCCGATTTCCTCAACTGCTACCGTGGCCAGCGGGATTCTTCCTGGCAGAATGTCTCCGGCATTTTTCGACCTGATCTCAAGGCTCTTCTTGAAAACGAGAAGCGAGCTGTTCGGGATCTTATTTCGGTTCACCCGGGTGAGTTCGCATCCGACGAATCCATGTTTGACAAGCTTGTACGAATGCAGCATTTTGGTTTGCCAACTCGATTGCTGGACGTGTCGCTAAATGCACTAGTGGGTTTGTACTTCGCAACGGACCCCGGTCCTGATGGCTCTCCAGCCACTGATGGAATGGTGACCGCCTTCGCTATTCCGCCGGAACGTGAGAAGTATTACGATAGCGACTCTGTGAGCTGCCTGGCCAACCTCGCCAACATGACATCTGAAGAGAAAACGGACATAGCCGAGCTAAGAGAATCCCTCGAAAGCGTTCCTGATAACAAACACATCTCCATTTTCAACAAGAGCGAAGTCTTGGAAAGACTCCACCAGTTCATCCGGTCCGAGAAGCCTTACTTCCTGCCAATAGTGGAGCCTACCGACCTTTTTAGGCCCTATTACGTGCATCCAAAAATGAGCAACAGACGAATTCTTGCGCAGTCCGGTGCCTTCATCCTTTACGGACTCGAAACATCCAAGAAGCTCTTTCAGCCGTACCCCATTGAAGAAGAGCCCTTTGTCATACCACGGTCAGAAAAGAAGAAGATTCGAGCGGCATTAGAAAACCTTGGCATAAACGAAAGTACGCTGTTTCCTGAGATTGACAAAGCTGCAGCACGCATCAAGAACAGCTACACCGTCAAGTAGCGGCGCGAACCGACTGGTAACATCTACCGCCGGGTCGACAACGCTCTCTGTGGTGCAGCTCGAGCCCGGGGTGTATCCTCGAATACAGGAAGGTGACGTTATGGGCAAGTCCGCACTATATATCGAAAAGCGCGAAACAGGCGACTACGCGGTCAGAAGACCTGGTTTTGAACGGGCTAGCGCGACTGCACCAACTCAGAAGGAAGCGATCGAGCGGGCGCGTCAGCTCAATCCCGACGCGGCGGTTCACGTGGAACGTGTGCGTGAAACGAACGTTGGCGGCCGAGACAAATGGCGAAAGCCCTAGAGGGGTGCCGTCCTGTCACTCACGCTTTTGTTCCGCCTGAAGCGAGCAAATCTTCTAAAAAAGGGAATTCGCGTACACACAGCGCGTCGATCTCTTG
Organism: uncultured Acidobacteriaceae bacterium; assembly: GCA_964236875.1. Classification (GTDB taxonomy): domain Bacteria; phylum Acidobacteriota; class Terriglobia; order Terriglobales; family Acidobacteriaceae; genus Granulicella. The sequence goes on along the minus strand of CAXSHQ010000106.1, from coordinate 11,335 downwards.
CCTGACGTGTAAATGCATTGAACTCTCATGAGTGGTGAGAGCTAGGTAGTAGCTTTTCCGTCGTGCTTAGCGAAAGCAATCCACTCTCCGGTAAGGCTACCCGACTGTTGTCGGCGCTCGTAGTTTGTATTAACAGCGTCGTTAGCGATGGCAGCAGTATCTGCGACAGTGAAAAAGCGCTCTTCGCCAGATTCTTGTGCCTGCCTGATCTTTTCAGCAACATACGGAAGCTGAGAGTTCCTCAAAGCGTTCTGGACATTCAACGCAAGAGGTCTCAAACCGAGTTGGCCAAAGGTCAAGTGGCGTCATGCCTTCCTCCGGTTCGTTAGCGAGTTGGAAGTTGCAGAGTCCGACTCCCACCAAACGATACAGTTGGTCCTGTGACAACTCAACTCTGTCGCACAAACCGACAGCACAATCGAGCAGTATTTGACAGCTCGGAACCGGACCAGGCAGCGTTAAACTGCGAGTGAAGGATTGAAAGTCCTTCGTTTTAAGCTTGAGTACCACCGTCCTCGCCCCGCGAGCGTTCTCCTTCGATGTATTCCAGCGAGGTGGCGGACGTGTGGCTCACACGCAGTCAGCGGAATGTCTTCTGGGAAGGTGTCTTCTGCAGAGATCTGCTTTCGTACACGGTTCGAGATTACGGGAGCATGGTCGATGCCTCGGGCCAACTCATGAAGTCGCTGCGCGTAACTCCCAAATTCACGTACCAATGTGGCAATGTCCATGGTGTATATGTCTCCAACCAGCTTGATGCCTGCCTGTGCCATGCGCGATTCGGTTACCTTGCCGACGCCTGGAATGCGTCCAACCGGCAACGTGAGAAGAAACGCTTGCGCCTCGTGCGGTTGAATCACAAACTGGCCGTCTGGCTTTCTCCAGTCTGAGGCGATCTTCGCAAGAAACTTGTTTGGCGCGATGCCTGCCGAGGCTGTGAGATTGAGTTCGTCCCATACCTGCTTGCGGATTGTCTTCGCGACCAGTGTTGCAGTAGGAAGTCCCATCTTGTTCTCTGTCACGTCGAGGTAGGCTTCATCAAGAGACAGGGGTTCTATGGCGTCGGTATGCCGCTGAAAGATCTCTCGCACCGCCTGTGAGGCGGCTTTGTAGCGGACAAAATCAGGTGACACGAAGATTGCGCCTGGACACAGACGCTCCGCTGTGACTGCCGGCATAGCTGAACGGACCCCGAAGCGACGCGCCTCATAGGAGGCCGCGCATACTACGGATCGTTTGCCCTTCCATGCCACCACAACCGGGCGGCCGCGAAGCGCAGGATCATCCCGCTGCTCGACGGAAGCATAGAACGCGTCCATGTCTACGTGAACGATCTTGCGCATACCGATTGCAGCGATGTGAGCTTCGTCAGACATAGCTTTCCATTGGGCGTGAAAGCGCCGACCGCCCATTATGAACGGTGTGGAGCCAGCATCGTTTTATCTCTGCGCTCGATTGCACCAGGAACCGTGCAAGGTGGATTCCGCACTCCGTTCTGCGCTACAGTAAGCATCCTAAAGGCGAAGAAAGGGCGAAGCAATGGGAATCAGTGCGGCAGCAATAAGAAAAGAGATCGAGGCAAAGCTGGCGGACCGCATACCTGCGGCACTTTCGCCCATTCAGGCGTCCACCCCACCACTGCAACCAAGCGGAACTTCAGAATTGAATCGTTTGTTGGATGGTGGGTTCCCCCTCGGCTCGCTGTGCGAAATTACCGGGCCCGACTGCTCAGGAAGAACTGCAATCGCCTTCGCCCTCTTGGCATGTGCCTCCCAGGAAAGCGCCTGCGCCTACGTTGATGTGAACGATTCTTGTTCGCCACACAGCGCGGCTGCGGCGGGTGTAGCCCTTCACAACCTCCTTTGGGTACGCTTCGCAGCTCAAAGTGAACCACAGGTCGGCGCGCCTTGTGAGACTGCCGCAAGACTCTCGGCAGACAACGCACGAGAGAAGCAGCAGCTCAATCAACAGCATTGTGGCGGCCCGCACCCCCGGAGTGAGACGAAGGGACTAGCGCCAGCCTTGGAAGTGATGTTGTTTCAAAAGGAGGAGCGCCGCAAGAGAAAGATGGAGGGTACGCCGGGGTATCCCAACCAACCCATAGGCCTCTCTCAGGCCTCAGCCGATCAAGTCCAGTGGGAACAATTCAATCTGCGGAAAGTCGACGACCGCGACCCGCTTCGTCGGCTAGACAAAGCGGCGGCTGAAACCGCAAGGCAGCGCTCCGCCTCCATCAGACTTGCTACTTATAACCCCGAAACCCGCGAAAAGCCATGGACGCTTCTCGACCGGGCGTTGCGCGCAACGGATCAGATCCTTCAGGCAGGCGGGTTTCGTGTGGTCGTTCTAGACCTTGCGTCCGTTCCCACGGCTCAAGCAGAACGAATCCCGCCTGCTTCCTGGTGGCGCTACCAGAAGGCGGCCCAACATAGCGATGCCATTGTGGTGGTGCTCAGTCGCACGATGTGTGCTCGGTCTAGCGCCTCCTGTGTGCTCGAATGTTCTGCCGGAGACAAGCCCAGACTCAACGGCCTGCTTTCCTCTTCTCACCACGTCACGCAAATTTCCAGGCAGCGGACAGGTCCCGCTGCAGGGAAGAAGGCGCCAGGGCGAGTCACCAGTTGGCATTCATCTCCCGCATGGATGCAGGCGGTTGGGAGATAGCATGTCTTTCACCGCAATTCACATCCCTGAGTTTCCTGTCGCAGCCTGGCTGTCGAAGTCACCAGCGCTGCGAGATCAGCCACTCGTGGTGCTGCGAGGAACGCCCCCACAAGAGTCAGTGGCATCGGTGAACACCGTTGCCGTTGAGTCAGGCATTTCGCACGGCATGAGCAAGGTTCAGGCGGAGACAGCTTGCCGCGCGCACTTCCGCAAACGCGATGAAAAGGAAGAATCTGAGGCGTTCCGCCTTGTCGAAGAGACGACCGGGAAATTCTCGCCGCGCGTCCAAGCAATCAGTGCGCCGGCAAATGACTATGCGGGCGCGGATCGCCTTACAGCGTCGCTCCTGATCGACTGCTCTGGCACGGGATTGCTGTTCGGGACGGCACGCTCCTATGCAGAGCGGTTGCAGAGGGAACTTGAGGTGGTGGGCTTCCCATGCGCTGTCGCTACAGCTCCGAACGCTGAAGCGGCACTCATTCTGTCCCGCAGCAACTGTGGAATCATCTGCGTCGAACAAGAACAGCTTCGGGATAAACTCACACGTCTGCCAGCATCGCTGTTGCCTTGTGACGCCAAGACTCATGCGGTCTTGCAGCGCTGGGGCATCAAGACACTCGGTCAACTCGCATCGTTGCCAACAACTGGACTCATTAGTCGATTGGGGCAGAACGGTCACCGGTTGCAACAACTCGCGCGTGGTGAAGCACCTCGTCTCCTCGCGCCAATCGAAGAAGCTTTTTCACTCACAGAATCTTTACAGCTCGACTTCCCGATTGATGGCCTTCAACGCCTCTCTGTGGCCCTCGCGCATTTGCTCGATGCGATCCTTCGGAAGGCTATAGAGCACGCTTACGCCGTTCGGACTTTGACTGCCACCTTTGTGCTTGACCGTGCGCAAACGCACGTCGTCCACATCGCTCCGGCAAACCCGTCTCAGAACCGCGATGCGCTACTCAAGCTCCTCGATCTTGAGTTGCAGGCCCATCCTCCACAAAGTGAAGTTGTCGCCATCCGTCTCGAAGCCGATCCAGCACAGCCGCAAAGAGCACAGCGAGGTTTGTTTCAATCCCAATTTCCTGAATCGGACAAGCTCGACTTGCTTGTGGCACGGCTGCGCTCGATTGCAGGTGAGCGAAATGTCGGTTCACCCGAACTGGCGAACAGCCATCGCGAAGATGCGTTCGTTCTGGCACCTTTTCGTCCTGAGCCCGCACCTGCGGACCGTGAGCAAGCGCGGCCGATGCGTTCTGCACTTCGCACGTTCAGACCTGCACAAAGTGTTCGTGTTCTGCTCGCGAATGAGCGCCCCGGAACGGTCTTCTGGTCCGGCGCGAAGCTAAACGTGGCTGATGCTGCCGGCCCTTGGCGTAAGAGTGGGTCATGGTGGGATCGAAGCAGTTTCGATTATGACTATTGGGACGTGCTGACCGCTGAGCCGGCGTACATGCTGCGACTTCAGCAAGAGCATCTTTCGCACACGTGGAAACTGGTGGGCCTGTATGACTGAGCGATACGTTGAATTGCACGCCCGGTCTGCATTCTCCTTCCTGGAAGGCGCGTCGCTTCCTGAAGCGATGGCACAGCAGGCTGCCAACCTGGAACTTCCCGGCCTCGCGATTCTGGACCGCGATGGGCTGTATGGCTCACCGCGCCTGTATACGAGTGCGAAGAAGCTGGGTTTCCGGTCGCACATCGGCGCAGAGATTTCCGTAGACGCTTTCGGGCATCAAGCCCAGCCGCCGTCTTGGCAGCCACACAATATTCCGAAACGTCCGGTGCGCCTTTCGCTTCTGTGCGAATCGCAAAAGGGCTACCAGCAGCTCTCGCTCCTCATCTCGCATTACAAACTGGCGCAGAAGGCCAAGGGAGACGGTATCGCTCCATTTCGCAAGTTGCAGGAACACGCGGAAGGGCTGGTTTGTCTCACGGGCGGCGACGAGGGGCCGCTTGCCTCAGCGCTGCAGCAAGGGGGCATGAACGCGGCTCGGCAGATGCTCTCCAAACTGGTGCAGACCTTTGGCGAAAAGAATGTCTATGTAGAATTGCAGCGCCACGGGATATGCGAACAGGAAGCTCGTAACAAAGCAGCCATGTCTCTTGCCCAGGAGTTTCATCTCCCCCTGCTGGCGACCAACGGGGTAAACACCGCAACAGAATACGAGCGCGAAGTCCTTGATGTCATGACGAGCATCCGTCACGGCTGCTCCCTGGACGAAGCAGGCTTGCTTCTCCAGAAGAACAGCAAACGTCATCTGCGTTCCGCTTCTGAGATGGTTCGCCTGTTTCGTGATGTGCCACACGCCATCGCCAATACGGGTGACCTCTCGGACCGGCTTACGTTCGTCATGAAAGACATGGGATACGAGTTCCCACGCTATCCCATTCCCGAAGGCGAAACGATGGATTCGTTTCTACGCAAACGGACGATAGAGGGCGTTGCTAGCCGTTATGGCTGCAAGTCAAGCGCTCGGTTGCGCTCCCGCGCCGACAAGCAAGTGGATAAAGAGCTCGCTCTGATCGCGAAGCTGAAGTTAGCAGGGTACTTTCTGATCGTGTGGGACATCGTCGAGTTCTGCCGCAAGCACGGCATCCTCGTGCAAGGCCGCGGCTCCGCTGCTAATTCCGCTGTCTGTTACTCCCTCGGCATTACAGCAGTTGACCCCGTGGGGATGGACCTCCTGTTTGAGCGCTTCCTGAGCGAACTGCGCGGCGAGTGGCCTGACATTGACCTAGACCTGCCTTCCGAGGGAGACCGCGAGAAAGCCATTCAATATGTCTATGAGCGGTACGGTCAGCTCGGCGCGGCGATGTGCGCCAACGTCATCACCCATCGCGGGCGTTCCGCCGCACGTGAGGTCGGCAAAGCGCTCGGCTTCGATGTTGAAATGCAGAACCGGCTTACAAGGCTCGTTGGTTCCTGGGAATGGAAGGGGCCGACCGACACGATGGAACACCAGTTCCGTAACGCCGGCTTCGACCTGAACCACCCGCGTATCGCCAAATACCTCGAACTCTCGATTCGTCTGCTCGACCTGCCACGACATCTAGGGCAGCACTCGGGGGGCATGATTATTGCGCAAGGCAAGCTCGGCTCCGTCGTTCCAATCGAACCCGCAAGCATGGCAGGCCGCACTGTTGTGCAGTGGGACAAAGAAGATTGCGCCGACATGGGCCTCATCAAGGTGGACCTACTCGGACTCGGCATGATGGCGGTGCTCAAAGACTGCATCGAGATGATCCCGCGTTACTACGGTGAGAAAGTTGACATCGCCCAAATTCCGCATGACGACGAGGAGGTCTACAAGTCACTCCAGGAGGCTGACACCGTAGGACTGTTCCAGGTGGAGTCACGCGCACAGATGGCGTCCCTTCCGAAGAACAAACCCGACAAGTTTTATGACCTCGTAGTCCAAGTCGCGATCATCCGGCCAGGCCCCATCGTGGGCAAGATGATGAACCCCTACATGGAGCGGCGCATGGGCAGGCAGGAAGTCAGGTACGCACATCCGCTTTTGGAGCCGGTACTGCGACGAACGCTCGGCGTTCCGTTATTTCAGGAACAGCTACTGCGCATCGCGATGGTCATTGCCAACTTCACGGGCGGAGAGGCCGAAGAGCTTCGCCGCGCACTAGGCAGCCGTCGCTCGCAAGAGAAGATGCGAGCGTTGGACATCAAGCTGCGGACGGGCATGGAAGCGAATGGCGTTGAAATGAGTGCTCAGGAAGAGATCATCCAGGCAATCAGTTCCTTCGCGCTGTACGGATTTCCAGAAAGCCACAGCGCCAGCTTTGCTCTCATTGCTTACGCATCGGCATGGCTCAAGTTCCATTACCTGCCTGTGTTCACAGCCGCAATCCTGAACAATCAGCCTATGGGTTTTTACAGCGCCGCAGTCCTCATCAAGGACGCGCAGCGTCACGGTCTGCGTGTGAAGCCCGTAGACGTGACATGTTCCGAATGGAACTGCATTCTGGAGCCCGAAGAGCATGGAGGCTATGCGCTTCGGCTCGGTCTGCGCTACGTGCACGGTCTACGTGCCACGGGGGGAGCCGAGATCGAACATGCCCGACGGGTGCAGCAGTTCGGAAGCATCGAGGAGCTTGCTCACCGCGTCCCGTCACTTTCGCAATCGGAACTCACCACCCTTGCAGAGATCGGCGCACTCAACACGTTAGGGCCGGATCTTCATCGTCGCGATGCGCTCTGGCAGGTCGAACGTGCCGTGCGTCAGGCCGGTCCGCTGTTCGCAGGACTGAGGCAGGACGAGGATTGTGTTTCGCCGCTGGACGCGATGAGTCCGATTGAACGCATGGTCGCCGACTATGGTGGGACCGGGGTTACGGTTGGCCGACATCCGATGGCGCATTGCCGTCCAGAACTTCGCCGAATGAACGTGTTCCCGGCCAGCCACCTAAAGCACGCGCGGAACAAGATTGAAGTGAAGATCGCGGGTTGTGTAATCGCCCGGCAGAGGCCTGGTACCGCACACGGTTTCATTTTCCTTTCCCTAGAAGACGAAACCGGAATCTGCAACGCTATCATCGACCCGGGCCTTTACGAGAAGCACCGCAATATCGTCACGTACGGCAAGATCCTGCTCATTGAGGGAACGCTGCAGAACATCGACAAAGTCGTTCACGTCCGCATGAAAAGCGTCGCTGAACTTTCCCTAAACGCGCAGCTGGCGCTCACATCCCACGACTTCCACTAGGAGAACTCATGTGCGCTCAGATGAGTTCGCCTGGAGACAAGCAGCCGCCCAAGGAATGGTGGTTTGAGAATGCCTGCCGCATCGCAGCGTTTCGACTCCGCAGCGAGAAGTACCTAGGTGTAAACGTGACACCGCTTCGTGAACAGATACGTGATTCCGTTGAATTCGTTCGCGTTGTTTGGGAAGAGATCGAACGGCAGATGCGTGATGAGGATGCACAGCCATGATGAAGTCGAGCAGAGGGAATCGACTGTCGAACACCTGGAAGTGCCCTCACTGCGGAGCCATCGTAGACACGCGCAGCTTCCGGCTATCGGAAACAGACTCCGCGATGCTGATCTGTCCAAAGAGGACCTGCGGTAAGAGCTTTCCTTGGAAAACGCAGAATAAAGGCAAGCTTTGGACCGAGCAGCGGGCATACAGCGTTCTACGCTGATGCGAGCTTCTAAGATATAGACATGTGCTATTCGGCCCGCGTTCGGCAAAACTTCGACCATTTGAGTAGACGCTATGACGCCGAAGTGGATTGGGAAGCGTTCGCCGACATTTACATGAGGCGAGCGCAGGGTGAGGATCTGAAAATGTCGCGCGATCTGCAGCGCAACTTCCAGCATCCCTCCACGGAAACGCAGAAGCGGACGGCTGGATACATCGCTCAGTTTCTCAGAGAAAAGAAGCAACAATGGGAGAACGAAGTCTTTGTCCAGCGCCGCCGACTCGTTGTTGCTGAGGAATCGCTCCAAAAGCGCGAAACGAAGAAGGCCCGAGAAGACATACGCATCGCGACGAAGAAGATGCAGGAGCATCTAGATCGACTGACCGACCTTCGCAGAACAGAACCGAACAAGGAAGACGCTCGCATCTTCCCCAGTGGTATACGCCTGTTCTCCTTGAAGAACAGGGCAAACGTATCATCCGACCTATGCGCTACGCCTGCCGTTTGGCGGGCAAACCCGCCGATTATGACAAACGTTTTCCCGGAACTTACAACGCGCGGCGCGACAGTCTGGATGACTATTGGCGTGAAGTGTTTGGTCGGAAGCATGCGGTCATGGTCGTCAGCGGATTCTACGAGAACGTGCCGGAGACGTTTACCAGCATCGTGAACTTGCCCCAGGCGAGAAGCAGAAAAATCTTGTGTTGGAATTCGATCCGAAGCCGGCGACGGACATGCTTGTCGCTTGCCTCTGGGATCGCTGGGCTCAGCCTGGTAATCCCAGCCTCGATTCATTTGCTGCCATGACCGATGAGCCGACGCCTGAAGTTGCCGCGACTGGACACCAACGCACAATCATCTCGATTCAGGAACAGTATCTCGCCGAGTGGCTTTCGCCCAGCGGCTTGAACAAAGAGCGCCTTGAGCACATTCTCTCCGACAAAGAGCTCCCGTACTACCAGCATCAAATCGCGGCCTAGTAATCAAGGAGAACTTTGCACGGAGCTGGAGGGAGGCGGAGAAGAGCTGTCGGCGACTACTTGAGCCTCAGCTCGGTTGAGACTTTAGAGACATTCTGGCAGTCCAGGGTCGCGACCACTTCCAGGCGAGCATAAAGCTCGTCATAGAAGTTTTGGAACTCATCAGGACACAGGCGTTTCACCACATTGCGCACTTCGTTACTCGCCATCACGCGTCGTTCGCTCAATTCAGATGCCCCGTCGCTTAGCCAGATTTCTGACTGTCCATGATTGATTCGCCGGGAGCATAAGTGAGTGCCTTCAGACATAGTCGAAGTCTATGCTCGGCTGCCCTTTGGAAATCGTACGAATGCCTTTCAAAGGCAGAGGCAGGTACTCTGTTCGAGGAGCGTGGAACGTATGCCAAGCCTGTGGTCGAACCTTCCCGTACTCGCTGCTTTGCTTATGCAAGCAGCTGTGTCCAACCTTCCCGCAGGGCACCGCTGGTCCACCTATACATCATCGGACGGTGTTTACCAGCAGTGCTATCCCACCGACCTGCTTCAGCCAAAGGCTGGAGCGGATTCGGACCTTTTGCTCGTCG
>CAXSHQ010000106.1:1397-1947 GCA_964236875.1 uncultured Acidobacteriaceae bacterium | reverse complement strand
AAACAGCGCAGATCAGCAGGCCCGTCGGCTCGGTGCAGGATGCGCTACGGACCGAAAGCGACTGGTTCAATCAGGGCGGCGGCCAGATCACCTATGCAAGTAAGGGCGCTACATGGTTTGTCTTTTCTGGCATCGACAAGGAAGGTCAGTTCACCGAGTCGGGCGGAACGGTGTACGAACGTGGAGTCATGCTAGGCACAGACATCGTGGCGATTCGGGTGGCCTATCCCAAGTCCGAAGCCGCAGTGTTCGACCCTATCGGACCGCGGATGGGAAAATGCCTCGCGAAAACCGTGAAGCACTAAGACATTTCAGAAGCGAGATCACTTCTGCTCTGGGTCTTTTTCGGCCGAGGGCAGCCTTGGAGGAACCATTGCAATGACTCCGGCTGTCACCGTGATCGGTTGCAAGGTCAACGTTCGTGAAGTTCTCTGTTCCGCTGGTCGCAACCGCATACCCTGCGTCGCTGATCGAGAGATGCCTCGGTTAGCAGAAACCGACCATGTGCCCGATCTCACGCTTACTTCGTAACGTCCCTCGCTGTCGGTCA
>CAXSHQ010000106.1:0-1387 GCA_964236875.1 uncultured Acidobacteriaceae bacterium | reverse complement strand
GTCAGAATCTTTCTTTCTTCGAACCGGTCTTTGAGCTTTTGAGAGAACACAACCTCGGCATCCTTGACGGGGCGTCCCCATGGATCGACCACTCTGCCCGAAACATGAGCCGTTGGGGCGCTTGACGATGTCTTCTGAGCGTTTGCGAAACCGCTGGTCAATGCGAGTATGGAGACCAAAGCAGCTCCGATCATGCTTGATACGCTCTTTGGCCGAATGTATTCGTCTGCAATCAGCAGAGAGCCGTCAGGGTACTGAGCAAGGCGCATGCACGGCAGGGCATCGCCGGCTTGAAGCAAATCGTCCATTTGCTGACGGGACATCGCAACGGAATTGAAGACGGAGCGGTTGCACTGAGCACAGTGCCGTTCCCGTGAATCACCTGGCATCGCGTCCCAGCCCACATCGCAGGGTCCAACCACCGTGATCGCCGTTTTGGGAACATACCTTGCCATCGCCTTTCTTTAGACACCGGAGGTCATTCGTTTGTTTCTGGGGAGGTGGTCCTACCTCTTCGATTGTTTGATTCAGCCATGCCGAATCCACAGACCTCGCATCATCGGTTCATTCACCTCGGAAGATACATTCCGAGCGAGACCCAAATTTCGGAGGGAGGAGTAACACTCCTCCCTGACTGCAGCCGCTTTGCGTCTTCCGTCACCCGCCTCAGCGGGCCGTTCCCGCCCGCAACGCCCACCCTTCAATTCATGTGCGCTAACGCGCACGCGTAAGGAAGCCAAACCTCGCTAAGGGGCTCTGCCCCGATCGCGCGCCGCCAAGGGGCTTCCCCAATCTTCCGCGCTTCGCTTGTGCAGACCTCCGCTGCGCTCCGCCCTTTCCGCTTAACCTTCGTTGCGCTGCAAGGGTGGGGATACCCCTCAGCTTGCACCTTGCTACCCCCGCCTTCGCCAGGTGGCGTTCGGCATGTACATGCCGCGTTTCAACGCGGTAAGTGCAACAGCCAAAGCCGAACACCAGAGGAGCAAGACACCATGAGCAACGCAGCCACCTTCGACAGCAAAAAGCCCACCACCAAACAGGAACTTATCGCCGCCAACATCAAGCTGCTGATTGAGCAGTTGGAAGCTGGCAAGTCCGACGCCCTCACCAACTACCTCACCGCCATGAGCCGTTTCCACAACTACAGCTTCGGGAACGTGCTGGAGATTGCACGGCAGATGCCCACCGCCACCCGCGTGGCTGGTTTCTGGAGTTGGAAGAACCTTGGCCGCAACGTGAACGCCGGAGCCAAAGGCATCCGCATCCTTGCTCCGATTGTTGGCGTTCGCCGCAAGAAGGATGAAGAAGCCGAAGGAGACATCACCAAGCAGAACACCCGCACCCTGTTGGGCTTCCGCAATGCTTATGTGTTCGACATCTCGCAGAC
>CAXSHQ010000105.1:3652-13243 GCA_964236875.1 uncultured Acidobacteriaceae bacterium | reverse complement strand
CCAGGGCGACATGGTCGTGGAGGCTTTTCCCGGCGAAACGCGGCAGGTGCTGCTCAACCTCATCCGCAACGCCTGCGAAGCCAGCCGTGGCGGCGCGAAGGTGTGCGTGCAGCTGACCGGTACACCGTCCGCGGTGGAGGTCGAGGTGTGCGATGAAGGCATCGGCATGGCCCCGGAGATGCTCGCCTCGCTGTTTACCTTCGGCATGAGCACCAAAGGCGATGCCGGAAACGGGCTGGGCCTGTGGACTGTGAAGCACCTGATGGAGAAGCACGGCGGCGAGGTAAAGGTGGAGTCCACGCCCGGTGCGGGCACGCGTTTCCGGCTCTCCTGGCCACGCGTGTTCGGCGCTCGCGACTCAGCAGCGCCCGGGCCGGGTAAGACCGTGGCCGCGATGGTCTAGCTGTCACTCACTTCCCTAGCGGACGCCGCCCATCTTGTCGATTAATCGCCGGAAGCCGGCCTGCCGCGCCGCCGAGTTCGGCGCAGATGCATCCGGAGCTTCGCCCGCACGCATAAAGCCATGGCCCGCGCCGTCATACGTCACCGGATCGTAGGTCTTGCCCGCGGCTTTCATGTCGGCGGTCGCTTGCGGAATCGTTGCACTGATACGCGCATCGTTGCCGGCGTAGAAACCGTATACCGGAGCCGAGATATTCTTCATCAGGTCGGCTGAGGGGGGCGGCCCGTAGAAGACGAAGGCCGCGGAAAGGTCTTTGCGGTGCGTGGCGTACAGGAAGGTCTTGCCGCCGCCCCAGCAGAAGCCCGCCACGTAAAGCTTGCCGTTAGCCGAAGGCAGCTTCTTGCCATACTCCGCCGCCGCGTCCAGGTCCGTGTTCACTTCCGACGCATCCAGCGAGGAGACCGCTTTTGTCACCGAACCCTGATCAGGGAAGGCCGACGTGCCGCCCGGCAGCAGCGGGGCGTAGGCCGCGCCGGTGTTGGCCTGCGGCTGCATGTGGCTGTGATCCTGACCGCTCGGCATGTCGGGCATGCCGGCGGGTGGATTGGCGGCGCCGGCTGCGGGTCCAAAGCCGCTCAGCAGGTCCGGTTCGACCACGATGTAGCCCGCGCCCGCGACTTCATCGGCCATCTCGCGCGCCCAGTCGCTCAGCCCGAAAATCTCATGGATCATGACCACGACCGGCGCCTTCTCCTTGACCTCGGGGTACACCACCCAGGCCTGCAGGTTGCGCCCGCCGGGCTCGTGAATGGTGACAAACTCACCGTGGCGCGGGCTCTTGGCGAGGTTGGCCTTGGCCCAATCCTGGGCGTGAGCAGCGGAGACAACGGCGAGCGAAAGCGAAAGGGCAAGGAGACGGCGGGTCATGCGGCTGAGTCTACGGCGCGGGATGCGTTAGCCGCAAATAGCAACACCCACCCCCGTTCAGGACGGGAGTGGGTGTTGCGGTGGTGATTGACCTTCGCGGCTAGACCGAGCGGGAGAAGTTCTCCGCCAGATCGCCAACGACTGGGATCTTCCACTTCTGTCCGCTGAAGGCCTTGATCATCGCGATCAGCCAGCAAACTCCCAGGGCCAACCAGACAAGCATGAAGACCAGGAACAGGATGACCCCAAGGAAAGGTATGTGGAAGAACATCATGAAGACATGAATGATGGAAAGCCCGATGCCGACGACCGCGAGAGCGAGCGTCTGCATGGCGCTGAAACGCACGAGCGGGTCGCGCTTATACGGGTCGATGATGAGAAAAACGATCGCCACCGGCCAGAAGAGATAGCAAAGGCCCGCAGCCACGCCGGAGGACAGGCCAGAGGACGTGGCCTGCGGCGCATACTGCCCCTGTGGAGGGTATTGTCCCTGTGGCGGGTACTGACCTTGCGGCGGATATTGGCCCTGCGGGGGGTAGGCGTTCGCGGGCGGGTATTGGCTTGGAGGCGTGTACTGCCCGCCTGTCGTGGGGTTGTGTACGTTGGACCAACCGGCGTTGGGGTCCGGCGAGGGAGGCGTCTGGGAGGGATCACTCATGTTGGCTCGTTTACCTGAAAATGGAATACCCGAGGGAATCCACTTTGTATCATGCGGCTTCCCCTTTTCGCGGAAATCTTCAGTCACCTTCGGGAAGCTTGCTTCCGTCGCTTCCGTCGTCCGGCGCGGTCGTGGCTCCGGTCGGCCATTTGCGGGAGCAACGGCTTCCTCCGTGAAGATTTCATTTCCTTTCCGCCAAAGCTCACGTATGCTCGGTACGGTTCTTGTTTGAACCGCTTTCCCCCAGCGGACGTCCAGCCACCCGGCAGCCCCTCCGAACCGTGGAAAGCGGCTCATTATGTGCCTTGATGAACATGCATTCCAAATCACATTGAACGATGGAGAACATTAATGAGCGATCCATTTATTGGCGAAATTCGCGTTTTCGGCGGCAGCTTCGCACCCTCAGGTTGGGCTCTCTGCCAGGGACAACTCCTGAGCATTGCACAGAACACTGCGCTGTTTTCGCTCCTGGGGACTATGTACGGTGGAAACGGACAGACCACGTTCGCTCTCCCCAACCTGTCCGGCCGCTGCGTGCTTGGCTTTGGCCAGTCCACCACCGGCGTTAACTACGTGCAAGGCACGCCATCAGGGACCGAAAACACAACGCTCACCCAGAACAACCTGCCCGCGCACGTTCATAGCTTTGCCCAGAATGTGTCCAACCTGGCAGCCAATAAACCGGATCCGACAGGGAATATACCGGCAGAGGTTTCGGACGGCACGAACACGTTTCGCGGGTTCACCCACACAGCCTCCACGGGAACAATGGCGGCCCAAACCACTGGCGTCATCGGAGGCAGTCAGCCGTTTTCAACCGTGCAGCCCTGCCTGGTGGTCAACTACATCATTGCGCTGCAGGGCATCTTCCCCTCCCGCAACTAAGGCCGTGTGCAATACAGGAAGAGCCGGCACACCCTGTGCCGGCTCTTTCGTTTGTACCAACACTGCCGTGTCGGAGTGCCGGCTCAGCGGTTGTTGTCGAACATCGATTCCAGCACGCCACCCATCACCGCCGCCGTGCCCAGGCCGCGCATATTGTTGTTCTCGCCGCTCTTATGGATGAACGGCTGCAGCGCATGCGCCATGTTGGCCAGCGGCAGGGTCTGCAGCCACACACGGCCCGGGCCGGTGAGCGCGGCCAGGAAGATGCCGTCGCCACCGAAGAACAGGTTGCGGATGCCGGGAACACGCGTGATGTTGAACGAAACGGTGGCCTGGAACGCGCCCACATGGCCGGGATGCACGCGCAGCGTTTCACCGGGCTGCAGGTCGCGCACCACCACTTCGCCGCTCAGTTCCAGCCACGCCGTGCCGTAGCCGGCGACCTTCTGGAGCAGGAAGCCGTCGCCGCCGAAGATGCCCGCGCCCAGCGACTGCTGGAAGCCGACGCCTAGCTGGATCTGTGGCGTAGCGCACAGGAATCCGTGGCGATGAATCAGGAACTCGTGGCCGGGGTTCACCTCCACGGGCAGGATGTGGCCGGGGATCTTGGTCGCGAAGGCCACTTCACCGGGGTATCCCTGCGCGGTGTACTCGGTCATGAACAGCGTGCCGCCGCCCGCCATGCGCTTGATGGCGCCGAAGAAGCCGCCGCCACCCGCCATCTGCGTGTGGGTGTTCATGGCGATGGTTTGTGTCATCCAGCTCAGTTCGCCGGCTTCGGAGATGATGCTTTCGCCGGGCTGCAGGAGGACTTCCAGGGCGGGCATGGTGGTGCCGAGAATACGGGATTGCATAACGAACCTTTCGCGAGACTCCCGTCAACAGCTGTGGGCGGTCTGCACATCATCCTACGCCGGGCGTCCCCGCGAAGTTCCAACAGTCGCCCTTCAGCCCCCGCTCACACGACTGTGATCGCCGCCACCTCGTAGTCCCGCAACCGGGGCACCGTGAACTGCAGCGTGCCGCTCGCGAAGTGAAAGGACGGTCGTTCCCCCGCCCTGAGCAGCTCGACCGAGGCCACACGCAAGCCCTCCGGCAGCTTCAGCGTCACGGACTGCGGCCCAAGCGGCACTTCCGTCTCCAGCCAGCCGTGATGCGCGTTCGGCGTCGTGTAGTTGAGCAGATGCATCGCATAGCCCGGACCCGTTTCCCAGCAGAACATCTCGATCAGCCCCGCCCCTTCCACCTGCACCAGCCTCTCGTCATGGCTCACCCAGCGGATCGCGTTATGCAGCAGCTGCAGCAGGTCGCCATGGCCGGTGATCCAATACGTCCGCTCGATGTCTCCCGGGAACCACACGAGCCGGCTCTTGCCCGACTCGCGCAGGACCACAGCGGGCTCGGTGGTGTGCGGGTGCTCGGGGTAGGCGAGCTCCGGAGGATAGCGCACAAAACCCGGAACCACCGTCATCACAGGGCTCTGCACCGGCCGCAGCGGCACGCGGTTCTCCGCGCCTGCGATCCAGTTTGTCCCCACGAAGCCTTCCAGCAGCGAATGGGTGCGTTCGAGGCGCGCGGAGTATGGATTGCCGTTCGTCCCCACCGGCGGCCCGGCCTTGCTCACGCCCATCAGCTCGGCGAGCCCGAAGTTTTCCCGCAGCTTCCCGTTCTCGTCATACAGGCTCGTCTCGAAGCTCGCCATCAGCGATCCACCCGCGCGTATGTACTCCCCCAGCTGCGCGCATTGCCGGTCGCTCAGCATGGCCGTGTTGGGCAGCAGCAGGGCGCGGTATTTGCTCAGGCGCTCCAGCTCCAACCGGTCTTCATGAACGAAGTCGAACGCGAAGCGCCCCTTGAGCAGCGCGTCGTAGAGCCCCTGCGTCGTTTCCCGCATGTAGCCGCGCGAACGCGAAGACGCCGGGCCCGGATACAGGAGCTGCGTGCTCTGCCCGATCACCACGCCGATGTTCGCGACCGAGCGCCGCGTGCGGAGATGCGCCTCGTGCTGCGCGGTCCAGTTCAGGTACTCCGTGGCAGTCTGCTGCCAGCGGCGATCCTCCGCGAAGCCGTTATTCGCCCCCACGAAGTGAACATACGGCAGCATGCCGCTGGCCAGCGACTGGTTGAGCCACATCGTCGCTTCCGCGGGGTTCCTCGAAACATTGCGCCAGCCGGGCGAGCTGGCCGAGTAGAACGCCGTCACGTTCGCCGCCACTTTGCCGTCCAGCACAGCGTTGCAGACGCGGCCCTGCAGACTGCATCCCCAGATCTCCGGTTCGTCGTGCGTGCGGCCCTGGTTGTCCGCCTGGAACCACGCCGTGGTCTTTGCCAGGCGGTCCAGGTTCGGGCCGCCGCGCACGTTGCCGCCGGAATTGGCGAAGAAGAAGCTTTCCGGCTTCTTTTCTTTGGCGATTGCGTCGTATCGCTGCCATAGGCTCAGAACGCGATCGGTGAATGCGCGCCAATACGCTGGCGTTCCAGAGGGCGGCAACTTGCTGCACGCGCCGCAGTAGCAGACCGGCAGCGTACCCAGCGGAGGCCAGCCATTCGCATAGAAGCAGTCGACCTCATACAGCGAGTTCACCTCGCGCATCACGGCGGGCACATAGTCGTCCATGTAAGTGGAGAACATGCAGGTCTTGAACAGGCGTGGCTCCTGCTCGCTGTGCTGCACGGAGCCGTCCTTGTTGCGCATGGCCCACTCGGAGTGCGCTGTAAGAGCGGCTTCGGGCCCGTCCGCCCAGTTCAGGTCCGGGCTCATGCGCGCCACCACGCGCATGCCACGCTTCTTCGCCGCTGCTACGCACTCGCCGAACAGGTCACGGTCATTCAGGTACTTCGCATGACGGTGGAACTTCACTTTCGATGGATAGAACGCCAGGATGCCCGTGACGCTCACGAAGACGATGTCGGCCTTCGCGGCGTGCCAGTAGTCCGCCCATTGCTCGACATTGATAACGGACGGATCGTACTCGTTGAAGTTCGTCTGACCGACACGCCAAATCCTCTGCTGCCAGGGAAGAGTCGCAGCGTCTTCCGCGGGCACGCGCTGCGGAAGCTGCGTCAGCACGCCCGCTGGCGCGCTCCCCGCAGGCATCGCGTCGAGCGGCCCGAAGGCCAGCGGAGCCACTCCTGCGGTTAGGCCGCTCTTCAGAAAGTTCCGTCTGTTCAGCATCAGGTAGTCCCCCGTTGCAGCTTCCCCGGCTTTATACAGGACGCGGAGTATGCCCGGTCGACGGACGCTTCGTCCATTCACGCCGAGCAGCTTCCAACTGTGCCGCTCTGTCTGTGGCAGGCCCTCGCGTAGCATGGGAGCCACTGGAGTTTCCTGCATGAGTGATACACAGACCGGTACACAATCTGACGCGCTGGTCTTTTTCGGCGCCACCGGCGACCTGGCCTACAAGAAGATCTTTCCTTCCCTGCAAGCCATGGTGAAGCGCGGCACGCTGGACGTGCCGGTGATCGGCGTCGCCAAAGCCGGCTGGGGGCTGGAGCAGCTCAAAGCCCGCGCGCAGGACAGCCTGGAAAAGCACGGCGGCCTGGACCAGGAAGCCTGGGCCAAGCTGAGCGGCCTGCTCCGCTACGTGGATGGCGACTACGCCGACGACGCGACGTTCCAGGCCGTGCGCCGCGAGCTGGGCGACGCCAAAGCGCCCGCACACTATCTCGCCATCCCGCCTGCACTGTTTGAGAGTGTGGTGCAGAAGCTGACCAGCTCCGGCTCAGCCGACGGCGGCCGCATCATCGTCGAAAAGCCTTTCGGCCACGACCTCGCCTCCGCCCAGGAGCTCAACCGCATCCTGCTCAGCTCTTTCCCGGAAAGCTCCATCTTCCGCATCGACCACTACCTGGCCAAGGCTCCGGTGCGCAACATGGTCGCATTCCGTTTCTCCAATGCGTTTCTCGAGCCGCTCTGGAACCGCGACCACATCGAAAGCGTGCAGATCACCATGGCTGAGGATTTCGGCGTGCAGGGCCGCGGCGCGTTCTATGACGTGACCGGCACCATCCGCGACGTGGTCCAGAACCACCTCTTCCAGTTGCTCAGCAGTCTCGCCATGGAGCCGCCCGTCGATCACGATGTAGAGTCGCTGCGTGACGAACGTGTAAAGGTCCTCAAGGCCATGCCACCGGTCAAGCCCGAAGACGTGCTGCGCGGCCAGTTCGCCGGCTACCTGGACGAGAAGGGCGTGGCCTCCGATTCGCAGACGGAAACCTTCGCCGAGCTGCGGCTCTACATCAACTCCTGGCGGTGGGACGGCGTGCCGTTCTTTATCCGCGCCGGCAAGAACCTGCCGATAACCTGCACGGAAGTTGTCGCCAGGCTCAAGAAGGCGCCCCACACCAACATCACCGAGCCGGGCGTGGGCCAGAACTACATCCGCTTCCGCATCAGCCCGGAGATGACGGTGGCCGTCGCCGCTTCCGTTACGAACCCCACCACCAAAGGACCGCGCAAGATGGTGGAGATGATCGCCAGCCGCCATCCCAACCCGGAAGAGATGGAGCCCTACGAGCTTGTGCTCAGCGAGGCCATGGCCGGCGACCGCTCCCTCTTCGCCCGCCAGGACTACGTGGAGGAAGCGTGGCGCATCGTGGACCCGATGCTCAAAGCCGGCACGCCGTGTTTTCCTTACGAGCAGCACACCTGGGGACCGCGGCACACCGGCACCACCGTCGTTCCTCCCGGCGGCTGGCACACTCCCCTCTCCGATGGCGCGGACGACTTCCGGTTGGTGGAAGAGTCGGTCACCCAGGACGATTAAGGCCCGCGCGTTTAGCGTGGTGTCTTGCCCGCCAGGCCTTTGCGCTTCTGCACGGCCTGACGAAGAATCATCTCGATCTGGCCGTTGACGGAGCGCAGCTCGTCCTGTGCCCAGCGCTCCAGGTCCTCCCAGAGCGCCGGGTCCATGCGGAGCAGGAACGGCTTGCGCGCCCTGGGCTCCCGTCCGGCGGAGGCGTCCAGCTTCAGCTTGTCCATACAGTATCCATAACCGATCGGAGCACGCGGAGCCTAGCTGTAGAGGGTGCCTGCGTTGACGACCGGATGCACTTCGGACTCAGAGCACAGCACCACCATCAGGTTGGACACCATGGCCGCGCGGCGCTCGTCATCGAGCTGCACAACCGACTTTTCGGAAAGCTCGCGAAGCGCCATCTCCACCATACCCACTGCGCCCTCCACGATGCGCTGGCGCGCGGCGATCACGGCTTCGGCTTGCTGACGGCGCAGCATCACCTGGGCGATTTCCGGCGCGTAGGCAAGGTGGCTCAGGCGCGCTTCGTCGATAGTCACACCGGCTTGCGCGCAACGCTCCTGCAACTCCGCGCGTAGCGCAGCCGACACGCCATCGACGTTGGAGCGCAGCGAAGTTTCGTGTCCGTCACCGTCGTCGTAGCTGTACATGTTGGCGATGTGCCGCAATGCAGATTCGCTCTGTATCGGCACAAAGTTTTCGTAGTTGTCGACATCGAAGAGTGCCTGCGCCGTATCGGCAACGCGCCACACAACAATGGCTGCAATCTCGATCGGGTTGCCACGCTTGTCGTTCACCTTGAGTGGCACGCCATTCAGCGTGCGCGCCCGCAGCGAGATCTTGTTGCGCACGGCAAAGCGCGCCGTGGGTGCGGCGGCGGCATTACCACCGGCATTCACCTGCAGGCGGCCTTTGCTGTAGAAGGGGTTCGCCCAGTAGAAGCCGTTCTTCCGCACCGTTCCCTTGTAGCGCCCGAACAGGATCAGAACCCGGGCTTCATTCGGCTGGAGGGTGAAGAAGCCGGTGAGGCAGAGGACTGTAAGAACCAGGACGACCATGCCAAGCGTGTGTCCTCCCGGGCCGGGCTCCGTTGTGAAATATGCAGGGACCGAGACGAGGATAAGCAGAAACAGGCCCAGCATCGGCGCACCCGGAAAGGCGCTTACGACACGTTCGCGATTCACGGCGGGGTTCGCCGAAGTGGAAAGGTCAGCAGGCATGACGATCATCTCCTTGATGATGTCTTTATGATATCACTCCGATACAGGTGCTACGCAGATGGTGCACAAAGCAGCCGTCCTGTGCGTTGCATCAACACAGCCATAGAACGGTGGTCTGGCCCTCGCATCCAACTTGTCGTCACAGGAAGTGGCGAACGTCAGATCAGGTAGCAGGAAACACCGCAGCATGGCAGTAGCAGCGAAGAGGAAGCAAGCCAGCGGGTTTGCAAAGGAACAACAGCCCCACCCATCGTCCACCGCAAGCGCGAAGCATGCGGAAGGTCGCGGCCACTCAGCGATTCAATGGGCCCGGGTAGCTCGTGAAGCCAAGAAGCGCTTCGGCATCAAAGGCTTTCGCCCTGGCCAGCGGGAGATCCTGGAAGCGGTCTTCAGCGGCCGCGACGTGCTGGGCTTGCTGCCGACCGGTGGAGGCAAGACGCTCACGTATCAGCTTCCGGCGCTGCTGCTGACGAAGCCTGTGCTCGTGGTGAGCCCGCTGATCGCCCTGATGCAGGATCAGCAGGACCGTGCGGCCGATGCCCACATCGCGGTGGAGAAGATGGATTCCACCGTCAGCGCGAAGGAGCAGCACAAAGCTGAAGCCGAGATCGAAAGTGGCGTGGCGCAGTTGATCTACTGCACGCCGGAGCGGCTCGCGACGCCGGAGTTCGTCAGGGAGTTGAAGGACGCCGGCGGCATTTCGCTCTTTGTCGTGGATGAAGCACACTGCATCTC
>CAXSHQ010000105.1:0-3642 GCA_964236875.1 uncultured Acidobacteriaceae bacterium | reverse complement strand
ATTTGTCATCGACGAGGCTCATTGCGTGTCCGAATGGGGACACGACTTCCGGCCGGCCTACCTGAACCTCGGCTACGCGCGTGAGGCGCTACGCGATGCACACGGCAAACTGCCGCCGGCACTGCTGCTCACCGCGACCGCGACCCAGCAGGTCGTCGATGAAATCCTCGACGTCATGCATGCGAGGGGTGCGCTGATCGTCAACGCCGGCTCGGAGCGCACCAACCTCCATCTTCGCGTGCTGCCCGCCGTAAGCACGTGCGCCAAGCTGGCGCGCATCGGCGAGCTGCTGGAAAGGCAGGAAGGCACCGGCATCATCTACACCGCGAGCGTGCGCTCCGCCGATGAGTTGCATGACTGGCTGAAGGACCACGGCATCTCCGTGGGTCACTACCACGGGCGAATGAGCGCGAAGGACCGCACAGAGGTGCAGGAAGCTTTCATGCGCGGCGACCACAAGGTGATGATCGCCACCAAAGCCTTCGGGCTCGGCATCGACAAGCCGGATATCCGCTTCGTCTTCCACTTTGAGTTCCCCGACTCGATCGAAACCTATGCGCAGGAGGCTGGACGCGCGGGGCGCGACGGCAAAGACTCACACTGCGTGCTGCTGTATCGACTGGAAGACAAGCGCATCCAAAGCTTCTTCCTGGGCGGGCGCTATCCAAAGCCGGAAGATGTGCGATCGGTGCTGCAGGCCATCGGCGGCACGGTGGTGACCGCCAAGGTGCTTGCGGAGGCTTCCTGCGTGGGTCTCAAGCGCACGGAAGTCATTCTTCATCTGCTGCGTGATGCCGGCGTGGTGCGCGGCACGCGCGAAGGTCTGGTGCTTCGCTACAAGGAGCCGATCAGCGATGCGGAGATCGCGCACCTGCTGCACGAGTACTCCGAGCGGGCAGCACACGACAAGGATCGTCTGGCCGAGATGATGCATTACGCCGAAACCACCGGCTGCCGCACACAGGTGCTGCGCGAATACTTCGGCGAAGAACCTGGCGAGGCCTGCGGCCGCTGCGACAACTGCGAGCGCGGCGCGGCGCATCAGCAGCGTCTGCAACTCGCAGCGGCAGCGGAGAAGCAGGGCGGGCTACTGCGGAAGAAGTCTCTTCAGGCCCAGACCGGCAAGGACGCCGCGCGCGAGCTGCTGCTGAAGGACGAGTCGCAGCCCGCCGCAGCCGACGCGCACGGAACCCTCGTCGTCGAGACCATGCACGGCATGATCCGCACCACCGCACCCGAAACGCTGCCGCACTCCGAGCCGGAGAAGTTCAAGCGCGGCGACTACGTGCGCCACAAGAGCTTCGGCGTGGGCGACATTCGCGACATCCACGGCAATGCCGCCATGGTGCACTTCGCAAAGAGCGGGACGAAGAAGGTTTTGGTGGACTTTCTGCAATGCGCCTGAACGCTCCTCATGTCCCAGCTCATCCGCCTTTGGATTGCTCCCGCACGCGGCTTCGCCGTACCATCGCCTAGACATGGCAAGCGGACCGAATCCGAACAGCCCCATCTCGGGCAAGAAGAAGGTCGACCTGAACGGTGGCGGACCCTACAGCAGCGCGGCGGAGCGGCTGGTCTCCGCGGGCAAGGTGGACGACGACGACACCGTCGAACTGAGCCTGCGGCCCAGGCGTCTGGCCGAGTTCATCGGCCAGACCAAAGCCAAGGAGCAGCTCAGCATCGCCCTCGAGGCCGCGCGCACCCGCGGCGAAGCCATGGATCACGTGCTGCTCTTCGGCCCGCCGGGGCTGGGCAAGACCACGTTGGCAACGATCATCGCCAACGAGCTGGACGTAGCCTTCGGCCAGACTTCCGGACCGGCGCTGCAGATTCAGGGCGACCTCACCGCGATCCTCACCAATCTCAAAGACCGGCAGGTCTTCTTCCTGGACGAGGTGCATCGCCTGCAACCCTTGCTGCAGGAAAAGCTGTATACCGCGCTCGAGGATTACAAGCTCGACATCATCATCGGTAGCGGGCCCGCCGCGCGTGCGGTGCCGCTGGACATCAAGCCCTTCACGCTGGTGGGCGCCACCACGCGGCCCGGGCTGCTGGCTTCGCCCATGCGCGCGCGCTTCGGCATCCTGTTGCGGTTGGAGTTCTACACCGACGACGAGCTGCGCTTCATCGTGGAGCGCTCGGCGGAGGTCCTGGGCGTCCCCATCGACCGCGACGGCGCGGCGGAGATTGCGATGCGCTCGCGGGGCACGCCGCGCATTGCCAACCGGCTGCTGCGGCGCGTGCGCGACTTCGCCGAGGTGCGCGCGGAAGGCCGCATCGACCGCGCCACAGCCATGCAGGCGCTGGCGATGCTTGAAGTGGATGCGCATGGCTTTGACGAGCTCGATCGCCGGCTGTTGCGCACCATCATCGAGAAGTACGACGGCGGACCGGTGGGATTGAACACGCTGGCCGCGGCGCTGGCCGAGGAGCAGGATGCGCTGGAGGAAGTCTATGAACCCTTCCTCATCCAGATCGGGTTTCTTGATCGCACCCCACGCGGCCGGGTCGCCACACGGCTTGCCTACGAGCATCTGGGGCTGGAGATGCCGAGGCGCTCCGCCGGCCTCTTCGGCTGAGGCAGCGCGGATGCTCGGTGTGTTTCGATCGTAACGCTTCGCGTTTTCGCGCCACTATCGAGGGGGAATCCAGATACACTTTTTGCGCCTTCCAAGGAACCTCGGGAGGTGAAATTAATGTAAAAACTCCAGCAGGTTCGCTCTACGATGGTGTGACGTTCCACACGGGAAGCGCGTGGCCGGGAAATTCCCTGGGGCGCGCTGCTGAGGAGCGTGGCCGAAGCGGTTGCGAAGGGACCAGGAAATCCTGCACAACGCATGATGGACGGGCACACAGTATCGGTAGCAGGCTTTGTCTCGCAGGCCACCTTCACGCTGACCTTCGCGCTGCTGGCCTGGAGCGACCGCCGCACCAAGGGGATGGCGTGGCTGGCCGCGGGCGCGATGCTGCAGCTGCTCATCACCAGTTCGCGAATACTGCACGCGCCCACCGCGGCCATGCAGAACTCCGGCGGCGCCGCCAGCATCATCCTCCTGTTCTTCTGCCTCTACATGGGGCTGCGCTGGTTCGCCGTGCGGCGCGGACTCCGCTCTCGTTTCGGACCGGTCGCGCTCGCCGCGGTTGTGGTCGGCATCTTTTTCCTGGCGCTGCTCAACGCTTCCGCCGCGCTGCTGGCCGGCCGGTTGGTAGCGCTCGTCATCATCAGCTTCACAGTGCGCATGGTGTGGAGCTCGCGGTTGCTGGCGCTGCGGGTGCCACTGGTGATCACATCCCTGCTCCTGGCGCTGCTGGGTGCGGTGCTCGCCGCACGCATGGGTCTGGCGCTCGCGCCGCAGTCGCCTGCGACGGTCCACTTGGAAAGGCTGATGAGCGCGGCCACGATGCTGAGCGTGACTCCTCTCCTGCTTTCCTTTCTCGGCCTCTTTGTGGCGGAAACCAACCGCCGGCTCCATGACGAAACGCGCGTGGATGTGCTCACGGGATTGCGCAACCGTCGTGCCCTGGAAGAAACCGCGGGTCTGCAGGCGCGGCAGTGCGCGGCGGCCGACGTGCCGCTGGCCCTGCTGATGATGGATCTCGACCACTTCAAAAATCTCAACGACACGTGGGGCCATGGCTTGG
>CAXSHQ010000104.1:8515-13340 GCA_964236875.1 uncultured Acidobacteriaceae bacterium | reverse complement strand
CAGTCGAACAAAATCAGCAGCCGCAGCAAAGACTATATGTGGATACCGCCTAGAGTGTTGCATGCCTCCAGCAGATCCTTCCTCCGGTCCCACCAGGAAGCCCATGGTGGATTGGTATTCGCCGTCCCAACTGGCAAGAACAGGCATCAAGAGTGTTATCTCGACGGTCTTCGGCCAGATGCTCGACCGACGCATGCTCGAGGTGCCCGGCTCCCCCGGATTGAGCTGTACCGACCTTTGCAAGTTCGACGACGGAACGTATCGCGATGAGCTTGTCGTGGACTACGTCTCCGATACGGGCGACGGCTGGAACTCCACCTATGCGGTCGCGTACTGGGTAAGCCTTCCCGAGCTGCAGGTAAACTCCCCGTCCCAACCGGCAGCGCCCACCTCAGCACCGATAACACTGCGCCGTGGCGATGCGCTGATCTTCGGCGGCGATCAGGTTTATCCGGTGGCGAGCCGTGCGGAGTATCAGGCGCGTTTCGCGGGTCCGTACCGTGCGGCCTCCCCGGAAACGAAAGAAAACCACCCAAAGGTATTCGCAGTTCCCGGCAATCACGATTGGTATGACGGCCTTGTTGCCTTCAGCCGCTTGTTTCTTCATCGCCAGTGGTTCGCAGGCTGGAAGCGTGAGCAAACCCGAAGCTACTTCGCCGTCAAGCTGCCCGGCGGCTGGTGGATCGTGGGCACGGACATCCAGCTGGGCACCGATCTGGATTTCGGCCAAGTCGACTATTTCAAAGAGCTTGCGAAGCAGATAGGACCGGACGATCGCATCATCCTGTGCAACGCCATGCCGTACTGGGTCTATGACCAGCAGAAGCTGAAGCGGAGAACAAGCGCGGACGAGAAGATGCTGAAGAACGATCCGCAGTTCGATGAAAATCTCGAGTACCTGACCAACAAGGTCTTCGCGAAGAACGAGTCCCAATCGAAAGTAGCTGTCTTTCTGGCGGGAGACCTTCATCACTATTGCCGTTACGCAAATGACGAGGGACTGCAGAAGTTTACCGCCGGGGGTGGGGGAGCCTTCCTGCACCCTACCCACGTTGTCCCCGAAGGACTCAATCCGGACTTCAAGGCTAAAGCCCACTTCCCGCCGGTAAACGAAAGCCGCAAGCTCACCTGGAGGAACCTGGGATTCGCCGTGAAGCATAAGATGTTCGGGCTGCTGCTCGGCATCCTGTACTGCCTTACCGCCTGGAGCGTCATGGCAGACATAGGTCCGTATAGTCTGCATCAACTCATTCCGGCTCTACACGCGACTCTTCGAGCTGCCCTGCAAAGCCCGATAGCTCCCTTCTGGGGGCTCGCTCTGTTCGGTGGCATCGTCCTGTTCACAGACAGCTCCAGCAGGCTCTTTCGATGGGTAGGCGGCATCACCCATGGGCTCGCGCACCTAGCGATTTGTTTCGTCTCCGCCTGGGCCGTCGCTCGTCTTGAACACCATCTGGGCTGGCCCTTCAAGAGCACGCGCGCACTGCTTCTTTCCGGGCTCTGGATCGTGGCAACCGGACCCTTGCTCGGGTCTGTTCTGTTCGGCCTTTATCTCCTCATCTCCTTGAATGTTTTCCGCGAGCACCAGAATGAAGCATTCAGCGCATTAGCTGTAGAAGACTGGAAATCCTTTCTTCGCTTCAAGGTTTCCGCGGACGGCAACCTCACGATTTATCCGATAGGCATCCGCCGGGTTCCGCGGAAGTGGGAACCGACGGGTGGACTCGCGACGGAGCCTGCCTATAGACCAAACGATCCGGCGGCAACGCACCCGGAGCTCATAGAGCCACCCATCCTGATTACCGCGCAGAGACAGGTGATCGCTGCTGGTGGCGGGACCAGTGATCCACGCGCAGCCTGATCGGAAGCATCCTGCGAAGCGTCGCAAGACAGGAAGCGGCTGCCCAAGGCAGCCGCTTCACACGTCCAACGTCCAACGTCTTACTTCTTCCGGTTCGGGTTCGGTGGCACCTTCGCGCCTTCACGCCGCTTCTCCTCCAGCGCGATCGCGATAGCCTGCTTCGGATTCGTCACCTTCTTGTTGCTGCGCCCGATCTTCAGCTTGCCCTGATGCATCTCGTGCATCTCGCGCTCCACCCGCTTGCCTACGGGCGGATCGTACTTGCGCCCGCCGCCTTTCTTCGCCGCGGACTTCTTCGCCGAGCTCTTCTTCGCACCCGACTTCTTCGCAGGAGCCTTAGCCGTTGCTTTCTTGCTCGCGCTCTTCGTGCCGGCTACCTTCTTCGTAGCCGTCTTCTTTGCGGAAGTCTTCTTTGCCGAAGACTTCTTGCTGCTGGACTTCTTTGCCGTTGTCATGATGGGTTACATCCTCCCGCGAAGTAGGAGAGCGGATTGCACCAACTTCGTTGCACGTACAGCCCGCCCAATTTCAGTCGGAAAAGCTCTCGGCTCCGCGCAAAGGTCACAGCACATCAGGCACGCCGCACATAGCGTCTACGCCGCAGCCAAAGCCCGCGCACAACACTTGCCGCACCCAGCACCGCCAGCATCGCCCACACATACGGCCACGGATTATGCGTGCGCTCAAGCTCCCCACTCTGCCATGCCGCATACGTCACCTTCAGGTCATCCGCAAGCCCCGGAACCGTGAGCGACTCGAACCCCCGCACGCTGGCCTCCACCGGCAGCGACCCAAACACTCGCTCCGGCTCCGGCTTGTGCCCCGCGCGGTCCTTCGGGATCGCCTCCATCAGCGCATTCACTTCCGCATCGCGCGGATCGTCGAACAGCGCCGTATCCGCCGTGTTCGGAAACAGCGTCGACTTCCCTGTCATCTTCTTCTCGATCGCCGACACATTGTCCTGGCACACACCCAGCGCGTAGTAGCCGCCGAACGGCAGCTCCGGCCGCCGCGCATGCTCCCGCATATACGCCACTGTCATCAAGCCGGTGAGCCGCGTCACCTCCACCGCATCGGCACCGGTGTACGTATGCGCATTGCGTTTCATCACCCACGCCTGATCGAGCGTATCCATGGTCCGCCACTCGGCCTTGCCATCGATGCCGAAGTACCAGCTCACATCTGCGTTCAGGAGCGGCCCACGGATGTGCCACTCGTACTCCGCATGACTTACCGGCAGGAGCAGCGGCCTGCGCTTGCGCAACAACCCGCCACTATGTGGCACCGCAATCTGCGTGTCGATCCAGAACGGCATCATCACGTCCTGTCCTTTGTAGTGAAAGTGCCCGAAGTTCGCGAAGTATCGCGCGTCCTGCACGGTAACGGTGTGGCCGGTCGCCTGTAAGTCTTCGATAACTAGGTCAGGCGTACTTGCCTTCATGTTTGGCTTGTCGAGCACGGGTGGGCCACCGCGAGCGGATCGCTCCGTCGTTAGAGCTTTCCATGATCTCCAAACTGAGAAAGGCTTGGCTCCCTCCAGCCCGTTCACTGCCAGCCGGTTGAGCACATCCGCCAGCCGCTGGCTCTCTGCGTGTTCCGCAGCCAGCGCGTTCGGCCCATCGCCGCGCACCACGTCCGCACCCAGCGTCGTTTGGTTCTCCGCATTGCTGTAAGGCGGCAGCTTCGAAGGCTCATCCAGCGAAACCGTCTCCGCACGCTCCAATGCATATGGCCCAAGGTCCAGGAACACCCGCGCCTGCTTCTCATCCAGGCCCGGCGCCGCAGCACCCGGATGCACCGCACTCATCCCCACCAGCTTCGGATTCTTCGCCGCAAACTTGTCCGCCACGTCGACGGTCGGGTTCACCTCCCGCATCGTCCACCCGGGAAACCGGTCCAGCCTCTCCCACTGCTTGCCCAGTATCCTCTTGCGCAGCTCATCCACAAGCTTCGGCGTCATCAGCGCCGGCCCCTTCTTGCCACCCTGGCTATCCAGTTGCGCCAGCAGCGCCTCGGTAAACCCCGGCTGCGACGAAAGCTCCCGCATCATCTGCGACAGCATCACGGTATTGGGCGGCATCGGCATTTCAGGCGGCACGTAGTTGTTGTGGCAGCCGAGTGCGAAAAGGGAAGAAAGAAGAAGTATTCGAGCAAGTCTCACACGAGCTTCGACGCCGGTCATCGCTGCTGCGACGCAGAGCCTGAAGGTTCTTGGCACGACACATCTCCATTCTGCATCCAAACCTTAAGAAACCCTTAAGAGGAGATCGTTACCATCTTGCCTTCGTTCCGCTCGTTCCTGCTAATCCTCTGTCTGGCCGTCCCCCCGGCCGCGTTAGCGCAACTTGCACCTTCTGCCCCTGCCTCCTCGACGGTTTCAAGTTCCCCAGTCGTCACTCCGCTCGATGCTACGGTTGCCGCTACCTCCTCCAGTCTTGAAGCCGGAGCCTCTCTCTCACCGGAGCCGCAGCCCGAGCAGCTGCTGCCCGATGCTCCGCTCCCGCAACGGCCCCTCACCGCGGCTGTTCCCTCTGCCGCGCAGCAAGAACCCTCCTATCCACTGGTCAACGGCCAGCCCTACCGGC
This sequence comes from uncultured Acidobacteriaceae bacterium, assembly GCA_964236875.1. Taxonomy (GTDB): domain Bacteria; phylum Acidobacteriota; class Terriglobia; order Terriglobales; family Acidobacteriaceae; genus Granulicella. Next base: position 8,894 of record CAXSHQ010000104.1, on the reverse strand, counting down.
CGCCTACCGAAGGCGATCTGGTTCACTACTACTTCCACACCATCTTCGGGACCACCGGGCAAACGTCCGTTCTCGTCAGGACCCTCTTCAACGAAGCCGTCGACAGCCCCAGCGGCTGGGACCAGAACTGGACCGGCTTCGGCTCGACTCCGACGCACTTGCCCTCGCCATCGAGAACAACCTCGACGTAGAGGTCAGCCGCTACAACCTCCTGCTCGCCGACACCGAGATCACCCGCGCCAAGGGCGGCGGCCATGCCGAAGAAGGCGAAGACATCCTCCGCGCGAAGCGCCCCGCCGACGAGATCGACGTGCCCCCGGTGCCGGTCGATGAGCACCCGGCGCTCCCCGACGCGGCGCCCTGATCGCCGAGTCAGTCC
>CAXSHQ010000104.1:0-8505 GCA_964236875.1 uncultured Acidobacteriaceae bacterium | reverse complement strand
TCGGCCAGCGCCTTGGCTCCAACGAGGGCATCCTGGTCATCAATCAAACAGTGAAGCTCGGTCTTTCCAACGCCTTCCACGAAGACTTCCGCTACTTCCGCTGCCGAGGCTGCTCCTTCAAAGACAAGATCTCCAACGTGCTCCTCGCGGAAGTCACAGCCCGTCATGGCGCCGACGGGCACCGCTTGGTCTCCATCACGCCGATCGCTTCTCACATCGCTGGCACGCTGGTGGCTCACGCCGCCTGGTACCCTCCCGGCAATGACGGCGTCAAGCGCAGCTCCGGCGGTGTGGCCACCGCTCTCATCACCCAGGTCGGCATTCACCTGTTTGAGGAGTTTTTCCTTCGCCATGCCGCCGAGAAGCTTCCCCCCAAGGTTGCATCCCACCTGCCTGGCTACAAGGCCCCCAAGCCCATTACGGACTAGAGCAGTTCTCCATCGGCTACGGTCTTTCATGTGGGTAGGCGTCATCCTGAGCGAAGCGAAGGATCACTGTAGTCCGCCCGCAGCGGAACGGACGCATCAGGAGAGGGCGACTAAACCTTAGCAAGAACAGCAATAAGCGGCGCGTTCCTCTCGCGCTAAACGGACGGCCTCCACATTGGAGGCCGTTTCCGTTTCGTTCAACTCCTGCATGGCAGAATCACGCCGCATCCAGCTTCTTCACCACAAGCTCGTTCAGTACCGCCGGGTTCGCCTGGCCCTTGCTCAATTTCATCACCTGCCCCACAAAAAATGCCGCCACGGTCCGTTTGCCGCCCTTGAACTGCGCCACCTGGTTCGGGTTCGCCGCGATCACTTGGTCGATCATCCCCTCGATCGCACTTGTATCCGAGATCTGCTGCGGCTTGTCGCGCTCATACACGAGCGCGAAGTCCCGGCCTTCTGCAAAGCACGTATCCAGCAGCTGTTTCAACTGCTTCGAGCTGATCTCGCCCGCCTCCGCAAGATCGCTGGCAAGCACAATACCGTTCAATGACACCGGCAACTGCCCCCACTCAATCCCTGCCGCGCGCAGCCGCATTGTGATCTCGCTCAACATGATCGCCGCCAAACGTTTAGGCGACTTCGCCAGCTTCGCCGCGGTCTCGAATCGGTCCGCAAACCCCTGGTCCGCCGCCAGCGTAGCCGCATCCTGAGTCTGGAGCCCATACTCCCGCACCAACCGTTCGCGCTTGGCTTCCGGCAGCTCCGGCAGGTCCGCAAAGATCTGCTGCTGCCAGGCCTCATCCACGATAAGCACCGGCAGGTCCGGCTCCGGAAAATACCGGTAGTCATGCGCCTGCTCCTTGCTCCGCATGCTGAACGTCCGGCCCTCGGCGTTGTTCCAAAGCCGCGACTCCTGCACCACGCGCCCGCCCTCTTCGATCACGCCGATCTGCCGCTCGATCTCATACTCCAGCGCCGCGCGGATGTAGCGGAACGAGTTCACGTTCTTCACTTCCGCCTTTGTCCCATACTGCGCCGCGCCCTTCAGCATCACGCTCACATTCGCGTCGCAGCGCAGCGACCCTTCCTCCATGTTGCAGTCGCTCACGCCCGTGTAGAGCAGGATTTCCTTTAGCCGAGTCAGGTATTCGAACGCTTCATCAGGCGTGCGCAGATCCGGCTCGCTCACAATCTCTACCAGCGGCGTCCCGCAGCGGTTCAGGTCGATATACGTCCGCGTCCCCGAATCCGCAAACCCGTCATGCAAACTTTTGCCCGCATCTTCTTCCATGTGCAGCCGCGTAATACCGATCCGCCGATACCCAGGCCGCTCATCCGCATCCGGAAACTCTTCCGTTTCGTTCGGCACATACATCGCGCCAAACTGGGCCAGCGGCTTATCGAACTGGGAAATCTGATAACCCTTGGGCGAGTCCGGATAGAAGTAGTTTTTCCGCGCAAACACGCTGCGTTCACGGATCGTGCAGCCGATCGCCTTCGCCGCCAGCGTCGCCAGTTGCACGGCTTCGCGGTTCAGCACCGGCAGCGCCCCGGGCAGGCCCAGGCACACCGGGCACGTATGCGTGTTCGGGTCGCCGCCATACTCGTTCCTGCATCCGCAGAACGCCTTCGACCGCGTCAGCAGTTGCACATGCACTTCCAGCCCGATCACGGGCTGATACTTCGCAATGACTTCAGGGGCTAATCCGGCGACGGCAGGCATACGGGCGATTTTACCAATCCAGGCCCGCAATCAATCTCTTCTTCACCGCAGACGGCCGCTGTCGCCCCAGGGCTAATGCCCGTCGGCCATCCACAGGTTCATCTGCGGCGTGTTGTTGAAGTTTCCCCACATCCAGTACTGCCCGCTCGCATCCTGCGTAATGCGTGGCAGCCAGAGATACCCTGGCTGGTAGAAGGGATTGCTGTCCAGCTTGCTCCACGTTCCATGGACGGGATCGGTCGTCGTGGCATAGCCGCCTTTGCCCGTGGCCCCGGCGCCGAAGATCATGGCCCACAGCCCGCTCGGCAGCTTCCACACCTGCGGGTCCTGCAGCTCGTTGGTCCCTTCCCACGTTCCCGGCGTGTTGTAAACCTCTACGCGGTTGAACTTCCAGTTGGCCGCCGTACTCTCCGTGGCGGCGCACGTTCCGCCGGTCTTGTAGGTGACGATCACAAACTGGTTCGGACTGCCCACACCCGCATTCGCATAGTCGTAGCAGATGCCGTCGATCTCCAGAATCGTCGCGCGATACAGGAAGTTCAGTGCACTGGCCTGGCTGATGAGCGGAGTCGCCGAGACCGCCGATAAACCCGCCGGGAAGGTACTCACCAGCCCGTGAACCTCTCCATTCGACCCGCCGCCGAAGCTGTCGCAAGCCGTCCCTGCTGCCGTCTCGAAGTAAACGACATGGACGATGCCTGCGGTGTCGATATTCAGGCTCGGGGACTCGAAGCAGGCGAAGGAGCCGGTCTGGTTGTTCGTGACGATAGGGTTCTGCGCGTACGGCTGCAGGTGATTGAGATCGTTGCCGTACCAGCAGCCGATGCTCTGTGATGTGAAGCCGGCCGATGGATAGCCCGCGACACACATCCAGTAGTTCCCGTTGATGAGAACCGTGTTCGAAGGAGCGCCGATCCCGTATGCATCCCAGGCCTTGCCGTCCAGCCCGAAGGCCGCGGAGGGACCTGCAAACGAAAGCAACTGCCGCGGGAAGCCGTCGGGCACAGGAATCTCTGGGGTGAACCCAACGGTGCTTACGCCCGATCCGCAGCCAAGGAGGCACACACAGACGAAAAGCAGCGCTCCTACTTTGGGCAGCACACTGAAGCTCCTTGATGGGATCGATTTCAGAATCTTGCGACGTGCGCTCTGTAAGGAAAGATTACAGGTGTTGGCGAAACGCCTGGGAACGGCTCCGCAGTACATGCCGAAAACGAGATCCGCCTTCCTCGGTCGAGAGGGCACACCTCAGGCTTTCATTCCTAAGCAGGTAATAATCCATGCATGATTCTTCCCTTTGTCCGCGAGTGGATGGCGGACCTGGAAAGCTCTGACGCTTTCACGCCTGTGCGCCGGCATCCGTCATCGGCCATCGGACGGAAATGCATGGTCGGTCCAGCCGCCACCGCACGCGGACTGCTCCTTCTATCGGTGGTCGCAGCTCTCTCCTGCAGATCGCAAACACCTGTTCTTTCTGCCCGCGAAGCCGGTTGGCAGAGCGACTTCACCGTCCTCGAGCGCGAGTTCCCCAGCAGGCAGGTTGACGTCTGGGCGCGCATGACTCCCGCCGCTTGGGCACAGGGCGTGCAGCAGCTTCGCGCGCTCCCGCTCGCCTCCCTCTCCGACGCCGAAATCGCGCAGCACATCCAGGCTCTTCTTGCCCAATTTCACGATGGCCACCTCCGCATCTTCACCGGTGGCTCCATCGCGGAGCCTGCGCTCCTGCCCGTTCGCTTCCGCTGGTTTCCTTCCGGCTTCTACATCACCGGCGCAGCCTCGCCCGAGCTCCTTGGCGCCCAGTTGCTGCAGCTCAACGGCACTCCCGCCGACGCCCTGCTTCCTCGTCTCGCTCCTTGGCTCAGTGTGGAGAACACGGCAGGTCTCCACGCGGCCGCGCTCAACGCTCTCTCCAACATCGCATTGCTAAAAGCTGCCGGCCTCGTGCCGCACGGACAGGCAGCCGTCGTGCAGCTTCGGTCGCCCAGCGGCACAGGGCAGACCCTCACGCTCTCCCCGCAGCTGTTTCGCGACATCCACTGGGTCACGCCTGGCACTCTTCCGCTTTACCGGCAGCCGCACTCGCCGGAGAACTGGAGCACGCGCCTGCCCGGCCGTCCCGTGCTCTACCTTCGCTACGCCGAGTGCCACGACGAAGCCCACAGCCGCGATCTCGCCCACCAACTCGAAGCGCAGCTTCAGGCCGAGCCCGGCCTCGCTCTCATCGTCGATCTCCGTGGCAATGAAGGCGGCGATAGCGCCGCTTTTGCTCCGCTGCTCTCACTCATCCGCCGCCAGCAGCTCGGCCAGCGTCACAAGCTGGCGGCACTCATCGATCGCAACACCTTCTCCTCTGCTTTTCGCAACGCGGTCGAGCTCAAGCAGGCCGGAGCCATGCTGCTTGGCGAAGCCTCCGGTCAGCGTCCGATCTACACCGGCAACGTCAAAAACTTCACTCTGCCCTACTCGCGCCTGCAGATCCGCTACACCACCAAGTGGAGCAGGCTCGGCCCGCCCGATGCGTTGGAGCTCCCGCCCGACATCGCCATCCAGCCCACACCCGCGCAGTACCTGCGCGGCGAAGATCCCGTGCTGGGGCGCGCCCTGTCTGTCCTGTGAAGGTTCCCCGGCCTGCGTTCATCGCAGGCTCATGCATCGCTCTTTACAATGGGAGTTGCATGATTCTTCCTTTCGTCCGCGAGTTGATGGCGGACCTGGAAAGCTCTGAGTCCTTCACGCGTGTGCGCCGCCACCTGGCCGGCGGCACGGGGCGGAGACGTGTGTCCGGCCTCACCGCTACGGCCCGCGCTCTCTACCTGCCCTTCTTCGTCCGCGCCGCAGCTTCCGCCGGCAACGCCCCCACGCTCGTCCTCGTTTCCGATAACAAGGCCGCCGAGCTCCTCCACGCCAACGTGCTCGCTGCCTGCGACCTTACCGGCGCGCTCAGCCGCGACGAGGTTCTCCGCCTACCCGCGCACGACGTCCTCCCGTTTGAGAACGTCTCCCCGCATCCGGAGATCCAGGAGCAACGCGCCACCGCCCTCTGGAAGCTCGCCAACCGCCACGCCCGGCTCGTCATCGCACCCGTTGAAGCCGCCTGCATGCGCCTTTTCCCGCGCGACCACTACACCGCGCTCGCGCTCCAACTCCGCAAGGGCGAAGAATACATGCCCGAGATGCTCATCGAGCACCTCACTGCCGTCGGCTACACCCGTGTCGATGTCGTCGACCAGCCCGGCCAGGTCACGCTCCGCGGCGGCATCCTAGACGTCTTCTCCCCTGAGCACGACCGTCCCGTCCGCATCGACTTCTTCGATACCGAGATCGAGTCCATCCGCCGCTTCGACCCCTACACCCAGCGCTCCAGCACGCAGGTCGAGTCCGCCCTCCTCCTCCCACTCACCGAAATCCCCGTCACCAGCAAGGTCCTAGAAGCCATCAACGCCCGCCTCACCCGCAGCGGCTCTACTGGTTCAAACGACGATCCGGGTGCCCCACCCGTGACGGTTTCATCGTCACGTGTGGGCTCCGCCCCTGCCGACCGCGACGCCGAAGCCACGGTCTTCCCCGGCTGGGAGTTCTACGCCCCTGTCGCCGGCGCAAAGTCCTCCCTCCTCGATCTCCTCGGCCCGCAAACGCGCGTCCTCGTCGAGGAGCCCGCCATGGTTGAAAACCAGGGCGACCGCTGGTGGAACAAGGTCGAGCAGCGCCACGACCGCGCCGCCATCGGCAACCTCGTCCGCCCCGGTGACCTCTATCTCTCGCCGTGGGACCTCCAGGAGCAGGTCCGTTCCCATCCCGGCTGCGAGCTTGATCAACTCGGCGCCATCGACGTCCTAGACGCCGACCGCTCCGACGCCTCCGAGATCGAGTTCGCCACGCGCCCCACCATGCGCTTCCACGGCTCCATCCCGGCGCTGCTCGACCAGCTCCGCACACTCATGGAGAACGAAGCGCGCATCCTCATCGCCGCGCCCAACCAGGGCGAAGTCGAGCGCCTCGCCGGCCTCTTCCAGGAGTACGGCGTGTCCTATCGGCTCGGGTGGCGCGCCGACCAGCAGGCCTCCACAACCGTCTTCTCGGAATCCAGCTACCTCGCCGGCGATCTCCGCACACCAGTTATCGTCCGTGCAGCCGTTGCCAACGGCGTCCAGGTCCTCGACCTCGACCGCACAACCGCGCGCCAAGTTGTCATCATTGGCGCCAACGACCTCTCCGACGACGCCGACGTCCACGCCCGCCCCGCCGCCAAGCGCTCGAAAACCGCCGCTTTCATCAGCGACCTTCGCGACCTCAAGCAGGGCGATTACATCGTCCACGTCGAGCACGGCATCGCCCGCTACGACGGCCTCCGCGTCCTCGACGAAAACCCCAACGACCCGAGCGCGCCTTCGCCGCTCGAGCTCATGATCCTCACCTTCGCCGACGACGCCAAGCTCTACGTCCCGCTCACGCGCCTCGACCTCATCCAGAAGTACCGCTCCACCGAGACCGGGCCCGCCCCGCAGCTCAACAAGCTCGGCAATCCCGGCTGGGGCAAGACCAAGGCCCGCGTCAAGAAGGCCATGGAAGACATGGCCGAAGAGCTCCTCAAGCTCTACGCCCAGCGCAAATCCGCCGTCGGCACTGCCTTCTCCCCTGACTCCAACCTCATGCGCGAGTTTGAAGACGCCTTCGACTTCAACGAAACCGACGACCAGCTCAACGCCATCGCCGACATCAAGCAGGACATGGAAAACGTCCAGCCCATGGACCGCCTCCTTTGCGGCGACGTCGGCTACGGCAAGACCGAAGTCGCCATGCGCGCCGCCTTCAAGGCCGTGCAGGACTCGAAGCAGGTCGCCATCCTCACCCCCACCACCGTCCTCTGCTTCCAGCACTTCGAATCCTTCAAGCGCCGCTTCGCCCGCTTCCCCGTCAACGTCGAAATGATCTCCCGCTTCCGCACCGCCAAAGAGAAGAAGGAAGTCCTCGAGAAGACCGCCGAAGGCAAGGTCGATATCCTCATCGGCACCCACGCCATCCTCGCCGACAACATCCGCTTCCAGGACCTCGGCCTGCTCGTGGTCGATGAAGAACAGCGCTTCGGCGTCAAGCACAAAGAACGCCTCAAGAAGATGCGCACCTCCGTTGACGTGCTCAGCATGTCGGCCACGCCCATCCCGCGCACCCTGCACATGAGCATGCTCGGCCTGCGCGACATGAGCGTTATCGAAACGCCGCCGCGCGACCGCATGGCCATCCAGACCGTCGTCGCCAAGTTTGATGAAAAGCTTGTCCGCACCGCCATCGAAGTCGAGCTCGAGCGCGGCGGCCAGACCTACTTCGTCTCCAACCGCGTCGAAACCATCTACGAGATGGCCGCCATGATCCGTGAGCTTGTACCTGCGGCGCGCGTTGCGGTCGGCCACGGTCAGATGGCGGAAGCCGAGCTTGAGCGCGTCATGCTGGCCTTCATGGATGGCGAGTACGACGTCCTCTGCGCGACTTCCATCATCGAGAACGGCCTCGACATCTCCAAGGCCAACACCATCATCATCAATCGCGCCGACCGCCACGGCCTCTCCGAGCTCTACCAGCTCCGCGGCCGCGTGGGCCGCTCGAACCGCCGCGCCTACGCCTACCTGCTCATCCCGCCCGAGCAGCAGTTAACTGAAGTCGCCCGCCGCCGCCTCGCCGCACTCAAGGAGTTCTCCGACCTCGGCGCCGGCTTCAAAATCGCCGCGCTTGACCTCGAGCTCCGCGGCGCCGGCAACATGCTCGGCGGCGAGCAGTCCGGCCACATCGAAGCCATCGGCTTCGAGATGTACACCTCCATGCTCGAAGAGGCGGTCAGCCGCCTCAAGGGCGAAGGCCGCGAAGAACGCGCCCAGGTCGTCGTCAACCTCGGCATCTCCGTCCGCATCGACGACACCTACATCCCTGAAGAATCGCAGCGCCTGCGCATGTACAAGAACATCGCTGGCGCCAACGCCGCGACGAATCTTGCCGAGATTCGCGACGAGTTACAGGACCGCTACGGCACCCCACCCGAAGGCGTCCTCCACCTCCTCGCCGCCGCCGAAATCCGTCTCCTCTGCGAGCGCCTCAACATCGCCCAGCTCGAGCGCAAGCGAGTAGCCATCGAACCAGCCAAGCCCGCTGCGAACAGCGCCGCCAGACCGGGTGCCCCATCCTCCATTAGACCGGGTGCCCCACCCGCGACGGCCTCATCGGCGCGTGTGGGATCCACGAATGCCAGCACGTCCACCACCCCATCCCGCCCCGGCTCGCTCGGCCTTCCCACCCGCGCCAACACACCTCTTCACGGTCAGGCCCGCGCCGCGGCTATAGCCAACCTCAGCGCTCCCAACC
>CAXSHQ010000103.1:5860-13434 GCA_964236875.1 uncultured Acidobacteriaceae bacterium | reverse complement strand
CCCAGCCCGGGCCCGCTCTGGCCCTGCTCGGTGGTGGAGACCCGGTTCGGCGACCTGGCCGCACGCCGACGGGTGGTCTTCGGCAGTGACGCCAAGCGGCAACAGGAGTACATGGACCGCGCGATCGGCCGTGACTTCAGCTCGGTTTCCGTAACGGGGTTGAAGGTGGAAAATCTCAAGGCCCTGAACAAGGACCTGACGACGAGCTTCGATGTGCAGGCAGCGCACTTCGCGACGGCGACCGGACCGCTGCTGATGGTGAGGCCGCGCGTGCTTTGCCATGCATGTGGATCGCAAGACTCGCAAGGTGCCCATCGATCTGGAGCAGACGATGAGGGGGACTGATGAGTATGAGATCGCATTGCCGCCCGGGTATGTGGTGGACGAGCTGCCGGACCCGGTGAAGATCGATCTCGGATTTGCGAAGTACCAGAGCTCTACGGAGTTTCGCGACGGCAAGCTGCACTACAAGCGCACCTACACACAAAGCGAAGTGAGCCTGCCGGCGGAGAAGTACCCGGAGCTGCAAAAGCTGGCCGCCGTTATCGCGAACGACGAAGAAAGCCGGGCGGTGCTGAAGCGCGGGCCGGGCCAGAATACTGCCAGCAAGTAGAGACCAAGACAAGGACGAAAGATACGGTATGACGATGTTCAGGTATGGAAACCAGGATGTGACTGCGCGCTGGAAGAGCGGCTTGCTGGGAATGGTGCTGGTCGTGGGCGGAGTGGGTGTGGCGCATGGTTCCGACCCCTTCATGAAGCCGACGGCGGAAGAGCTGTCGATGAAGTCGTTGCCTGGATACCCTGGAGCCGCCGCGGTGGTGCTGTACCGCGAAGAGACGGACCGGGACGACATTCACTCGGTGCAGCACTATGAGCGCTTGAAGATCCTTACCGAAGAAGGCAAGAAGTACGCCAACGTGGAACTGCGGTTTTTGAACTACTTCAGCGACCAGGCCGATATGGGGAACTCGCTCTCAGTGGAGAGCATTGTCGGCCGAACGATCCACGCCGACGGAACGATCATTCCGTTCACAGGCAAGCCTTACCTGAAGACGGTGGAGAAGGTAGGCGGTGTGAAGATCCAGGAGCGCGTCTTCACCCTGCCGGACGTTGAAGTCGGAAGCATCATCGAGTACCGCTATGCGGAGCGTTCAGAGAACTTCTTTGAGGCGCCGGAGTGGTTCCTGCAGGGCAACTTGTTCATAAAGTCGATGCATTACACGTGGTACCCGACCACGCATGTGCTCCAGAACGAAGAAGGCAAGCTGATCAATGCGATATCGTGGTACCCCATCCTGCCGCCAGGCGCGAAGGTGGACCGCCGCGAGATGCCCGCGGGCAACATGGACGGCGCGGGTGGCGGGACAAGGCAGGTGTACGAGGTGGTGGTGAAGGACGTGCCACCCATGGTGCACGAGGAGTTCATGCCTCCCGTCAACAGCTTCACGTACCGGGTGCTGTTCAGCTTTACGCCGTACCACTCGCAGCAGGAGTTCTGGACTTCAGAAGGCAAGCTTTGGTCCAAGCACGCTGAAGCGTTCATGAATGGCGGCGGGGCACTGCAGGAAGCGACCGCGAAGGCCACGGCAGGCGCGACGACACCGGACGAGAAGCTGCAGAAGATCTATGCGGCGGTGATGGCGCTTGAAAACACGGCGTACTCCCGCGAGCACGAGAAACGCGAAGACCAGGCAGCAGGGGTGGGCAAGACTTCTACCGTGAGCGATGTGCTGGCGCATGGGCGCGGAACGCCGCGGCAGATGACAGAACTGTTTATTGCGATGGCGCGCGCGGCTGGGATGAAGGCATACCTTGGAGCCGTCCCGGACCGCGAAGAAAGGCTGTTCACGCCAGGCTGGATGCGCTTCTCGCAGCTGGACTCGCCGGTGGCGATCGTGACTGTGGATGGCAAAGAGCGCTTCTTCGATCCGGGTGAGCGCTACTGCGCGTACGGGCGATTGCAGTGGGAGCACACGTGGGTGCAAGGCTTGCGCCAGACAGACAACGGCGGCACCGGCTTTTTCCAGACCCCGGGCGATGGCCAGCAAGTGAACCACTCCAGCCGTGTGGCCAACCTGAAGCTCGACAGTCATGACGAGGTGACCGGGAAGATCGACGTAACGTACTTCGGAGCGGAAGCGCTGCGGTGGCGGCAGAGGGCACTGCGCGGCGACGAGGAAAGCACCCGTCACAGCCTGCGCACTACCATGGAGCAGATGCTCCCGAAGTCGATGGAAGTGAAGGTGAGCTCGATTGACGGGCTGACGGATTACGAGAAGCCGCTGGCGATACATTATGCGGTGTCCGGCACGCTGGGCACGCCCACAGGGAAGCGCACGACGTTGCCCGTAGATATCTTCCAGGTGAACGCCTCGGCAACCTTCCCGCACGATAAACGCGAGATGCCGGTGTACTTTCCGTTCCCGGCGGCTACGCAGGATGCGGTGCGTATCAACATCGATCCCGCGCTGGCGATCGAAGCGGTGCCGGAAACCGCCAAGATGGGAATTCCAAACCGCGCGGTGTACAAGATGGACGTGCAGCAAGGGCCGAACTTCTTTACCGCACGCCGGGATTATGTGTTTGGCGATGTGATTGTGCCGACTGCGGAATATGACCAGCTGCGAACGTTCTACTCGCAGTTCGAGGCCAAGGACCAGGAAAGCGTGGTGCTGAAGGCCGCATCGGCAACGACGGCTTCGGCGGCGAACCCGGGAAGCGGGAAATAGCGATCAGGGCTGCAAGCGGCAGACCTTGACGGCTGTGTTGGCATACGGGCATGGATGGGTGGTGGCTGCGTGGGATTGCAGCACCATCCAGGTGACGCCGAAGGGCTGCAGGCGCTTATCGCGTTTCGAGTCCGTAAGGGTGCTGAGCGAGGCTTGGACGTCGGCGCCGGCGAGCCATGGGGTGGCGAGCGACGGCGTGATGGAAGCTTCGCCTCCGTCCTTGGAGTAGTCAGGCAGAGCGCTGCGCAGACTGATGGCACGGAAGGTCTGGGCGTCTTCGCCGTCGGTGTTGACGTAACGGGCGTCAAGGGCGAAGAGGGCATCACGCGGAGTGTTGGCGCGCGCCCACAGGAAAGCTTGCACCCAGGGGTTGGGTGTCTGCGCGGCGCGCCAGGGCCACTCGATGTGCGGGGAGGCTGGGTAGGTGGCACACGCGGCGGCAAACATGCCTGCCGCCATGGCTACGGACGCGAGCATGGGCAGGGCGCGAAGCACAGTGCGCCGGTCCCGGGAAGCGGCGGTAGCCATAGCGTTTGCGCAGGTGCGGTAGCCCTCGGCACCAAGCAGCAGGAGCATCGCGGCATAGAGGAGCAGGAAGCCACGCAAGGGCTGCAGGCGAGCTACCATGTGGCTTCGTGCAGCTTCGTGCGCGAAGAGCAGCGCGCATGCTGTGTAGAGAACGCCGAGGAAGATGGCGGCGCGGGCGAGGGTGTTCCGAGGGGAGCAGCCTGCGGGTGCGAACGTGGTGGGCTGCGCGCGGGGAAAGCGTGTTGCGAAGAGCACGATGGCAAGCATCACCACTGGGCCGAGCAGGCCCAGGCGCTCGTACCAGTGCCACTGCGAGAGAAACCAGTAGTACCGCGTAATGACGGCGGCGGTCTCGGCGGGAGTGTCCGCGGGCGCGAGGACGTTGAGCAGTGCGCAAGCGAGCAGGGCAGTGCCTGTGAGAAGCGACCAGGACAACAGCAGGCGTTGCGAGGCAGTCGCCCGGATGGCGACGACGAAGAGCAGTGCATACGCGGCCATGAGCGGATGAAACGCTGCGGCGAAGACTATGCACGCGAAGCAGCCCAGGGCTGGGTGCATCAGGAGGCGAGAGGTCGTCGTCGGCGAGGGCCATACGTCGAGCGCGAAAGCGATGGCCAGCAGCGCGGCGGGCATGCAGAAAGAGCGCGCGGTGACGTAAGGATCCATGAGGTAGAGCGAGGTGCCGGCGATGGGGAGAGTCCAGCCGGCGGCCAGGAGCGCGAGGCCGGCGAGCTGCGCTGCGGGATCAGGCGTGCAACGCCTCAGGAGAGCTCGCGCAGACAGCAGAGTGCAGACGGCTGTGATGATGTCGAGCAGAAGCAGAGTAGCGGCGAGGGAAAGGTGCGTGAGGCGGATGAAGAGAGCGATGGCCGGGGCGAAGAGCGAGAAGCGAAGGTGCTCGGTGACGAACGCGGTGTAGTGCGGGAAGAGGCTGCGGTCGAGAGCGTATTCGACACCCGCGGCGTAGAGGCCGCCGTCTTCCGCGAAGGGGTGGAAGCCGTGGATGAGTAGGGTACCGAGTGTAAGGCCGGCGAGCAGGAGTGCCCACGTGAGGCGCGACCATGGATGTGCGGCCGGGAAGCGTGCGGAAGGTTGCGGGCCGGGAGGCACGTGCGGGAAGGGGGGCGGGATATCGCCAGCTTACGCGAGAGCGCACGGTGGCTGGGCGATACAATGAAGGAGATTCCGATGCGCAGTCCTTCTCACGTGAATTTGTGTTGGCTCGAACGTCCGGCGATGCTGCTGCAGAGCGGACGGCCTTCGTGACTCGCGAACGTGGATTGAACCTGGCGAAGACGGTGCCGGGCTTTCTGATCAGCGCTTTCTTCCTGTGGTGGACGTTTGTGCGCGTGAATCCGGCGACGCACGAACGCGGCTTCGATCCTGCTAAATTTCACGACCTGCATCTGGTGAGTCCGGTTTGGATTCTGGGGGTGCTCCTGTTCAGCGTGGCGGGGTACACGCTGCGCTGCTTCCGCTGGTGGGCGATGCTGCGGAGCGTGCGGGCGCGGTTCACGACGTGTGCGCGTGTGTTCCTTACCTCACTGGCGGCGAACAACATCCTGCCCTTGCGCATTGGCGACGTGATGCGGATCTTCACCTATGCGGGCGACCTGAACGCGACTCCGTCCATCGTGTTGAGCACGGTGCTGCTCGAAAAGTTCCTGGATGTGCTTACGCTGGCGGCGCTGTTTGTGTGGACCATGCACTTCGGCAAGAGCGTGCCGCCGCATGTGAAGCAGGTTGCTGAAGCGGGGGTTGTGATCTCCACTGTGGGCCTGCTCGTGATGGTGTTTGGCGCGCGCACGCTGGAGGCGCCGATTCGACGGCTGTTTGCGCGCACGCAAAGCGCGAAGCTCGCAAAGGTAGAGCACTGGCTGATGCTGGCGCTGGACTGCGTGCGGCAGATCGGCGTGGTGGGAACGCTGCTACTGGTGGTGTACAGCTTTGCGGCGTGGGGCTGCGAAGGCATGTTGTATGTGTCGATCGCAAAGGCGATTGGATCGACAGTGGACTGGGTCGGGCCATGGCAGGCGGTCAGTGAGGCGAACCTCTCGTTCCTGATCCCGAGCTCGCCGGGTGGCATTGGGCCCTTCGAGCTGGCGTGCAAGGATGCGATGACGCGGCATGGTGCGGCACCGGGCGATGCTGCGCTTTACGGCCTGCTGGTGCATGCGTTTCTGTTGGTGGTGCTGACGGCAGTCGGCGGCTTGCTGTTCCTGGCGCACAGGGCGCGGCGTGCCATGCGCAAGCCGTTGATCGAGGAGATTGAGACGCTGCCTACGGCTCTGCCTTGAAGGGCAAGTGGCTAGTGGTTAGTGTTTAGCGGTTAGGATGCTGCGTTGGAGTCGAAGCGCAGTGTTGTGTTCGGAGACGATATGTATCGCAAGCTACAGGGTGAGTTGCAGGAACGGATTGCGGCAGTGCTGCGCGAGCGCTATGACGTGCAACTGCCGGGTCTTGCTGTGGAGCTGCCGCCGAAGATCGAGTTTGGCGAAATGGCTCTGCCGGTTGCGTTTGAATTGGCCAAGCGGCTGAAGAAGGCGCCGCGCGCGATCGCGCAGGAGTTGCAGGGCGCACTGGCAGAGGCGCCCGGTGTGGCCGGCGTCGAGATTGCCGGCGCGGGCTATCTGAATGTGAAGCTGGACCGCGCAGCCATGGCGCAGCGCATCGCGGCGGATGAACATGCGCTGGTGGGCGGCGAAGGTTTCCGGCTGGTGGAGCACACCAGCATCAATCCGAACAAGGCGGCGCATGTGGGGCACCTGCGCAACGCAATCCTGGGCGACAGCTTCGCGCGCATGCTGAAGCACGATGAGTACAAGCTGGGGTATGCGACGGGTGTGCAGAACTACGTCGACAACACGGGCGTGCAGGTGGCGGACATCGTGGTGGCGGTGACCGAGCTGAAGGACATGACGCTCGACATGGTGCGCGAGTGGCTGACTGAAGAACTGGAAACAAATGTTCGCCTGGACTACGAGTGCTGGGATTTGTATGCGGAAGTTTCGCGGTGGTATGACGCAGCGCCTGAGGAGGCAAGCTCGCGGAGGCTGTTGCGGCTGGAAACGCTGCACGACATCGAGCAGGGTGGCAATGACCGCGCGGAGATAGCGGAGCTGATTGCTACAGGCATTCTGCGTTGCCATCTGACGACGATGGAGCGGCTGGGGATTGAGTACGACTTTCTGCCGCGTGAGAGCGAGATTCTTCATCTGCGCTTTTGGGAGCGGGCACGCGCGCTGATGGTAGAGCTCGGCGTGCTGTACGAGGAGACCGCGGGGAAGAACAAGGGCTGCTGGGTGATGCGGCGGGCGGGCGCACCGCCTCTTGCCGACGGCGAAGTGGATGAGGACGCGAAGATCATCATCCGCTCGAATGGCACGGTGACGTATGTCGGCAAAGACATTGCGTACCACCTGTGGAAGTTTGGGCTGCTGGGGATGGACTTCGGGTACCAGCCGTTCCGGGAGTATCGGGATCACCTGTGCTGGGCCTCCGCGATGGAGAGTGCCGATGAGAACCATCCGAGCTTTGGGCATGCGGACGCCATCTATAACGTGATCGATTCGCGGCAGGATGATCCGCAGACGCAGGTGAAAGAAGCGCTGCGGGCGCTGGGCTTCGAGGCGCAAGCGGCAAAGTACACGCACCTGAATTATGCGTTTGTGGGACTGACCGTGCGGACTGCGGAGGAGCTTGGCTATGTGCTGAGCGAAGAGGACAAGGCGCGTGCGTTCATCGAGGTGAGCGGGCGCAAGGGCTTCGGAGTAAAGGCCGACGACCTGATCGACCGCATGGTGGGCGCGGCACGGGCGGAGGTGGATGCACGGCATCCGGAGCTCCCCGAGGACGAACGCGCGGAGATTGCGAATGCGATTGGGGTGGGGGCTCTGCGGTACTTCATGCTGCGGTTCACGCGGAATACGGTGATCGCCTTCGACTTCAAAGATGCCCTGAGCTTCGAGGGTGAGACGGGACCGTATGCGCAGTATGCGGCCGTGCGCGCGGCGAACATCTTTCGCAAGGCGGGTGTTAGCGAGGCGGAAGCGTTGGCGGGTTTTGCCTCGCTGGACGAGGCGGCAGTAAGCGCGATGATGAGCGAGAGCACGGATGTGTGGGAGCTGTGGCTGCTGTGCTCGCGGCTTTCGCTCGTGCTGGAGCAGGGGATCGCGACGGCTGAGCCAGCGATGCTGGCGAAGTATGCGTTCCAGCTGGCGCAAGGGTTCAACAACTTCTACCACCGGCACCATATTTTGACGGAGACCGATGCGGCGAAGAAGACGCTGTTTCTAGCGACGGCGGCGGTCGCGA
>CAXSHQ010000103.1:217-5850 GCA_964236875.1 uncultured Acidobacteriaceae bacterium | reverse complement strand
GCTGGCTGGGGATCAGCGTGCCGAGCGCGATGTAAGCGAGTTGCCCTCCCTCCTTGACCATGCAGTCTCAACGCTTGTTTCGATACCTCGGCCTAGTACTTGCCACCGGCATTGTTGCCGGTTCCATGCTGCGGCGCAGCGTGACTGCCGTGCTGCAGACGGGCGGGACGGTTCACTTCTTCGTTCATGTGCTGCTGTTTGCTTGCCTGACTGGGCTACTGATGAAGACGACGCGTTCGCCAGGAAGGCAATGGCTGCTGTGCCTTGCCTCCGTGCTGCTGGGACTGGGCACGGAGTGGTACGAACATCTAAAGGATGGTTATCCCATTGAGTCGATGGACGTTCTTGCAGATGCGCTTGGCTCAGGAGTGGTCACGCTGGGAGCTATCGTGAGCGGCTTGTGGAGGCCGAAGCCTCACTAACTTGGCGTATTGCCTTCGGAAACCATACTCGGCGCTACGAAGATGCGGAGAGCGTCAGGGACGAGCGTGAAGGTCATGGGCGTGCGGCCCAGCCATTCGCCATCGGCCTGGACTTGCACGGGGCCGATGGAGCCTGCACCGCAGGTGAACTCGCGTACGGAAAGCGTGCGTACTGCAGGGTTCCAACGGTGGAGGCGAGCCCAGCTCATGGCGAACCATGCAGACAAAGCCCAACGCGCGGGCGGGAGTACGGCAGTCAGGGAGAGGTGCGGGTGTTCGATGGAGGCTCCGCGTATCAAGGGGCTGAAGAAGCCGCCGAGATCGCCGACGCGGACAGCCATGGCACTCACCGCTTGCACAGTGCCGGGGACCGATCCGGCTTCCGGTACATAGCTGAGCTCGAAACGGGAGAAGTTCGAGCGCAAGAAGAGTGCTGCGGCCCGGAGATAGTATGCGGAGCGGCCCAGTCGCTGCTTGCCAGCGGCGAGCATGCGATAGGTGAGTGCGCCGTCGGGGCCGGCACCGGCGAGCACGGCGAAATAGCGGGAGCGTTCGCCATCAGGATGCGTGCAGGTGACGCGGCCAAGCGGAATGAGCTGCGTCTGGCGATTGAGTTGCTGCCCTGCGGCATGCACCGGGTCGAGAGCCAGTTGAAGGTGCCGGGCGAGAACATTGGCGCTGCCCATGGGAAGAATGCCGAGCGTGGCGGTGGGGTGGAAGGCGATGCCCTGGAGTACTTCGTGCACCGTGCCGTCGCCGCCGCAGGCGAAGAGGATGTCGGCAGAGTCGGCGGCTTCGCGGGCTTGCTGACCAGCGGCGCCGGGGCCGTGCGTCGCGGTGATGGTGACGTCTACCGATTGCCTGCGCAGGGCGTCAGCGACGCGTTCGATGGTCTGAATGCGGTTGCGTGTGCGGCCGGAGACCGGGTTGTAGAGCAGGACGGCGCGACGCATGCGAGGAGTGTACTGGGCTGTGCTTCAGCAGGCTGTCTTGCGCGGATCAGGCATGGGCAGGAGCAATGCGGGAATCCTTCGCTTCGCTCACGGTGACACCTGCTGAGAGGTGAAGGCTTACAGGACAAGAGAACACTTCCAGTCACACCAATGTGGGGAGTACCTGTGTGGCAGGGCCGAGAAGAATCCGGTCGAAGCTGTCGGCGTTGAGGGGAGGTTCGGGGCCGACGTAGATGGTTTCCTTGCCGAGCTGGTTAGCTATCTGCACGAAGCCCGCGGCGGGGTAGACGGAACCGGAGGTGCCGACGACAAGCAGCGTGGTGGCGCGCTGGAGCTCGGCATAGATACGGTCGAGATCGAAGGGCGTTTCACCGAACCAGACGATGTGCGGACGGATGGCCTGGGCGCATGAGGGACAGGTTGGCAGGTTCGTGCTGTCCTCGTAGAGGCTCTGGTCGGCGAAGGGGTCGTCGCAACGCTCGCAACGGGAGTGAAAGAGCGAGCCGTGCATGTGGAGGATGTTGTGCGAGCCGGCGCGTTCGTGGAGATCGTCTACGTTCTGTGTGCAGAGGAAGAAGCGGCCGGGCATCTGCTGCTCTATCTGCGCGAGGGCCAGGTGCGCGGCGTTGGGTGCGGCAGCGAGAGCGTCGTGGCGGCGCTGGGAGTAGAAGCGCCAGACCAGGGCGGGGTTGGCGGCCCAGGCTTCGGGGGTGGCGACTTCTTCCACGCGGTGGCCCGACCAGAGGCCGCCGGAGTCGCGGAAGGTGGCCAGCCCGGATTCGGCGGAGATGCCGGCGCCGGTGAGGACGAAGAGGCGGGTTTCGGCGGTGAAAGGCATGGAGTCGTGGCTCCCCTGCGAGCATGGGCAGGAGCAAATGCGGGATCCTTCGACTCTGTTGCGCTCCGCTCAAGATGACACCCGTGTGTGGGATGGCTGCGGTGCGGCCTGGGCTGCCATCCCGAAGCGTGTGGGAGCGAGTTACTGGGCGTAGCTGCGGACCCACTCGGTGATGCTGCGGACCGCTACGCCGGTGGGGCCTTTGGATTGCCAGGCTTTGTCGGCGTCGGCCCAGGCGGTGCCCGCGATGTCGAGGTGGATCCAGGGGGTGTCGCCGACGAACTCCTTGAGGAACATGGCGGCCGTGATGGCGCCGCCGTAGCGAGAGTTGCCGGTGTTCTGGATGTCGGCGATGGAGCTTTTGATCTGGTCGCGGTAGTCATCGGTGCAGGGCAGCTGCCAGAACTTTTCGCCGGCGACCGAGTAGACGTCGAGGAATTTACGGGCGGTGGCTTCGTCGTTAGTGAAGAGGCCGGCGTTGAGCAGGCCGAGCGCGACGCCGATGGCGCCGGTGAGCGTGGCCGCGTTGATGAGGTGTGTGGCGCCGAGCTGCTGTGCGTAGTGGAGGCCATCGGCGAGCACGAGGCGGCCTTCGGCGTCGGTGTTGAGAACCTCGATGGTTTTGCCGGACATGGCGGTGAGTACGTCGCCGGGCCTGTAGGCGCGGCCGGAGGGCATGTTCTCGCAGGAGCAGACGATGCAGAGGACGGGCACGGCGGGCTTGAGCAGCGCGATGGCGCGCATGGCGCCAAGCATGGCGGCGGAACCGGCCATGTCGTACTTCATCTTGTCCATGTTGTCGGCGGGCTTGATGGAGATGCCGCCGGTGTCGAAGGTGATGCCCTTGCCGACGAGGCCGAGTGTGGGGGCGTTTTCCGCGGGAGCGGTGGGCGGAGTGTAGCGAAGGACGATGAGGGCGGGCGGCTCATAGGAGCCCTGCGCGACGGCGAGGAAGGCGCCCATCTTGAGCTCGCGGAGCTTCTCGGTGGAGTGCACTTCGCAGGCGAGGCCAACTTCTTCGGCCATGGCCTGGGCGCGGCGGCCGAGCTCGGTCGGGGTGAGGACATTGCCGGGCTCGTTGACCAGGGTGCGGCTCCAGTTTTGCGATTCGCCGACGATGATGCCCTGGGAGAAGCCCTGCTGCAGCTCGCTTTGCGGCTTCGCGTCCGCTTCGCTGCTGAGAACGGTGAGCGAGGCGATGCTGGTGTCCTTGCGGTCGGAGCGGTAGGTGTCGATATCGAAGTCGGCGAGCAGGGCACCTTCGGAGAGGACTCGGGCGGTAAGCTCGCAGGGGAGGGCGTCAAGGTGCTCGTCGGAGAGGGCGCGATCCTCCGGAAAGGCGATGGCGAGCTCACGGATACCGCGCGGCTTGGCGTAGCGGACAGCGACGCCGGCGCCTTTGCGGCACTCGTGCGTGGCGAGCGAGGCGGCCTTGCCGAGACCGATGATGAGCAGGCGCTCGGCTTTCACGTTCGCGGGGCCGTGGAGGAGAAGGGTTTCGCCAAGAGTCCCTTTGAACTCGCCCTGAGCGAGCCAGGGCGCGGCGGCGTCCGCGAGGGCGTCGGAGGTGGTGAGCAGCGCGGGGGACGGGGAGGCGTCCTTGCCGGTGGCTATGTCTACGGCGAAGACGGCGAGGAGCGGGGAGGCGAAGGCGGCGGGGTCTTGGAAGAGGAGCTTGATGTTCTGCATGTGCAAGCTCTATGGTAGCGCGGCCCACAGAAGCTTCAGCGTTCCGTGTGGGCTCGCGCATGATGCCGACTCAATGTTTGGGAGTCATCACACCGACCTGCTGCGGCTGCCCGTCGGAAGGACCGATCGCGCCGCTCACCTGGGTCAGCGGCGTGCCTGCGGACGTGTGTGCGGCGACCGGCCACGGGAAGGCTGCATCAGGACGCCAGAGGCCGCGGGAGTCCTGAACCATGGGAACGATGCCGGGCTTCGCGCTGAAGGGAGAGTTCCTGTCGTTGCCGAAGAAGGTAGACCACATGCGGCCGTTCTTGTCGCGGAAGAAGTTGGCGTGTCCGGCGTGAGGGACGGCGAGATAGCGCTCGCTCCAAGGGCCGGACAGGGACCGTGCGGTGGCGATGTAGGTGTTGTACTCCCCGAGAACGAAGTCAGCAGCGCACAGGTGATAGAGGCCGTGGTCTTTGAACAGATACACGCCTTCGAAGCCAACCTCCCGCCCGCTCGCGCTGCTGAGGTGATGGAAGGGTTCGGCAAGACCGCTCATGTCCGGCTTCATGCGCGCGATCCAGCCGCCGCCATAAAGGAAGTAGACGGTGCCGTCCTCATCCTGGAACAGCGATGCGTCGATGCCCGTGGAAATCGGCTGGTCCGGCTTGATGGCGATCTCGTAGGGGCCCTCCGCCTTGCCGGTGGTGCTCTTCAGCAATGTCACTCCATGGCGGGGAACGGAGAACGGGATCCAGAAGGTGCCGTTGATGTAGTGGATTTCCGGCGCCCAGAGAGGGCGGAACGGCTCGCCGTCCCGCAGCGTGATCGGCTTCATCCAGGTTCCGTCGCGGTCGATGTTCCAGACGACCGTGGATTGTCGTGGCGCTTCGCGCACCGGTGACCAGTGCCACAGGTCGGGCGACTTCCACACGCTCAGATCGGAGGTGACGACCATCATCTCGGGCCCGCCGGTGGTACCGGTCATGTAGTACATGCCATCCGGTGCGAGGACGATGGAGGTGTCACGAAGGAACTGGTCGAAAAGGGGTTCGATCTTCGGCAGGTCCAGACCTGATTGCTCCTGTGTCTTCCATCCCACAGGCAACGCCATGGCAAGCCGGGTGTGAAGGAGCAGTACAGGATCTTCTCCGGCAGGACCGTGGGCGCCGTGCAGCCGAACGCTGCCACCCTTGACGAGGGAGAAAGCGACCGTGAACTCGGCTGGGTTGACCACCGCCGCGAGGCCGTCCGCTTCGTAGATTTGCAGGCGAGCCCGGGACTCCGAAGCCAGTGGCAGTACCAGGTCGGAGTCCAGGTCGCTCTGCTTGCGGCGATGAGATTGCTGGCCATCCAGCAACGGTTCGGCGGCTCCGCCGGATAGCTCCAGATCCGCGAGAAGCAAGGCCCTGTCCACACCGGGGGCGGAGACGAAATCGGGTACCGGCACGCGGTATTCCGCGGAGTTGATGCTGTTGTCGGATCCCTGGCCTGCCTGTCCTTTCAGAAAGGACGATTCAGGAGCGGGCAGGAGGAGTCCTTCTCCGGCCAGCGGATTCTGGGTGTGGCGGCCGTGAGGATATTCAGGCGCGAAACGAAGCGCGACCCAATGAGGGGCAAGCACCTGGACAGCCGGTTGCTTTCGCGAGACCTGCGAGTGCGAATCGGGAGCGGTACACGCGATCCAGGCGCCGACGAGCACGATCGCGGCGCCCGAGTCGGCCCGGTAGTTCATCTGGGTGACCGGGT
>CAXSHQ010000103.1:0-207 GCA_964236875.1 uncultured Acidobacteriaceae bacterium | reverse complement strand
GAGGAGCAAAGGGGCGATCTTCATCATGAAACACCTCCGGCAAGTTTCGCAGTCCGCAGAGAAGAATTATCTGCGTTGCGAGCGGGCTATCGCGGCTTTGGTTTCCTTGTCGGCTTCGCGCTTGCGCTCGGTAGCTCGCTTGTCCCAATCCTGTTTGCCTTTGGCGAGGGCAAGCTCGCATTTCACCCGGCCGTTCTTGAAGTAAAG
>CAXSHQ010000102.1:10532-13661 GCA_964236875.1 uncultured Acidobacteriaceae bacterium | reverse complement strand
CGGCGGCGCTTCTGTCGACGTTCTTCAGGACTTCACCGACGACCACGACCGCCTGCTCAGCATCCTCGAAACCCTCATCGTTGGCGAAAACCAGCAGGTCGAGGACACCTCCTCCGGCGACGCCGCGGCAGACTCCGGCGCGGCCTTCGGCCAGGACAACAGCGAATTCAACCTCTTCAACACCGACCGCCAGCTCGCCGCGTTGCAAACCGCCGCGCAGATGCTCGGTCGCCTGAGCGAAAAGAAGGTCCTCATCTACTTCGCCAGCGGCCTTCAGCTGCGCGGCATCGACAACCAGGCCCAGCTCCACGCCACCGTCAACGACGCCATCCGCTCCGGCGTTGCCTTCTGGCCGGTCGACGCGCGCGGCCTCGTGGCGCAGGCTCCCATCGGCGACGCCACCCAGGGCTCCCCCGGCGGCACGTCCATGTACAACGGCACTGCCGCGCTCGCCGTACAGACCCGACTCCAGGCCTCGCAGGACACGCTCTACGCGCTCGCCGGCGACACCGGCGGCAAGGCACTGCTCGACTACAACGACCTCACTCGCGGCATCACCAACGCGCAGAAGAGCGTCGGCAGTTACTACATCCTCGGCTACTACACGAACAACGACGCACTGGACGGCCGCTTCCGCAAGGTCAAGGTCGCCGTCGCCGACTCCCTTTCCGCCAAGCTCGACTACCGCCTCGGCTACTACGCCGGCAAGGAGTTCGCCAAGTTCACCACCGCCGACAAGGAGCGCCAGCTGGAAGACGCGCTCCGCCTCGGCGACCCTGTCACCGAGCTTTCCATCGCCATGGAGGTGAACTACTTCCAGCTCAACCGCGCCGAGTACTTCATGCCTATCGTCGTGAAGATCCCCGGACGCGAGCTCGCCCTCGCCAAGAAGCGCGGCGCACAGCACACCCTCATCGACTTCCTCATGGAGGTCAAGGATGACGTCGGCGGCAACACTGTCGAGAACATGCGCGACAACGTCGACATCAAGCTCACCGACGCCACCGCCGCGGAGCTGGGTCGCCGCCCCGTCGAGTACGACACCGGCTTCACCCTCCTGCCCGGCAAGTACACCATCAAGTTCCTCGCCCGCGACGACGAAACCGGCCGCATCGGCACCTTCCAGACCTCCGTCACCGTGCCCAACCTCAACCGCGAAACCCGCCGGGTGCCCATCAGTTCCGTGGTCCTCAGCGGCCAGCGCGTTGACCTCAAGGACGCCATCTACAACGCCGCCAAGGATAAGGAACGCGCCAAGGAAAACGCCGCCAACCCGCTCGTCCTCAACGGCCAGAAGCTCATCCCCAGCGTCACGCGCGTCTTCAGCAAGAGCCGCGACCTGTTCATCTACCTGCAGGCTTACGAGCAGGGCGTCACTGACGTGCAGCCGCTCATAGCCTTCGTCAGCTTCTACCAGAACGGAACCAAGGTCTTCGAAACCGAGCCGGTCGAATCGGCCAGCGCCTTCCCCAACGCGCTAAAGACCGTGCCCCTGCGCTTCACCATCGGCATGTCGTCGCTGCCCCCCGGCGACTACGACTGCCAGGTGACGGTGCTTAACCCCGCAGGCGAAAAGAGCGCCTTCTGGCAAGCCCCCATTACCGTTGTCCAGTAGCTTGCTTATCGCTCGGGGCCACTAATGGCGGCTTCACGCAAGGTGCTCCCGCTGCCGCTCGTAACGCCTCAGGAAGCATTCCGGGTGCCCACGCCAAAGGCCCGCAAAAGCTCTGCGCAATCTGCGGGAAATCCGCGCAATCTGCGTTCCGCTTTTGCCCTTCGCACAACAGCAGGCGACTACCCGCGCACCCAGCCCCCATCCACCATCCGCCACATCAGCTCATTCGGCGCCTCATCCTTCAACGCCGCCGGCAAGCGCCCCGCACGAATCCCGTCAAAGCACTGCAGCGTCCCAAACCGCTGAAGAGACCGGGGAATCCCCACCGCCGTAAACCCAGGATGCCCCGTACTCGGATACGGCCCGCCATGCTGCATCGCCGGACTCAGCGCCACGCCGGTAGGCATCTTGTCATTCAGCAGCCGCCCACACCGGGGCCGCAGCACTGCCGCCACCTCCGCATACAACTCCTCATCCGAGCCACTCGGCGCATCCCCCCGCGCCGAATAGATCGCGGCAGTGAGATTTCCCTCCAGAGCCCTCAAAGCATCCAGCAGCTCAGGCGCGGACGCGCACATCACCACCATCGTCGAGTTCCCAAACGCCTCCTGCTGCAGCTTGCCCGCCGAGGCCACAAAGTCACTCCCCGACACCTGCAGCACCGTGTTCCGGAAGCAGAACCCCGCCGCATCCGGATGCGCCTCTGCCCCGGTCAGCACTTCAGCCCCCGCTTCCACCAGCGACCCCACCGACCGCTGCAAATGCTCCAGCCCGCCCGAAGACAGCAACGGCCCCGAGCCGCGCTCGCTGTACAGCGTGGTCAACTCCTTCACAAACTTTGAGCTGTCCTCGCCCGCCACAACAAACAGCAGGTTCGGACTTGTGCAGAACTGCCCCGCTGCCGCCAGTCCGCTGTCCGCGGATTCCACCGCCAGCTCGGCTCCCCGCTCCGCCAGCGCTCCCGGCAGCAGCACGATCGGGTTCAGGCTTGAAAGCTCCAGATAGATAGGCCGGCCCGCCGTGTCCGCCGCCTTCTTCAGCGCCAGCCCGCCGCCCCGGCTCCCGGTGAACGCCGTCGCGCCCACACGCGCGTCGCTCACCAGCCGCAGCCCGTCGCTCGGCTCCACGTTGTAAAGCATCTGCACGGTCGCCAGCGGCAGGCCCACACTCTGCAGCACCTCCAGCGCGCACTCCGCCAGCAACTGGCTCGTTCGCGGATGCAGCGGATGCGCCTTCGCAATCACCGGGCAGCCCGCCGCGATCGCCGCTGCGAAGTCCCCGCCCGAAATTCCGTTGAACGCATAAGGAAAGTTGTTCGGCCCAAACACCACCACCGGCCCGATCGGCGCAAAGTACGAGCGGATGTTCAACTTGGTGTCGATCACCGGCTGCATCCACGAGCCCTCGAACGCTGCCGCCGCCGCCTGCCGCAGCTGTGTCGTCGTACGCGGCAGCTCCACGCTCCGCAACCGCGGCGACTCCGGCAGCGCCGTCTCCGCATGCGCAGCCTGCAC
>CAXSHQ010000102.1:0-10522 GCA_964236875.1 uncultured Acidobacteriaceae bacterium | reverse complement strand
CCAGATCATCCGCCCGCGCCTCAATGCGGTCGGCATACCCGCTCAGAAACGTGGCCAGCTTAGCTCGCACGCCCTGCCCGAGGCCGCTGGAGTAGTCCCGGAGCAGCACTTCCGCCGCATCGCTTGCCGCAGCGAGCGCCCGCTCACAATCCGCCCACGAGCTGACCGGGTACTCCCTCGGCAGCCCTTCGCGCGTGCCCGGGTTCTGCGCCTGAAAGCTTCCCTTGGCGTCCGCTTGCCGCCACTCCCCACCGATAAGAACAGGTTCCACTCTGGCCTTCCTTTCGTGCCGTGCAGACACACTGCTCCATCTAACCACGCACATCCATGGGATGAGACATTCTCAGCCTGGAGTCAGAACTTCAGCGCAGCAGCGCATCGGTGGCCCACAACGCCGCCGCCTGCCCGTGCATATCGCCGGTCCGCCGCTTGCGCAGCAGGTAGTACTCCAGGTTGTTCAGCTTGTTGGTGCCTTCGCACACACTGGTCACATCCGCGTTCTGGTCGATGTAGCCCACCAGCGCCAGCCATCCCCTGCGCGCGGCCGGACCGTAGGTCTTCTCGTCCAGCCAGCCGTTCTTCACGCCCGTCACCATCGCAAACGTGAACATCCCCGTGCCCGAGCTCTCCGGCCACGACTCTTCGTGGTCCAGTAATTGGTGCCACATTCCATCCTTGCCCTGATAACGCAGCAGCGATGCCATCATCGTCCGGTAGCCGCGCTCGATGCGCGCGTGCTTGGGGTGGTCCTTGGGCAAATCCCGCAGCAGCTCCGCCATCCCAGCGGCGAACCATCCATTGCCGCGGCTCCAGAAGAACGGCACATCCGGCGCATGGTAGAAGAGCCCATTCGGCTGCTGCAGCTTGTCCAGGTAGGTCGCCGCCTCCAACGCTGCGCGATCCAGATACTTCTTGTCGCCTGTCGCGCGATACGCCTGCACCTGCAGGATGGTGATCATGTACATGTCGTCCACCCAGAAGCGCGTCTCGCTCGTCAGCCCTGCCGCGTCAGGCTTCTGCCACTGTTTGTCGGCGTAGCTTTTGCCCAGCGACATGTAGCGCTGGTCCTTGGTCAACATGCCAAGCTCAAACGGCAGCGACCCGAACATCGAGAAGTCCACATGCTCGCCTTGCGGCGGCAGCAGCCCTTGCTCCTGGGCATTCAGCAGCGGCTCAAAGCGCTCGCGCAGCTTGCCCAGCAGCGCGTCATCATGCGTGATCCGCGCATACTCCAGCGCCCCGTACCACGTGCACACTTCCGGATACACGATGCGCTTGGGATCGTGGTGTGCGCTCGCCAGAAACCGCGCCGACAACCGCTGCCCCACCTCCTGCGGCGAAAACCCCTCGGGCCAGTTGGTGAACGAGCCCTGCGCCGACAGCCGCAACGGCAAAGCGACCAAGAGCACGGCGAGCAGCAGCCACCCAGGCATCAGCCGGCCCTTCCTTGCATGCGGCGAGGCGGACCGAATCGAATGGCGGGCAAAAAAATGCATGAACTCGTCTCCTGACGCGTTGCAAACAACGCGGTGAAAAGCTGTTGCGTGGTTGCTCAGGACTATAGGGATCGCCTGCAAACACTGTCAACGGCGAAACAGTTCCCCATCGGAAGTGATGCCATGCTCGGGGCATGCCCATTCCCGCCACAGCCCAGCACAATACTGCAGGCCACCGCCTCAACGCAGCGGCGGGTACACCACATTCGTGAGCTTCTCGCTCACTTCCCACAGCGACTTCGCAGTCTCCTCATCCAGCGCCTGCGGCCGCGGCTTCACCACTGTCGGAGAGCCCTTCACTTCCATGAAGCCATCCGGCCCAATGTACTCGCCGCCCTGTGCCTGCGGAGCGGTCGCGGCATACAGCGTAGGCAGCGCGCCCACCGAATCCTCGGACGTCATGAAGCCCGCGAACTTGAACAGCAGCTTCGACTTCAAGTCGCCCGGCCCGGGTCCATTCGCCACGATGCTTGTCCGCGAGACCCCTGGATGCACCGGGATGCTCACGATTCTGCTGCCCTGCGCGCGTGCCCGCCGGTCCAGCTCTTTCGCAAACAGCAGGTTCGCCAGCTTGGAATTGTTGTACGCATGCCACGGCACATACTTGCGCTCGCTCTGCAGGTTATCCATCTCGATCTTACCGCTCCGGTGCGCCAGTGAAGAAACCGTGACCACGCGCGGCGCATCTGCCCGCAGCAGCGCCGGCACCAGCAGCCCTGTGAGCGCAAAGTGTCCCAGATGGTTGGTGCCGAACTGCCGCTCGAAGCCATCCACCGTCAACTGCCGCTCCGGAAAGGCCATCACGCCGGCATTGTTGATGAGCAGATCGAGCGCGCGGCCGCTGCCCACCATCTGCTCGGCGACAGAGCGGACCGAAGCAAGCGACGCCATATCCAGCAGCAGCACTTCCGCACTTGCGCCCGGAGTTTCCCGTTTCACCCGCTCCAGGGCTGCCGCGCCTTTACCGGCGTCGCGGCATCCCAGCAGCACATGTGCACCGTGCCGCGCCAGCTCCAGCGCCGCCTGGTAGCCGATGCCGCTGTTAGCCCCCGTTACCAGCGCCAGCTTGCCTGCTTGTGCCGGAATCGCGCTTGCCGTCCACTTCGCTTCGCTCATGCTTTGTCTCCTCGGCTGCTCTTCACGAGCGTCTCTTACCCTGCGTCCGCTCGCCGCAGTGTCTCACGCGCTTCCCTGCCAGGCTCAGGCGTCCCGCGCAAGGAGTTCTGCGTCCTAGCAGAATGCGGCGTGGCATTTGTTGGCCGCTCGCGGTACAGTTTGAGTCTGCTCTCTAGCATGATGCACCCCCGCCCGGTACAATCGGACGGCAAGGCCAACAATCATCGGCAGGAACAGTGAGCCTCTCGCGTGCGGGAACGCTCCCACCACCGACAAGGAAGGTTTTTCGATGAAACGTAGCGCTCGATTCGCCGGCTGTTCTGCACTGTTGCTGCTTCTGGCTGGAACACTGGGATGCGCCAAGCTGAAGGCCCGCGACCAACTCGGGAAGGGCATCCAGGCGTTCAAGGGTGGCAAGTACGAAGAGGCCATCGACCACTTCCAGCAGTCCATTCAACTTGATCCGAGCTACCAGAATGCCAAGTTGTATTTGGCCACAGCGTATAGCTATCAGGTCATTCCCGGCGACAGCAGCCCGGGTAACCTGAAGAACGCGCAAAGGGCGCTCGACGGCTTCAATCAGGTGTTGTCGGAAAATCCCAACGACGTTGATGCCTTGCGGCAGATTGCTTCGATCCATCGCAACATCAAGGATTACGACAAAGCCATGGCAGACGAGGAGAAGGTCATCAGCCTCGCGCCTAATGACTCCGATGCGGAGTACACGCTTGGTCAGATCTACTGGCAGCAGGCCTATAACAACGCCTTCCGCGCACTAGCGACTAACAGCCCTCCGCTCACCGATGACGGCGAAGGCAACGTGAAAAAGAGCAAGGACACCTGCTCCAAGATCGTTTCGCAAAACACCGCCTTGGTAAACAATGCGCAGGCTCACTTGACCAAGGCCGTAGACATAAACCCCAACTACGACGACGCCATGACCTACCTGAACCTGAACTGGCGGCGTAAAGCGGATCTGGAGTGCGGCAACGACCAGGCCCGCAAGTCCGACCTCGCCCAAGCCGACATGTGGGTTCAGAAGGCCACCGGAGCCCGCAAGATCAACGAAGCCGCGAAGGAAAAGAAGCTTAGCGGCGGCGTAACTATGAAGTAAGTCACAGCCCTGTGATGCAAGAAAGCCTCCCTCACGGGAGGCTTTCTTGTGTCGCTCTGCTCCATCTCCTGTCGCTTCGATTTAGCTCGTAGATGGCGAGCGTGCAGTTCCTCCGGGTGCCCATCCATGACGGCTTCATCGCCACAGGTGGGCTTCGCTCCCGCACATGTGAGCCGGACCGATCTCGGCTCCGGCCACGGATTCTTACGCAACCTGTCTCATCTAGCCAGCATTGTCGGCCTAAAGCTGTCCTCCATCGGATGTAAGCCTTTCCTGTCGAGAGGCGTCATCCTGAGCGCAGCGAAGAACCTGCCCTGAACGTAGTGAATGGGATCTCTGTAGTCTGCCCGCAGCGGAACGGCCGCATCGGGAGAGGGCGGGCGACTACACCCCCAGGAGAACAGCTCTAAGCGTAGCGAAGCATCTGCTCACTCCGCGCGGCCCTTTACCCCTGGGAAGCAGAAACCAGGTTCTCCACGGGCAACAAGCTCCGTGGAGAACCCACTCCTCACTCACCGCGCGTCCGCTCCCGGCGTGAGTATCCCTATTCGATCCGCGCTTGCTTCTCGTGCGAACCCAATCACCTCGGCCACTTCCGAGAACTGCAGCCTGGCATCGCCGCGCACGAACAGTACCTTCTCTTGCCGGCCCGCAAGTACACGGCCCAATTCGGTTCCGAGGTTCGCTTTCGTGACCGGCTGCTGGTTCAGCCGATACGCCAGCTGCCCTCCCAGGCCGGGAGCCACCTGCACGACGATGGGCTCCTCCGGCACGGCTTGGATGTTGGATTTGGGCGGTTGCGGCACCAGAGCCGCCATGCCTCTCGGCATGATCGGCACGATGACCATGAAGATGATCAGCAGCACCAGAAGAACATCGATCAGCGGTGTCACATTGATCTCGGCCGAAGGCCCATTCGAACTTCCTGTAGTGAACGCCATGACTAAACACCTCCATACGAGTGGAGTGAGGCGAGCACCAGGAATGAGTTAGAGAAGATGAAGGACGGCGAGCGAGGCCGGTACGTGCTCACCGATAGACCGAGCGCGTACTACTGTAGACACCGCGCGGCAGCAAAAGGAGCCCGGGGATCTCCGCTCTGGCGAACGTCTCGAGCGAGACAGCCCTACAGCCTCACCAGCCGTTCAAGAGGAGCATGCCCAAGCTAAGGATTAGGAAGTGCCAGTACAAGATTGAACCGCTCCGTGACGACTCACCGAGGTGAGCATCATGGAGCGGTCTTCTGTTTCTTGCAGCGAAGACTCTGGTTAGTGTCCTGCTTCGACCTGAGGCGTAATGATACCGATGTTCGTCACGTCAGCCGAGTGTCCGAATCCAATCACTTCGGCAACGGGCCCGAAGTCCAGGTCCTTATCGCCCTTGACGAACATCACTTTCTCCTGCCGGGTCGCAAAAATCTCCGACAGCTTGCTTGTGATCGAGCTCTTCGCAAAGTCCTGGTCGTTGATCTTGTAACCCGGTTGGCCGCCGCCTGGACGCGACGTAACCTGCACCACAATCGTGCGGTCATTCGGTTTGTCCTGCTGCGGGTTCTTGGGCGGCTGGGGAACCAGCGCCTCAAGACCCTTCGGCGTCACAGGCACGATGACCATGAAGATGATGAGAAGCACAAGCAACACGTCGATCAACGGCGTTACGTTGATCTCAGAGACCGCTCCGCCGGAAGATCCACCACTCATTCCCATATCAGTCCACTCCTTGCTCGCTGGGCCGTTAGCCGCGAGTGAATCACTATTGCTGCTGGTTGTCGGTGAGCAGGTTCAGTTGGCTGACACCCGCCACGCGAATCGCGTCGATCGTGTCCATTACCTTGCCGTAGTTCGAACGAATGTCCGCACGAAGGTACACGGACTTGTCGGCAGAAGGATCCGTTTTCTTCGCCAGCAACTCCCCTACCCGCGCACCAAGGTTGTCCAGTGAAATCTGATCGCCTCCCAGGAAGGTCTTGCCGTCGCGTGTAACCGCGACGGTAATTGCATCTTCCTTGTTCGCGTTATCCATGACTGTCGACGCGCTCACCACCGGCAGCGTCACGTTCACCTTGTTGTTCAACATGGGCGTGATGACCATGAAGATGATCAGCAACACCAGCATCACGTCCACCATCGGCGTCACGTTAATGTTGGAGTTGACCTTTTTGCCTTCATCCCTGACTGCTTGCGCCATTCGAAAACTCCGTCCGGGCCGTAATGCGCCCTCTCAATCTGTCAATCTTGTGCGGTGAGTAGCGGAAGAAACTGGGCGTCCAATTCGCGCCCAGTTCTTCCCACAACTCACGACCCTGCAGATTGGCTGCTAATAGCCAGCCTAGCGGCTGACGTGCCCCTGCTTGATGAAGTAGTCCACCAGCTCCGAAGAACTGTTGTCCATCTCCACGTCGAAGGCTTCCACCTTGTTCGTGAAGTAGTTGAAGCACATTACCGCGGGGATGGCGACGAGCAGACCAAAGGCCGTCGTGACCAGCGCTTCCGAGATGCCGCCCGCAACCGCGCCGATACCGGAGCTCTTCTGTGTCGCGATCTGCTGGAAGGCGTGCAGAATGCCGACCACGGTGCCGAACAGACCGATGAACGGAGCCGTGGAACCGATCGTAGCGAGACCGCCCAAGCCCTTCTTCAGCTTCGCGTGCACGATCGCTTCAGACCGCTCGAGCGCGCGCTTGGAGCTTTCCACCTGCTCCTCGGTGATCGCGCCGCCCGAACCGAAGGAGCGGAACTCCGTCAATCCGGCAGTAACAACCTCAGCCAGGTGCGACTTCTTGGAACGGTCGGCAACCTTGATCGCCTCGTCCAGACGGCCTTCCTTCAGCGCGCCGGCCACTCGCGGAGCAAACTCACGCGACTGCTTGCGAGCTGCCGAGAAGTACAGCGCCCGATCGATGATCACGGCCAGCGACCAGATCGACATGATGAAGAGAATGATGACGACAGACTTGGCCAGCCATGCCATGGAAGCCCACATTTCCATTGGGCTGAAGCCGGCTTGGCTGCCGCTGTCCTGGAAGAACATGGCCAGGGAGCTGATATGTGCGGGGTGTGCGAGATGAGCAAGAATCACGAGAACTTCCTCCTGTTATGAGTACCGAAAGGGGTTACACAACTTCAAACCGGTGCGCGAGCGTTGGCCAAAGTCTCCTTCGGCGATCCTATAAGACACAGCATGAGCTCGGTACATGAGCCGCTGCGACAATGCGACGAGAGAAACCCGGCGGCGGGTTACTGCGCTCTAACCGCCGGTCAGATTGAAGTTCACTGTGATGGTGGTGTCGACCTCCGTCGGCTCCCCATTGAGAAGATAAGGCTTGTACCTCCAGGTCTTCACAGCTTCCAGCGCCGAATCCTGCAGCATAGGCGAGCCGCTCACAACCTGCAGACTCTCGATGCTGCCCGTCTTTGAAATGATGGCATGGAGCACCACCGTTCCACCGACGTGCGCCGCGCGGGCGATGGCCGGATAGGTCGGCTGCGATCCGGAAACCTTCAGACCGGAAACCACGCCCGAAGAAATGCGGGTAGGACCAGCAGGTGGCTTCGGCTTCGCCTGCACCACAACGGGTGCGTTGCCGCTACCGCCGAGCAGACCGCCCATGGCGCCGCCCGCCGTGCCCCCGGCCATGCCTTGCATGCCCGCAACACCGCCGGAGGAAGGCGGAGGTGCAGCTTCTTCCTTCACCATCTTGATGTCCTTAGGAATCTTGGTCGGCGCATGCAGGCCCGAATCCATTTCGGACACCATCGGCTGGACCTTCACAGCCGGCGCTGGTGGCGGCGGAGGGGGAGGGGGAGGGGGGGGTGGGGGTGGAGCTGTAAGCGAAGCGGACATCATGCCTTTCGGCAGCGCTTCAGGGAACATCATGGGGATGATGATCATCGCCGCAAGAATTGCGCCGTTTATACCAAACGTCACAATCATCCAGTACCTGGATTTCGACTTGATCCTACCCCCGGATTCCAGAACTGAGTCTTCAAACATGGGTTCCATCCTCTGCCCCGGCCCTACCTCGGCCCGGGTGCAATCCGGCTGACTGCTTTAGACACCGCTGCCCCTGAGATTGTTCCCAGCCCTCACCTGTTGCCCGAACAGGCCCCAGCTTTGTCAATGCACCTTTGGTGGAGCAAGGAAGAGGGGCACGGCCGCAGCCGTGCCCCTCAGACCCGTGGCTGCCGAAACAGCCCGCCCATACCTACCGCCGCACCACCTTGGCAGCCGGCAGGGCAGCCTGCTTGCCTTTGCTCGCCCGCCAGTCCTGGTAGGCGACCAGCATCGGCGCCGCCACCGCGATCGACGAGTACGTGCCGATCAGGATGCCCACCACCAGCGCGAAGCTGAACCCATGCAGCACCTCGCCACCGAACAGGTAAAGGCTCAGCACGGTTAGAAAGGTCAGCCCTGAAGTCAGCACCGTCCGGCTCAGCGTCTGGTTGATCGACCGGTTCACCACATCCTTCAGCGTTTCCCGGCGGTTCATCGCCAAATTTTCACGGATGCGGTCGAACACCACGATCGTGTCGTTCATCGAGTAGCCGATCAGCGTCAGGATCGCCGCGATCACCGTCAGCGTGATCTCCTGGTTCGTCAGCGAAAAGAAGCCTACGGTGATCAGCGTGTCGTGGAACACCGCCACCACCGCCGCAACGCCGTAGATCAGCTCGAACCGGAACCACAGGTAGATCAGCATCCCCACCAGCGAGTAGACCGTCGCCAGCCACGCCTGCCGTTGCAGCTGCTTCCCCGCCGTCGGCCCCACGATGTCCACCTGCTGCACCTGGAACCCGGAGTCGTGGTAGTTCGCCGTCAGCGCATTCTCCACCTCGGCCCGTCCCTGGTCGTGCGCTTTGTCCTGCGCGGTCGATTGCGGCAGGCTCACGATCACATTGTCCGACTGCCCGCCACCCGCTGCGGAGATCCGCTGAATGCGGGCATCGTGCACGCCCGCCCGGTCCATCGCCGCGCGGATATGGTCCTCGTTCGGCGCGCCGTCGAAGTGCACGGTGATCTGCGTGCCGCCCTTGAAGTCCACGCCCAGCGGAATGTGGTGCCAGAACAGGATGCTCAGCACGCCGGCCACGGAGAAGATCAGCGAGAAGCCGAGGAACATCCACTTCTTCCCCAGCCAGTCGATATTGGTGCTACGAAACAGTTCCACTTGCAATCCCTCAAATCGTCCGCACGGAGCTGTATCCGCGCGCCTTGCTTTCTGAACCCTGGGCCCTGAGCCCTGTTCCCTAGATCGAAATTGCCGCCTGCCGTCCCCGCTTCTGCAGCAGGAAGTCGAAGATTACGCGCGACACCAGCACCGCGGTAAACAGGTTGGCCAGTAGACCGAACACCAGTGTCACGGCAAAGCCTTTCACCGGCCCTGTGCCGAAGATAAACAGAATTCCCGCCGAGACGATGGTCGTGATGTGCGTATCGAGGATGGTCACCCAGGCATGCGCGAAGCCGTCCTGGATGGCTGCCGCCGCGCTCTTGCCCGCTCGCAGCTCTTCGCGGATGCGCTCGAAGATCAGCACATTCGAGTCCACGCCCATGCCGATGGTCAGGATCACACCCGCGATCCCCGGCAGTGTCAGCGTCGCATGCGTGAAGCCCATGAACCCAAGCAGGATGATCAGGTTCAACAGCAGCGCCAGGTCCGCGTTGACGCCCGAGCCGCGATAGTAGATAAGCATGAAGACCATCACCGCCAGCATGCCGACAACGGCGGCAATGACGCCCTGGTGGATGCTCGCCGCGCCCAGGCTGGGGCCGACTGTCCGCGTCTCCGTGTACTCAATGGAAGCTGGCAGCGATCCCGTGCGAAGCATCAGACCCAGGTCCTCGGCCGCCTTCTCCGTAAACCCGCCGCTGATCTGGCCCGTGTCGCGGATCGCGCTCTCGATGTTGGCCACCTCGCGTACATGGTTCGCAAGCACGATCGCCATGGAGGTATTCACATTCGCCGAGGTGTACTTGTAGAAGCGGTCGCCTGCTTCGCTGGTCAGGTTGAACGTCACGTTCGGGCGGCCGTTCGGGTCCTGCGAAGGATGCGCATCGCGAAAGTCAGGGCCTTCCACAATGGAGGCCCGTTTCAGCACCCAGACCTGCTCCGGTCCCGTTCCCGACGCGCTCCCGCGCACTAGTTCCTCATCCGGCGGCAACGCTCCGCCCAGCGTCTGGATCGCCGACGCTTCATCCTGGTACGGCTGCGCATTCACCACCTGGTGAATCTCCAGCTTCGCCGTGGACTGGATGATGTCCTTGATGCGGTCCAGATCGGTAACGCCGGGCAGTTGCACCAAGATCTGGTTCTGGCCCAGACCATAACGCTCGATCACTGGCTCGCTGACGCCCAGCGAGTCGATACGCTGCCGGATGGTTTCAATCGACTGGTCCAGCGTCCGCGATTCCAGATCGCGAATAGCGGCCTGCTTCATCACCATCGTGTAGCCGGTGGTTCCGCTCGAGCTCACATCGTAGGCCGAATATTCATTGCCCGTCAGCACATCGTGCACGGCGTTCTGCTGCGCGGTCTGGAAGCCCGTCACCGCAATGGTGTCGGGGTGCGCCAGATTCGGCTTGGCCGCGGTCGCACCGTTTCCTCCCAGCTCCGTGTTCAGCCGCTGCATGTCGCGGTCGGTCGAGGAGTTGATCGCCTCCGCCACATTCACCTTTAGCACCAGATGGCTTCCGCCCTTCAGGTCCAGACCCAGGTGAATGTTGCCGTTCTTTATCGATTGCCACGGCCCCGTCCGCGGCACCGAGGACCCATAGAAGATCCCATACACAAAGATCA
>CAXSHQ010000101.1:4302-13703 GCA_964236875.1 uncultured Acidobacteriaceae bacterium | reverse complement strand
CTTTGAGTTCGTGCTTTGGGCGCGGGACGGGGGCGTGGGTGTCGGTGACGTAGACCTGGGCGACGGTGGCTCCGCGGCGCTTGCCGGTGTTGGTGACGTCGAAGCTGGCTTCCACGAGGGATGCTCCCTTGCCATGGGTTAGCTTGAGGTGGCTAAAGCCGAAGGTGGTGTAGGACAGGCCGTAGCCGAAGGGAAAGAGCGGCTGCGTGTTCGACTGCTCGTAGCCGCGATAGCCGACGAAGATGCCTTCCTTGTAGACGACGCGGTCGGCGCGGATGGCGTTGCCGCTTTCGGTTTTGGTGTCGAAGCGCGCTTCCGGGTAGTAGTTGGCAAAGGTGGGGTTGTCTTCGGCGCGGCGCTCGAAGGTGGCGGGCAGATGGCCGGAGGGATTTTGGTTGCCGAAGAGGAGCTCGGCCATGGCGCGGCCACCGGCCTGGCCGCCGTACCAGCCTTCCAGGAGCGCGGGAACCCGGTCTAGCCAGCGGGTGGAGTCGACGTTGCCGCCGGAGGTGACGGTGACAACGGTGTGCGGGTTGGCGGCGGCGAGCGAGCGGATGAGCGCGTCCTGGCCGTAAGGGAGGGCGAAGGTGCGGTCGCCGCCTTCGCCTTCGGTTTCGACGTCGGCGTTGCTGAAGTAGCCGGCGGCAACGATGACGACGTCAGCCTTGGCGGCCATGGCGAGAGCGCGCTTGTTGACGAGCCCGTCTTCAGGCGCAATGGCGAGGCGTAGACGGGAGCCGAACTGGCCGCCGCCGAAGGCTTCGACCACGACCTTGTGCATGCCGGCATCGAGATGGAGGGTGACGTGTGGCTCGAAGGCGCGCAGGACGTCCCAGTTGTCGATCAGGAGCTTGCCATCGAGAAAGACGCGGTTGCTGTTGTTTTCGCCGGGACCGGCGAGGGCCACAAGATAGTCGCCGGGTGTGGTGACGTTGTAGAAGCCGGTGTAGCGATGGGCGCTGTTGTTCTGGCCGTAGCCGCGGTTGCCACCACCGGCACCACCGTTGCCGGTGCCGCCCGGGCCGCGGCCACCAGCGGGACGGAGCATGTCGCGGAGGGCGTCGGGCAGCGCACCGCGGCCAATGCCGCCGTTGTTGATGTGCAGGGTGTCGTAGCGCTGAGGCGTGCCGGTGAAGTCGCGGTTGTCGAAAACCTCGTGGAGGACGCCGGGCTTGCCGCCTTGTTCGGCGGTCATGAAGTCGGTGTGGTCGACGAGCTCGCTGAAGCTGGGCAGGCCGGGCTCGTAGAGGACCTTGATTTCGGGGCTGACGGTGGTAAGGCCTTCCAGCAGGCTGGTGTTGTGGAATGGCACGACGCCGGCACTGCCGCCGCCGACCGCCGCGCCGGGGAAGGCGTCGGGACCGACGACGAGGACCGTCTTGATGCGGGTGCGGTCGAGCGGGAGAAGGTTGCCGTTGTTCTTGAGCAGCACGGCGGACTCGCGCGCGGACTGGAGCGCGGTGGCGTTGGACTCAGCGTCGCTGAGGGAGATGGTGAGGTCGCGCTGGTCGCGATTGAGCCAGCCGAACATCATGGCGGTGGCGAGGATGTGGCGGACCTTGTCGTCAATGGTGGCCTGCGCGACCTTGCCGGTCTGGACGGGCGCAGTGAGGTTGACTCGGTTCATGAAGCGGCCCGTAGGCATTTCGAGATCGAGGCCGCCGTTGGCCGCGGCTACGGCGTCGTAGGTCGCGTTCCAGTCGGACATGAGCGTGCCCTGGAAGCCCCACTCGTTGCGCGCGATTTCGGTGTTGAAGCGAGCGTTCTCGGTGGCGTGCCTGCCGTTGATGAGGTTGTAGCTATCCATGACGGAGCCGACGTGAGCGCGGGTGACGGCGGCTTCGAACGCGGGAAGATAGATCTCGCGGAGGGCGCGCTCTTCGACGATGGAGTCGGAGTCGTGGCGGAGGAACTCGGAGTTGTTGGCGAGGTAGTGCTTGACGGTGGCACTGACGCCCTGTCCCTGCATGCCGGTGATGTAGCCGACGACCATCTCGGAGGCGAGGAAAGGGTCTTCGCCGAAGTACTCGAAGTTGCGGCCATTGCGCGGGGAGCGGTAGATGTTGGTGCCGGGGCCGAGCATGTAGTGGATGCCGCGGGCGCGGGCGTCGCGGCCGATGGAGGCGCCGATCTTCGAGGCCAGGGCGCGGTCCCATGTGGCGGCCAGGCCGATGCCGGCGGCGTAGGTGGCGGAGGGCAGGCCGGCATTGGAGCGCACGCCGACGGGGCCGTCGGACATTTCGAAGGCGGGGAGGCCAAGCTCAGGTACGGCGCGGATGGCGAAGCCGGTGCCGCCGATGTAATCGAGCTTCTGCTCGAGGCTCATGCGGGAGACGAGGGAGTCGATCCGTGCCTTGTCCGCAGGGGTGAGCGGGTGCGGGGCCTGGGCGCGGAGGGCGCCGGGCAGGACGGCTGCGCAGAGAGCGGCGGCGAGGGTGAGGCGGACAGACGAGGGAAGGCGGGAC
Organism: uncultured Acidobacteriaceae bacterium; assembly: GCA_964236875.1. Lineage (GTDB taxonomy): Bacteria > Acidobacteriota > Terriglobia > Terriglobales > Acidobacteriaceae > Granulicella. The sequence continues at coordinate 11,238 of CAXSHQ010000101.1, read as the reverse complement.
AGGAACATGGTGAGGACCTCGAGAACGAGCGGGCCTTCGCGAAAGTGAGCGGAGACGAGCGCGTGCGGGATTTCTGCGGCGAGAGCGAGTGTACACAATCGATTGTTCCGTGCGGAACAGGCACGTGACGGAAGGAGGAGGGACTCGCCGATGAGGTTGCCGGGCGGATATGATGGCCGCACGTTTATGCACGCACGCACCGTCTCCTGCCGCCGCTTTGCCATTCTCTCGTTCGCGTTGGGCGGGCTTGTCTTCTGCACTTCATACAGGGCGGGTGCGCAGAACCCGCTGGAGCAGCGCACGCAGAAAGGGCAGGAGGGCGCGCAGTCGCCGGCTCCGGGTGGGTCGAACACGGCGGGGGCGCACCCGCCGGTGCTGGGCGCGGACAGGCGGCCGATTACGGTGAGCGGCACGGTGGCGAGTGGGCCGGTGCCCTTTGTGGACATCACCGCGAAGGCGGGGCTCGCTGGATGGAAGCACGTTTCGGGTGAGCCGGAGAAGCGGTACATCCTGGAGTCGATCGGGTCCGGTGTGGCGCTGCTGGACTACGACAACGATGGCTGGCTGGATATCTACCTGGTGAATGGGGCGACGGAGGCGGCGCTCGCAGGCAAGTCGCCGATGCCCAAAGCGGCCCTGTTCCACAACAACCACGACGGCACATTTACGGATGTGACGGCGAAGGCTGGCGTGGCGAACGAGCGGTGGGGGTTCGGCGCAGTGGTGGGGGACTACGACAATGACGGCTGGCCGGATATCTACGTGACCAACCACGGGAAGAACCGGCTGTATCGCAACAACCACGATGGGACGTTTACGGATGTGGCGGAGAAGGCTGGGGTGGCGCTAGGTGGGTGGTCGACCGGCGCGACGTGGGGCGATTACGACGGCGACGGGCGGCTAGACCTGTTTGTGCCGGGGTATGTGAAGTTCGATCTCCTTCACAAGCCGGAGCTGGCGGCGGGCGCGGGCAATGTGTCGTTCTGCTCGTTCCGCGGGGTTCGCGAGTATTGCGGACCGCATGGGCTGCCGGGTGAGCCCGACCACCTGTTCCACAACAACGGCGATGGCACATTTACGGATGTAAGCGCAAGGGCCGGGGTGGCGGATAAGCCGGGGTACTATGGGCTGGCTTCGGCGTTCGTGGATGTGAACAACGACGGGAAGCCGGACCTGCTGGTAGCGAACGACTCCACGCCGAACTACCTCTACCTGAACAACGGCGATGGGACGTTCGAAGATGCGAGCTATGCGTCGGGCTACGCGTTGAACAAGGATGGGCGTGAGACGGCGTCGATGGGGATTGCGCTGGGGGATTACAGAAATAACGGCCTGGTGGATGTCTTCAACACGACGTTCTCGGACGATTACAAGCCGCTGTACCGCAACGATGGCGATGCGAACTTTACCGATGTGAGCTATGAAATGCGCATCGCGGAAGGGACGATTCCATTCCTGGGGTGGGGGACGACGTTCTTCGACTACGACAACGATGGCTGGAAGGACCTGGTGTTCGTGAACGGGCATGTGTACCGCAACGCGGACGAGAACCCGTGGGGAACGACGTGGGCGGAGCGGCTGCTGCTGTTCCACAACATCGAAGGCAAGCTGCTGGAGCCGGTGCCGGCGGTGACGGGAACGGCGCTGGCGGTGCCGCGCAGCTCGCGCGGGCTGGCCGTGGGAGACCTGTTCAACGATGGGCAGCTCGATCTGGTGATCAACAATATCGATTCGGCGCCTACGGTGCTGCGGAACGTAGACGCGGCTGCAGGGAGCGCGCAGAACCATTGGCTGGAGCTGAAGCTGGTGGGTGGGCCGAAGAGTCCGCGCGATGCTGTCGGGGCGACGGTATATCTGCAGGCGGGGAGCGTTCGGCAGCGAGCGGATGTGGTGGCCGGCGGGAGCTTTGCCTCAAGCATGGACCTGCGGCCGCACTTCGGGATTGGGCAGAATGCGCATGTCGACACGATTGAGATTCACTGGCCAGATGGGGTGGTGGAGAAGCTCGCGCCGGGCGCGGTGGACCGGATCTACACCGTGGTGGAAGGACGTGGCCTGCAGGCGCCGGAGAAGGCGCGTTAGGCGCGGCTTTGCAGGTCCTTAGGGTTAGTGTTCCCGGTAGTGCCAAATACAGGGTCTCTCCACTCCGGCCGCAAAAGCGCGGCCTCCGGTCGAGATGACAACCGCTATTCGGTGCAGGCTCGCATGGGCGGAAGCGCGAGCACACCTGCGAGGATGAAGCCGCCACGGAGTGAGTCACCTGGCACGCTCTGTTTGTCCGGTTGGCGCCATTTTTTCGGCTTGCATGGAACCGTATCGCTTCGGGCTTCATCTGCTCATGAGGGCGCGAGTGCGCCCGAGCTTACGCAACACAAGGACATCATCATGCGAGTCTTTCTTACGGGTGCTACCGGCTTTGTCGGGTCTGCCCTTGTTCCGGAACTTATCGACGCCGGCCATCAGGTGCTGGGATTGACGCGGTCGGACGCGGGTGCCGAGGCGCTGAAGACAGCAGGCGCGGCGGTGCATCGCGGTGACCTGGAAGACCTCGACAGCCTCCGCAGCGGGGCAGCGGACGCAGATGCGGTGATCCACTGCGCGTTCGATCACAACATGGCCAACTTCGTGGCGAACACCGAAAAGGACCGGCGGGTGATTGAGGCCATGGGTGAGGTGCTGGCGGGAACGGCGAAGCCGTTCCTGATTACCTCCGGCGTTGGATTGGGCGGCGGTGCGCCGGGGCAGCCGGCGACCGAAGATGTGTACGACGACAAACACCCGAACCCACGCAAAGCCTCAGAAGAAGCGGGCCAGGCCGTTGCGGCGCGCGGCGTGGATGTGCGGGTGGTGCGGCTGCCTCAGGTGCATGACACGGAGAAGCAGGGCCTGATTACATATGTGATCGAAGTGGCGCGGGCGAAAGGCCTTTCTGCGTACGTGGGCGAGGGTGCGAACCGTTGGCCGGCTGCGGCCGTCGGTGACGTGGCCCGTCTTTACAGGCTGGTGCTGGAGAAGGGCGAAGCGGGCAAGCGGTACCACGCCGTGGCGGAAGAGGGCGTTTCGGCACGACAGATCGCCGAGGTGATTGGGCAGGGGCTGGAGGTACCGGTGAAGTCCATCACGCCGGAAGAGGCCGCGGGGCACTTTGGGTGGCTGGGGATGTTTGTGGGGTTGGATATGCCGGCATCGAGCGGGAAAACGCGGGAACGGCTGGGGTGGACTCCGAATGGGCCTTCGCTGATTGCTGACCTGGAGAAGATGCGCTACTGAAATCGTCGACGGCATCCAGCTCGGCCCCAGAAGTCGTCTCTGCATGAGGGCGAATGGCCTCGACGAAGCCGACGCCCCACTTGATTGATCCTGCCCTTCTTGCAAGCTAGGACTTGGAAGCGCTCTTCTTTGCCGGCTTCGGCTTCGGCTTGCTTTTGCCCTGGAGGTTGAGAGCGACCGCGGCGCGGATGAGATCCTTCAGGGCGGCTTCGTTGAGCGGCTTGCCTTCGTGGATGTCGATGGCGCGGCGGACGTTTCCTTCGAGGCTGGAGTTGAAGAGGCCCGATGGATCCGGCAAGGCGGCTCCCTTGGCGAAGGTCAGCTTGACGACGGCTTTGTAGGTTGCGCCCGTGCAGAGGATGGCGGCGTGGGAGAACACGGGGACGCCTCGCCACTTCCACTCTTCAACGAGGTCGGGATCGGCCTGGTGGAGGAGCTTGCGGATGTGCGCGAGGGTCTGGCCGCGCCAGTCGGCGAGTTCCTCGATCCTTTTGTCGATGAGGGCAGAGGCGGACTCGACGGGGGCGGGCGTTTTCATGACGGCTCCAGGCTTGCGCACCCATTTTCGCGGCGCACCCGGGAATCTGCAACTCCCGGGCGGTGGAAAGCGTTTGTTCCGGAGAGAAGACAATCGATTTTTCGGTGTAATAGCATGGGTGAGCTTCTGTTCGCCCTGGTCACCGTCCATGCCCCTCGTTCGCCGTTTTCGCGCTGTCGTTTGCATCCTGTCACTCGCCGTTTGCGGAGGGCTGGGGGTGTGGATGCTTTCAGGGGCGGTGCGGGCAGCGACCACGGAAGACGAGCATACGGCCGCGCGCACGGCGTACAACGAGAAGGTCGCGGCGAGCTATAACTTCCGCTACGGGAAGGACCATCCTTTCCTGCCGTCGAACATGACGACGGACAACGGGCAGTTCATCGATCCGAAAGACTTTCCGACAGCCCAGTACTGCGGACATTGCCACCAGGCGGCGCATGCGCAATGGCGGGAGTCGGCGCACTCGAATGCGAACCGCGCGCCGTGGTACCTGAAGAACGTGGGTCTGCTGAACACGGAAAAGGGGATTGAGTTTTCGCGGCATTGCGAAGGGTGCCATGACCCGATCGCGGTGGCGGCGGGCGCGCTGACGCAGGCAGGGCCGAAGAAGCGGCCCTACGACCAGGACGGCGTGACGTGCACGGTGTGCCACAGCGTGCAGAAGGTGGATACGCGCGGGACGGGAAGCTATGTGCTGGGCGTACCGGCGGTGCTGATGGATGAGCAGGGGCAGCCGATCCATCGAGCGGTGTCGGATGGCGAGATTCTGGCGCATCTGGACCGGCACTCGGCGGCGGTTATGAAGCCGTTCTACCGGACGAGCGAGTTTTGCGCGAGCTGCCACAAAGCCGCGCTGCCGCACGAGCTGAACGACTACAAATGGCAGCGCGCGATGAGCCCCTACGATGAGTGGCAGAACTCCAGCTTTGCGAAGCAGAGTCCTTTGCCGTTCTATGTGAAGGATTCGGTGTCGACGTGCGAGACGTGCCACATGCAGCGCGAGGCGTTTATGGGGCGCGACCCGGGTGCGAAGAATGGGCAGCTGGCGAGCCATCGTTGGCTGGGCGCGAACTCGCTGCTGCCGGAGTACTACAAGTTCGAGGAACAGGGCCGGAGAATACGGGAGTTTCTGGCGGCGAACGTGTTCAATGTCGATATCTTCGCGCTAGAACGTGAAGGATCAAAGGAGCCGATCGCGCCACTGGGCAGGAAGAACTTCTCTATAAGTGCCGGGGAGAAGCTGACGGTTTCGGTGGTGATCCAGAACAAGGGTGCGGCGCACTCGCATGTGCCCGAGCAGCGTGACATGTATGAGAGTTGGGTGGAGTTTGCGGTGACGGACGCGAACGGCAAGGTGCTGGGCCGCAGCGGCGGGCTGGAGGCCAACGGCGACCTGGACCCGGCGGCGCATAGCTTTACGAATCGGCTGATCAACAAGAGCGGCACGTTGAATGGGCTCCATGAAGTTTGGAACAACCGCGTGGTGGCGTACAACAACTCGATCCAGAGCGGGCGGTCGCAGATTGTGCGCTACAGCTTTACGGTGCCGCGCGCGGGAGTGGGTGCGCTGAATGTGACGGCAACCGTGCGCTACCGGAGGTTCGACCAGCACTTTATCGACTTCGGGTTGAAGCCGCACTACGTACAGCCGGTGGTGGAGATGACGAGCGCGACGCGCACGATCAACGTGGGGGAGAACAGCCCGACTGCACCGGCGAAGACGGAGAACCCGGAGTGGATGCGGTGGAATAATTACGGCGTGGGGCTGCTGGATGCGCAGCAGTACGCGGCGAGCGTGGCGGCGTTCGAGCAAGTGATCCGGCTGCGGCCGGAGTATGCGGATGGGTACACGAACGTGGCGATCGCGAACATCCAGTGGGAGAAATACGAGGATGCGCGGCCAAGTCTGCAGAAGAGTTTGGCGCTCCAGCCTAACAATGCGCGGGCGCTCTATTACCTGGCGTTAATCGAGCGCAACGAGGGGCAGGTAGACCAGGCGATTGCCGACCTGCGCAAGGTGGCCGAGCAGTTTCCGCGCTCGCGGGATGCGCATCGGGAGCTGGGGTTCAGCTACTACCAGCAGCAGCACTACCCGGAGGCGCGCGCGGAGTATGAGGCCGTGCAGGCGATCGATCCGGATGACCTGGCCGCACACTACAACCTGGCGATCTTGTATCGGCGCACGGGTATGAAGGACGAGGCGCGCTTGCAGGCGGCGTACTTTGCAGACCAGAAGGACGATCCAACAGCGAGCACCTATGCGCTGGAGTATCTGCGCAAGCATGGCGAGATCGCGCAGGAGTCTGTGGTGTGGCATGTGCACGACCTGGATGCGCGCGGCGCTGCCAAGGCGGCAGAGATCACGGCGGACATGCTGCCTTCGCAGCAGACGCCTTAGGAGCAGGGAACAGGGATTAGGGAACAGGGACCAGCGCTTGTTCAACTGCACTAGTCTTTCGGTATGGCGTGGGTGAGCTTGCGTTCTATGCATAGATGGACGGTGGGAGGGGTGCTGATCGCGGCTGTTTTCGCCGCGGTGCCGAGCGGAGCCGCGAAGAGTGCTGATCCGGAGCAGGGCGCGGCAGTGTTTGCGAGCGCCGGGTGCGTACGGTGCCATGGGCCGGCGGGGATGGGCACGGACAGGGGGCCGTCGCTGCGCGAGGTACGGAAGCGTAGAAGCGCGGCGGAGTTGCAGCGGCAGATCAAAGAAGGCGGGCAGTCGATGCCGGCCTTCGGCGAGGTGTTGACGGAGGCGCAGATTACGAGCCTGGTGGAGTTTCTTCGGTCCAGGAATGCGTGGAAGAAGCCTTTGCCGGTTGTGCCTGCTCAACAGTGAGTGCGGGCGCGGTTTCGACTTGTGCGGCTGGGGCGGTACCATGTCACGTTGGCTGCGCGGTGAAGCCGGGCTGGCCGGTCTATGTTGAGTAGAGGGGTCGAGGGGCTATGCGGGTTTTGGCAGTGATTCGTCAGGTTCTGGATGCGGAGGAGAACGTCCGGATCAAAGACGGCAAGGTGGACCTGAGCAGCAGCAAGCTGGTGATGGACAGCATGGACGAGTACGGCGTGGAAGAAGCCCTGCGGCTGCGGGAGGCGGCTGCGGGCACGGAAGTGATCGCGTTGGCGGTGGG
>CAXSHQ010000101.1:0-4276 GCA_964236875.1 uncultured Acidobacteriaceae bacterium | reverse complement strand
AGGAGGTGCTGCGGTCTGCGCTGGCGATGGGGGCGGACCGGGCGGTGCTGATGGAATCTGCCGAGTGGCTGGATGTGGTGGCGGTGAGCCGTGTGGTGGCGGAGGTCGCGAAGAAGGAGGCTGCGGACCTCGTGTTCTGCGGCGGACAGCAGGCGGACTGGGACAGCCAGGGGCTGGGGGCAGCGGTGGCGGAGAGGCTGCAGTGGCCGCTTGCCGCGTGGACGACGGCGCTGAAGGTGAGCGATGGGAAGCTGACTGGGACGCACGATGTGGATGAGGGCTCGGAGGAGTTCGAAGTGAGCCTGCCTGCGGTGGTGACGATGCAGCAGGGGCTGAACGAGCCGCGCTATCCGACGCTGCCGAACATCATGAAGGCGAAGCGGAAAGAGCTGCGCAGGGAGACGGTGGAAGGCACCGCGGCGAAGATGCGGGTGGTGAGCGCGGAAGTGCAGGTGAAGGGGCGGCTCGGCAAAATTTTGGATGGCAAGGATGCCGTGGCGGCGGCGGGCGAGCTGGTGGAACTGTTGCGCAATGAGGCCAAGGTGATCGCATGATTCTGCTGGTGGTGGAACATAAAGACGGCAAGGTCTCGAAAAGCACGCGTGAGATGGTAACCGGGGCACAGGGGCTCGAGCGCGAAGGGCCGTTGACGCTGCTGGTGCTGGGCAGCGGGGTGGCGGCGGTTGCAGGAGAGTCGGCACGCTTGGGAGAGCAGGTGCTGGTAGCGGACATGCCAGCGCTGGCCACGTTCGATCCCGAGGTGTGGGCGGCGGCTGTGGCGCAGATTGCGCGCGAAGGCGAGGCGCACACGGTGCTGATCGGCGGGAGCCGCAGTGGGCGCGAATACAGTGCACGTGTGGCAGTAAAGCTGGAGGCAGCGCTGATCGAGGATGCGAGCAGCTTGCGGTATACGGGCGAGACGCTGACGGCGGAACATTACACGTATCTGGCGCGTGTCACCGAACGCGTGGAGACCACGGCGGCGGTGGCGGTGGTGACGGTCCATCCCGGGGCGTTTGAGCCGGCGCAGCCTAAGGAAGAGACGGCGGAGCAGTTCGATGTGGAGCTGGAGCTGCCGAAGCCGCGGGTGACGGTGACGGGACGAACGACGGCGAAGAGCGAGCGGGTGTCGTTGACCGAAGCCGACGTGGTGGTGGCGGGCGGGCGCGGCGTGGGCAGCGCGGAGGCGTTTAAGACGCTGGTGGAAGGGCTGGCGGACCAGATGGGCGGCGCGGTGGGCGCGACGCGCGCGATCGTGGATGCCGGGTGGCGGCCGTACTCGGAGCAGGTAGGGCAGACAGGCAAGACGGTGCAGCCGAAGATGTATGTGGCGATTGGGATTTCGGGCGCGGTGCAGCACCTGTCGGGGATGGGCAAGAGCAAGGTGATCGTGGCGATCAACAAAGATCGCGATGCGCCGATCTTTGGCGTGGCGGATTATGGGATCGTGGGGGATGTGGGTGAGGTGGTACCCGCGTTGATTGCGAAGCTGAAGGAGTAAGGGTGCTTCATGTGCGGTGACGCGCGTGCAAGACGCAGTTCCTCCGCTTCGCGAAGGATGACAACAAGAGCGGCAGGGCGCTAAGAGACGCATAGAGGACAGACGATCATGCTTTCAGTGGGAAACAGGATTGCGTTCCTGCTGTTTGCGGTGGTGACGACCGCCATTGGGCTGCATGGGTTCGTCCGCATCTTCCGGCGGATACGGCGCGGCGCTGAAGATACGGATGCTCGGCTGAACGACATGCCACGGCGGCTTTGGTATGCGCTGACGACGACGCTGCTGCAGAACCGGACGTTTCGCAAGCGGCCGTGGGTGAGCTTCTTTCACTCGTTCATCTTTTACGGGTTCGTGTTCTACCTGCTGGTGAACCTCGTGGATGCGGTGGATGGTTTTGTGCCCGTGCGCATCCCGTCGCGGAGCTTCTGGGGCACGGCATACCTCCTGCTCGCGGATGTGCTGAGCGCGGGGGTGCTGTTGGGTGTGGTGGCGCTGGTGGTGCGGCGGTTTTTGCTGCCGAGCCGCAAGGACTTCCTGTTCAATGAGCGGACGCTGCTTCATCCGAAGCTGAAGGAACAAGCGGTGGCTTGGGACTCGGTGATCGTGTCGGGGTTCATCCTGTTCCATGTGGGCAGCCGGGCTATCGGTGCCGGCGCGAGGCTGGTATCGGAGGGGCCGAGTCCATCGAATCGCTGGCAGCCGTTTGCGACGCTGCTTTCGCATCTGTTTACGCCGGAAAATGCAGAGGCGTGGCGAGTGTTTGGGTATTGGGGCGCGCTGGGAAGTGTGCTGCTGTTCCTGATGTACTTTCCGCGCACGAAGCATGTGCACATCTTCATGAGCTCGGTGAAGTATGCCGTGGCGCGGGATGTGGCTTCGGGCGTGATGCCGGCGGTTGTGCTGGATGTGGACTCGGACACACCGAAGCTGGGCGCGAAGAAGCTGGAAGACCTGGCATGGCCTCGGCTGCTGGATGCGTATGCGTGCGTGCAGTGCAACCGGTGCCAGGATGTGTGTCCGGCGACGGCGACGGGGAAGTCGTTGAGCCCCTCGGCGCTGGAGATCAACAAGCGTATGGAGCTGAACGAGCTGGCGCGGACCATGCCCGCGTTTGAGCGCGGTGCGGAGAGTCCGAAGCCACTACTGCAGTTTGCGTTGTCGGCGGAGGCGGCGTGGGCGTGTACGACGTGCGGGGCGTGCCTGGAGGTGTGCCCAGTGCAGGATGAGCCGATGCTGGACATCCTCGATGTGCGGCGTGAGCAGGTGATGATCGCGGGCGAGTTCCCGGCGCAGCTGCAGACGGCGTTTCGCGGGATGGAGCGGGCGAAGAACCCTTGGGGGATCAACCATGAGAAGCGGCTGGACTGGGCCGCGGGGCTCAGCGTAAAGACAACGGACGAGAACCCGGAGCCGGACGTGCTGTATTGGGTGGGCTGCGCGGCGAGCTACGATCCGCAGGCGCAGAAGACGGCGCGGGCGTTTGTGCAACTGCTTGACCACGCGGGCGTGGACTTTGCGGTGCTCGGTAAGCGCGAGTGCTGCACGGGGGATTCTGCGCGGCGAGCGGGGAATGAGTACCTGTACCGGCAGCTTGCGGATGCGAATGTAACGACGCTGAATGAGGTGAAGCCGAAGCTGGTGGTGGCGACGTGTCCGCATTGCATGAATGCGGTGGGCAAGGAGTACAAGCAGATCGGCGGAGACTTCCGGGTGATGCACCACACGGAGTATCTGCAGGGTTTGGTCGCGGACGGGCGGCTGCCCGCGGAGAGTGGAAGCGCGGCGGTGACGTATCACGACCCCTGCTACCTGGGGCGCCACAACGGTGTGTATGACGCGCCACGCGACCTGCTGCATGTGATCAGCAATGATGTGATGGAGCTGCCGCGCACGCGAGAGAACGCGTTCTGCTGCGGGGCCGGTGGGGCCCAGTTCTGGAAGGAAGAAGAACCGGGGGACCAGCGGATTTCGGACAACCGGTATGCCGAGGTGAAGCGGACCCTTGGCGATGCTTCCGACAAAGTGCTGGCGGTAGGGTGCCCCTTCTGCAAGAGCATGCTGGAAAGCACGCCGGCGAAGGGCGACGATGCGATCGCGGTACGGGATGTGGCGGAGCTGCTGTGGGAGGGTGTGCAGCGGAAGGCTGGGGTGGCAGGCGTTGTGGAAGAGCCTGCTGTAGCGGCGGCTGTGCCTGTGCCGATCCTGCATACGATGCCCACGGGTTCGAATGGCGCTGATGAGGGGAGCGCGGAAGGACTCGTGCCGGACAAGGCTGGCGAGACTTTGCCAGTGGAGACTCCGGTTGCGGCGGAGAGCGCCAGTTTGGAAGCAGCAGTACCTCCGCGAAAGAAGTGGGCTCCAAAGGCGGCGGCCGTTGCGGACTCTGCGGTGAGCGAGGAGGTTGCGGCTCCGATGCCGGTGGTTGTCAATGCGCTTCCAGGGCCTGCGGCCGCGCGAAAGAAGTGGACACAGAAGGGTGCTGTGGGGGCAAGCGCAGATGTAGCGGCCGAGTTGACGGCAGAACCCGCGACCGCTTCGGCAATGGCAGAGACAACGGCTGCTACGGCTCCAGTGCTCGCGGAGTCTTCTTCGCCTTCAGCGCGGAAGAAGTGGACGCCGAAGAAGGCTGGCGGTTCGGACGCGGGATGATACCGAGCTCAGCGCTCTGAGGTTAGCGACGTTCGGTGGTTCTCTTGTAGCTGTAGTTCCACAACCAGCAAACTACGGAGCTCCTTCTGTGTTCTCAGACGAAGTGCACCAGGCTGCTAAGGTCTT
>CAXSHQ010000100.1:13061-13733 GCA_964236875.1 uncultured Acidobacteriaceae bacterium | reverse complement strand
ACGTTCACGCCGGCGGCAGGGCACAGATACACGCTGCGGGTGCGGCTCCACTGCGTGGAGATGCTGCGAGTGGGGCAGCCCTACTACTGCATGGTGGATGGCGTGGTGGAGAGCTTTGGGAGCGCGACCGGGATCGAGGCGCCGCTGGAGGTTTGTTTCGATCTGGTGGATGAGGGCGCGAGCTCGAACACGCCAGCGACGGTGTTGTATGACAGTGCGGCTGCCGGGGCTTCGCTGACCGGCATGGCCGGCGCTTGCAGCTTTGCCGCGGTAAATGCCGCGACGATGAACGCGAGTGTGGGTGCGGTGAGTTTTACGCGGCCGGGAAGCTTGTCCGTGGTAAGCACGCTGCCGAGCGGGGCGAAGCAGACGCGGCTCGTGGGCGGCGCCGGCCAGGGCGTGGACTGCGAGGTCTCCTATGGCAGCAGCGCGGGAGCGAGCGGCACGGTGCTGTTCTTTGCGGGGCGCGTGCCGGTGGCGGGCGAGCGCGTTACAGTGATGTACCGGACGGGGCGGCGGTCGGTGGCGCGGCTGGCCGATGCGGCAAGCATCGCGGCGGAGTCGGTTGGCGGGGTGAGCGGCGTAAGCCGGTGGGTGGGCAAGGTGCTGCAGCCACCGGCGCGGTCCGGTGTTGATTGTGAAAGCGCGGCGCAGGCGGTGCTGGCGTTTGCG
>CAXSHQ010000100.1:0-13051 GCA_964236875.1 uncultured Acidobacteriaceae bacterium | reverse complement strand
GAACGTATGCGGCGGTGAACCCTGCGGCAGATGTGTGGCCGGGCGATCTGCTCCAAGTGACCAGCGGGGTCACCGGCGGGGGAGCAACCACTCCCCTGCTGGTGCGCGCGGTGACGGTGACGGACGGGCATGCCGTGCCGGAGGTGCTGCGCTACAAGATCGCATTTGCGAACGACTGGGCGACGGAGCTGGCCGATGGGCTGGGGCTGACGCTGAGCGACGAGATCGCCGGCGACGCAGTGCTGCCGGCGAATGCGGCGAGTGGGCCGGGTGAGGTGCTTGCGAACCTGCAGCAGCTCGCCCTGACCAGCTTGAGCACGACGGCGCTGCAGGTGGATGCCGGCTGCACGGCGCCGAGCGGCGGGGGCTTCGAAGTGCGGCGGCGGGACTGGAGCTTCGGAGCAGGCGCGGACCCCGCTGACCTGGTGTTGCGCAGCCCGGTGCGGAGCTTCAGCATTCTGCGGGCCGCGCAGGTGGAGCGGTACTACGTGCGGATGTACAACGCGAGCGGGGTGTACTCGCGGTTTTCAAGCGCGGTGTATGTGAATGCGCCGGTGGGGTGAGGCGGGCGCGTGTGCAGTGGATCCGCAACGGGACCCTGGCTCGTCGCTTCGCGACTTGCCAGGTAAATACAGGGTCTCTCCACTCCGCGCTTCGCGCTCCGGTCGAGATGACACTTCTATGAAGGCCCGTCGAGACGACGTCAAAAGCCGATCGAGATGACACTTCTGGGCGTGGGAAGGAACTTGAGATGAATGAGTACGAGAGGCAGGTGCTGGAAGACCTGTCTGTGTTGAAGATGCAGATGCAGCAGTTGATGGGCATCGGGCAGCCGGGACGGCTGCACCATCTGGAGCAGCGCGTGGATGCGCACGATCGCAGCGTGCGCAAGCTGCAGGGCCTGGCCGGAGCGTTCGGCGGCCTGCTGACGGCGGTGCATGCGGCGATCGCGTTCCTGGGTGGGAAGCATACGTAGGAAACAGGAAACAGGAAACAGGGAATAGGGAATAGGGAGAAGAAGAGATGAACTTTTTGAAGCTGTTGTTGCGGGGTGTGGCGTTGCTGCCGAGCGTAGTGCAGGGTGTGGAAGCGCTGTTCGGCGCGAAGACAGGACCGCAGAAAAAGGATGCGGCGCTGAGCATTGCGCAGGCAGCCATCAACGTGGCCGATGCCGTGGAGCAGAAGACGATCGTGGATGCGGCCGCATTTTCACAGGGGCTGAGCGCGGTGATCGACGGCGTCGTTGCCTGCCTGAATGCGAGCATCTGGCATAAGGCTTAGTGGAAATGTGCTACTGTTTGGGGCAGTGACGCATCGTATGCGTTGGAGCTGTGGATGAGCGGACGGGAACTGGAACGGCTGGTCGCCTCGATCGAAGAGAATACGAGGATCAACACGGCGCTGGTGTGGAACGAAGCTTTCCGGTACATGCAAGACCACGAAGAAGATGTCGCCAGACAGCTTCGCGAGACGGGGCAAGCGACGGTGAACACGTCGATCGGGTCGATGACCGTGACACGGGAACAGCTCGAAGCCGCCGTTGCGTAAATGCTTGCACTCACAGTAAGCCTGCTGGTTTCAACATTCTTGTTTGGACCGGGCCTGCTGTTTCGATGGGCGATCGGGCTGGCGGTTGAGCCGAAAAACCTGACTCAAAGCAGAGGGGAAGAGATCACCCGTGCGGTTGTCTGGGTGACTCCCCCGCTGTTGCTGTCTATCGTGTGGGCGCTGCTCTGGGGCAACCTGCAACAGGTCGCGTCCATCCACAACGCGGCCGTTTTGTTCAAAGGAACCTCCGCTCCGGAGGATCCTGTATTTCTGGACAGCCTGCATCGGGTGTTCTGGGCCAGCCTGTGCGTCCTGTGGCGCTTGTACGCGATCACCGCTTTCTACACGCTTCTTGTGCTTCTGGTGCTGCGAAGATACCAGCGCCTGGATGCGTACAGATGGGGCAAGCAGCTGATCAAGTTCGCGCTGGTTACGTCTCCACCGATCTCCAAGTGGTTCTTTTATCTGAACCACCGCTTCGCACCAACCCAGGATGTGGAACTCCATCTGGACGTGCTTACGAAGAGCGGCACGCTCTACCAGGGACGCATCGCCGATTTCACCCTGGAAGCCACCGGGGCGCTCCAAAGCATAGCGCTGGCGAGCCCCAGGCGTTTTCGCGGGAGGATTTCGAGGAGAAACGGAGAACGTGGCCTGGGGTACGGTCGGAAGAGTACTGGCGCAAGATTCCCGGCAACTTGTTTCTGATTCCCAGCAGCGACATAGCGAACGTCAACCTGCGCTATGTGGAGACAAAAGCGGCCCCGCCCAGCGCCTCTGCAGAGCAACGGGACGTTGCCCAAAGGTTGCTGAGTGGGAGCCGCAAGTGAAGCGGGAAACTAACCGATGTCTTCGGACCAGTTCTCGAGATAGGCTTTGAAGTCGCTCATGAACTTGCCGGCATCGGAGCCATCGATGATGCGGTGATCGAAGCCGAGGGTGAAGCGCTGGATGGAGCGGACGGCGATGGTGTCCTGGCCGTCCTTGTCGGTGAGGACTTCGGCTTCCTTGTTGAGGCCGCCGATGCCGAGAATGGCGGACTGCGGCTGCGCGATGATGGGCGTGCCGAACTGCTCGCCGAAGATGCCGGAGTTGGTGAGGGTGAAGGTGCCGCCGGCAACTTCATCGGGCAGGAGCTTCTTGTTGCGCGCGCGGTCGGCGAGATCGACGATGGCGCGCGTGATGCCGAGGAAACTCTTTTCTTCAGTCTGCTTGATGACGGGGACGATCAGGCCCCACTCCAGCGCAACGGCGATGCCGATGTTGATGTTCTTGTTGTAGCGAATGGCTTCGCCCTGCGTGGCGGAGTTGACGATGGGGTGCTTGCGCAATGCCTGCACAGCCGCGCGGGTGATGAACGGCATGTAGGTGAGCTTGACGCCGTTACGCTGCTCGTACTTGTTCTTTTCCTTTTCGCGCAGGCGGACGATGCGCGTCATGTCCACCTTGAAGACAGTGTGGACGTGGGCGCTGGTCGCCTTGGACTCCACCATGCGCTTGGCGATGATGGCACGCATCTTGGACATGGGCACGAGCTCGCCGGGTTGCGGCGTGCTCATGGCCGCGGCCTTGGCAGGCTGTGTAGTGGCTCCCGCGGACTCAGCCTGTTGATACGTGGGCTGCGTGGCTGCGTTGGCCGGCGGGGTGGAAGCCGCCTGGGTTTGACCCAGCTGCGTTGCGGCAGACCCGGCCGTGGAAGCGGCAGCGGACGGCTTCGCGGCGCCACCGCCAGCGAGATGGCTTTCCATGTCCTGCTTGGTGATGCGCCCCGATGCGCCCGAACCGGAAACAGCGGAAAGATCCACGTTGTTCTCGGAGGCCATCTTGCGGACCAGCGGTGAAGAGCGCGGGGCCTCACCCTGCGTTGCAGAGGCTGCCGCAGGCTGAGCCGCTGGCGCCGCAGGCTGGCTTGCAGCCGGAACCGGGCTGGCAGATGCTGTTGCCGGAGCAGCGGCGCCGCCGCCAATGACCGCTACGATGGAGTTGACTGTGACTGTGGAGCCTTCGGGCACCTTGATCTCGGTGAGGACACCGGCGGTGGGTGAGGGAATTTCGGCGTCGACCTTGTCGGTGGAGATCTCGAAGATGGGCTCGTCGCGCTGGACGGTGTCGCCAACCTTCTTGAGCCACTTGGTGATGGTGCCTTCGGTAATGGACTCGCCCATCTGCGGCATGAGGATGTCGGTGCCGGGACCGGCTGCGGGCGCCGGGCCGCCTGAAGGAGCGGGCGTGTTCACGGCGGTGTCGCGGATAGCCGTGGCTTCCGCGGAGGGTGTGACGGTGTCTTCCTTGGTGGGCGAAGCCGCGGCGCTCTCGGGCTGCTGGGCAGCCGGGGCCGGGGCGCTGGCCGCGCCAGCTTCGCTGACGGTGCAGACGACGGAGTTCACGCTGACCGAGGCGCCTTCCTGCACCTTGATCTCGCCGAGCGTGCCGGCGACTGGGGACGGAATCTCGGCGTCCACCTTGTCAGTGGATATCTCGAAGAGAGGCTCGTCGCGAGCAACCGTGTCGCCGGGCTTCTTGAGCCACTTGGTAAGCGTGCCTTCGGTGATGGATTCGCCCATCTGGGGCATAAGAACGTCAGTCGGCATGGCAAGGGTCTCCGGAGAGCGGGTATGCGGCGCAACTGTGGATTATACGGCGGCTGGATTGGTGTTGGCTGTTATGTGCGGTTAGCGGAAGGCTCTGGTAGCGTGGTGCAGCATGGGACGCATCGCGGCAAGTCTCACGGCATTTTTCGGTCTGATAGTAGCAGCGGTCTTCGCATTCTATGCGGTGACGCCCTGGGTGGACCACGCAGCTCCGGTCACGCACTCACATTTAGGCGACTGTGTACTCAACAGCGCTTTGACGGTGGCTACCCTGAGTGCAAGCGTAGGCGTGTATAGACGAAAAGTGTGGGCTTGGTGGACGGCGGTTGCATTCTCTGTGTTCTTGCTTTTGCTCGCAGGATGGCTACTTTGGAGCGATGGTGCAGACGGAGTCTTTGGTTTTGCCGTGTTGACAATTCCTGCCTTGACTTCCCTCGTTATGCTCCTGCTAAGGAGCACACGAACTTGGTTCTTCAAACCAGTCGAGCAGATGTAGTCAGCAGTTCATCGAGCGAGTTGGCGGCGAGGACCTGGCGGTGGAAGACGCGGCCGAAGTTTGCGGCGGCGCGGTCGGCAGCCTGCGTAAGGATGGGTGACGGCTCGTGCGGGGACTCCAGCTCGAGCGAGGTCACGCCGCGGTCGGTGATGCCGCAGGGGACGATCCAGTTGAAGTCGCGGAGGTCGGTGGTGACGTTGAGAGCGAAGCCGTGCGAGGTGATCGCCTGCGAAACGTGGATGCCAATGGCCGCGATCTTCTTCTCCGGGATGCTGCCTCCCGCGTAGGTCCACACACCGGTGCGCTTGCAGATGCGTTGCGCCGGTACGCCGAAGTCCTTGCAGGTGAGGATGAGCGCCTCTTCCATCAGGCGAACGAAGTCGACAGGGCCGAGATAGGGACCGCGCTTGCCGGGGAGCCCGGCCGGGTCGCCGCGAAGGTCGAAGATGGGGTAGCCGACGAGCTGGCCGGGGCCATGGTAGGTGACGTCGCCGCCGCGGTTGATCTCGTGAACCTCGACGCCCTTGCGGGCGAGCAGCTCGTCGGTGGCGAGGATGTTGGCGCGCGTGCTGTTGCGGCCGAGGGTGAGGACGGGTGGGTGCTCCATGAGGAGAAGCGTGTCGCCGACATGTCCGGCTTTGCGGGCGTCGACGACCTCGCGCATGAGGCGGAGGCCATCGGCGTAGGGTATGCGGCCTAGCTGGAGGAGGTGGAGGAGCATCAGAGCAGGTCGCGGAACTGCTCTACAGTCAGGCCTGCGGCTTTCACGATGTCGTACATGGTGAGTGCGTTGATCGGGTTGTTACGTGGAACGATGAGTTCAACCGGACCTTTCCGCATCACTATGTGCCCGCTCTGCCGAATGATAATGAATCCCGCTCGTTGAAGTGCTCGAACGGCACGTGCATGTTGGATACCGGACAGCTTACCCAAGCTATGCGACCTTCTCGAGTTGCCGGTTCGGCTCTTGCCTTATCTCTTCGGCCACTTCTACGTAGTCCTTAATCGCGTTTCGGATGTTGTCCAAAGCTTCTTCTTCGTCGTCCCCTTGTGAGAAGCAGCCCGGAAGATCGGGGCAACGCACGGCGAACCCTTCCCAGCTCTCGAGAAGCTCCACGCTGTACGGCACAGACTTACCTAGTACCTCGACCTCAACCGTCGTTCTGGTGGATCGCGGGTCATCTTCCTCATCGAGGATCATCGCGACGGCCTGAACGAGGTTCCGGCTGCAGGACATGAGCGTACGACCCTGCCCACTGGCACCCGGGACCTCAGGACAGGAACCAAGTAACCATTTCCCGTCCCGCTGAAATTCGAACGTGAGTTTCTTTTGCATGTGGGCCTCTCTATACGTTGATGGCCATGCCTTCGACACTGGAGAATCCATCGAGCAGCGCCTCGTAGAGCGTGGGGTGCGCGTGGATGGTGAACATCATTTCTTCCACCGTGGCTTCGAGCTCCATGGCGGTGACGCACTCGCTGATGAGCTCAGTGGCCTGCGGGCCGATGATGTGCACGCCTAGAAGCTCGCCGTACTTGGCGTCGGAGACGACCTTCACGAAGCCGTCGTGCGCATCGAGGATAGTGGCCTTGGAGTTGCCGACGAAGGGGAACTTGCCAACCTTTACCTGATAGCCCTTCTGCTTAGCCTGCGCTTCGGTGAGGCCTACGCTGCCGATCTGCGGATCGCAGTAGGTGCAGCCCGGGACGCGATCCTTGCGCACGGGCCGGGCGTATTTGGCCGCGGCTTTGCTGGCCACTACGATGCCCGCCATCGCCCCAACGTGCGCGAGCTGCGGCAGGCCGGCAACGATGTCGCCAATGGCGTATACGCCGGGCTCGGTGGTCTCCATCCATTCGTTCACCGGGATGAAGCCGCGATCGAGCTGGATGTTGGTCTTGTCCAGGCCGGCATCATAGGTGCGCGGGGCGCGGCCCACGGCAACGAGCACCTTTTCGGCAGCCTTGGTTTGCTCTTTGCCGGCGGGGTCGGTCCAGGTGACCTTCATACCGTCGGCAGTCTTCTCGATCTTGGATACCTTGCAGTCGGTGTTGATGCCGATGCCGCGCTTCTTGTACTGGCGCGTGAGCTCCTTCGAGACCTCTTCGTCTTCGACCGGCACGATGCGGGGCAAGGCCTCGAGAATGGTTACTTCGGCGCCGAAGCTGTTCATAACGGAAGCGAACTCCACCCCGACAGCGCCCGAGCCGATGACGATCATCGACTTGGGCATGCTGGGGAGCGTGAGCACCTGCATGTTGGTCATGATGTCGTCGGAGGCTTCGTAGCCGGGCAGCATACGGGCATCGGAGCCGGTGGCGATGACGAGCTTCTTCGCCTTGACCTGCGACTTGGTCTGCGATGTGTAGCCTTCGGCCTGCGCGTCGCGGCCGCGGTTGGAGGCCTTGTCCTCGTCGGTGACCTCGACGGTGTGGACGCCGTCCTTGGCCGCGCCGGTGAGACGGCCATGGCCGCGCACCACGGTGATCTTGTTCTTCTTCATCAGGAAGTCAAGACCCTTGGTGTGCTTGATGGTGATGTCGTTCTTGCGCTGGATGAGGTTGGCCCAGTTGAGCTGCGGCTTGTCAACACCGTCGATGCCATAGCTGGCCGCATGCTTCAGGTGGTCCCACACCTCGGCGGAGAACAGCATGCTCTTGGTGGGGATACAGCCCCAGTGGAGGCATGTGCCGCCGAGCTTGTCGGTTTTTTCAATCAGAGCCACTTTGAGGCCGAGCTGCGCGGCGCGAATCGCGCAAGTGTACCCGGCGGGACCGCCGCCGACAACCGCCAGGTCATAGATCGTTTCTGCCAAGGGAGTGCTCCGTTTCTTTCTGCGGTGGCGGCCAGGGGCCGCTGACATGGGTTAGTGTACCCGCCGCTATGTACCAACAGCATTCGATGTTCAGCCACCGGCTCCGGACTCAGGCGCGGCCGGCGGCAGCGCGCAAGGAGGCGCGTTTTGCCATGTACCAGACATTTACCTATAGCGAAGATGGTTTGGCTCTGACCAGGCGCTTTGAAGGCCTGCGGCTGGAGGCCTACCAGGACTGCGCCGGCGTGTGGACCATTGGCTACGGCCACACCGGGCCGGACGTCTTTTCAGGGCGGAAGGTCAGCGAGCTTGAAGCCGAAGCCCTGCTGCGGGCCGATGCCGCGGAGGCTGTCGCCTGCGTGAACCGGGTTGTGACGGTGCCCATCCGGCAGAACCACTTCGATGCGCTGGTGGACTTCTGTTTCAACGCCGGCGTGCATGCCTTCACGCGCTCCAGCCTGCTGCAGTGCCTGAACCAGGGTTACTTTGAGGAAGCCGCCGCACAGTTCGGGCTGTGGGTGCATGCGGGCGGCAAGGTCGTGCCGGGGCTGGTGAAGCGCAGGGCGGCGGAGGCGGCGATGTTTCTTTGTAGCAACGCAGCCCGAAAAGAGAGAGGATAAGCACAGGAGTGGAACGATGGCCGTCAGCGCAGCTCTCATCCCTGTGCAGGAGTATCTCGAGACAACGTACCGCCCCGACTGCGACTACATTCAGGGCGAGTTGAGGAAACGCAACGTGGGTGAACGGCCACATTCTAGGTTGCAAGCCATTCTTGGGGCCATCTTTGAAGCTAATCTCAGCGACTGGCGTGCACTTGCCATGACCGAGCAGCGGGTACAGATACTTGCCGATCGCTACAGGGTTGCCGATGTGTGTGTCGTGCGAGACACAGATCCCGACGATCTGATTACAGTGGTGCCGCCACTACTGTGCATTGAGATTCTATCCCGGGGCGACTCGCTCGCAGAGCTGGAAGAGGCGGTGGATGACTACGCACACATGGGAGTTCAAACGATCTGGGTCATCAATCCGTGGAAGCGCATCGGGTACAACGCCACGGTCAGGGGTCTGCAACAGCCCTCCGATGGAGTTCTCCGGGTCCCAACACGGCGATCGCGATTGCGCTGTCTGACCTGTTCCGGCAGATCGAACCTGGAGCCTAGCTCCTGATCGGGGCGGGACGCAAGTCAACCACCCTTCAATACACTTAGAGCAGCTTCGCCGCATCTTCTGCGAAGTACGTGACGATGAAGTCCGCGCCGGCGCGGCGGATGCTCTGGAGCGATTCCAGCATGGCGCGCTCGGGCTCCAGCCAGCCGCGCTGGAAGGCTGCGTGCAGCATGGAGTACTCACCCGAGACCTGGTAGGCGCCGAGCGGCAGATCGCAGGCGTCGCGGGCATCACGAAGGATGTCGAGGTAGGGGCCGGCAGGCTTCATCAGCAGCATGTCGGCGCCTTCGGCGATGTCCTGCTGGATCTCGCGCATGGCTTCGCGGCGGTTGGCCCCGTCCATCTGGTAGGTGCGGCGGTCTCCGAACTGCGGCGTGGAGCCGGCGGCCTCACGGAAGGGGCCATAGAACGCCGAGGCGAACTTGGAGGCGTAGCTCATGATCGGCGTGTCCTGCTTGCCGGCCTGGTCGAGCGAAGAGCGAATGGCGGCAATGCGGCCGTCCATCATGTCGCTGGGGGCGACGATGTCTGCCCCGGCTTCAGCCAGCGACACGGCCGTGCGGGCAAGCAGCGCAACGGACGAGTCGTTCTCGATCTCGAAGCTTACGGCGCCGGCTTCCATCTCGCGCAGCTCCTCGGCGCTTTCCTTTCGGCGGACGACGCCGCAGTGTCCGTGTGAGGTGTACTCGCACAGGCAGACGTCTGCGATCACCACCAGCGAGGAGGCCGCGCGGCTGCCCTTGATCGCGCGCAGAGCCCGCTGAGTGATGCCTTCACTCGCGTAGGCTTGCGTGCCGAGCTCGTCCTTCACATCCGGCACGCCGAACAGGATGAGCCCTCCAATCCCCAACGCAGCGCAGGCCTCGGCTTCGCGCACGGCTTCGTCCACTGACAGGTTGTAGACGCCGGGCATGGAGCTCACTTCGCGGCGCACGCCTTCGCCTTCGCACACGAACAGCGGGTAGATCAGCGCGCCGGGCCGGAGGTGCGTTTCGCGCACCAGCGAGCGCATCGCGGCGGAGCTGCGCAGGCGGCGCAAACGGGTTGCGGGAAACTGCATCGTTCCAGTCTACGGGCTGAATATTGGTCGCCATCGGGCTTTGTGAAAGGTCGTGCGATCGTGCGTCCTCGGTGCTCGGCGAGCTTCTAATAGGAAGCATGCCGATCGAGCTTCTCCTTCCTTCTCCCCTCTCCGAGCGCGGCGGCCTGGCGCTGCAATGGGAAGCCCTGCGCGAGCGCGTGGCCGCGGGTGCGCGGTCGGAGCTTGGGCGCGGTCTGCTGCTCCAGCTTGAACCCTGCGCGGAGCTGGCCTGGGTGGAGGAGCAGCAAAGCCGCAATGACGAGATGCGGCGGCTGGTCGCGAGCGGAAACGGCTTCGACTTCCGCGGCATCTTCGACCCTGAGGACCTGCTCGCGAAGGCGCGCATCGAGGGCTCCGCGCTGGAGCCCGACGAGCTGCTGCGCACGCTGGCGCTAGCCGAGCGCGCCGATGCATGGCGAAGGCTGCTGCTGGCGCCGCCCGACCCGGTCCGCGACAAGTGGCCCTCCATCAACACGCTCTCAGAGCCCGTAGCCGAGCAGGACCTCACCAACCTGCTGCGTTTTCTGCGCGGCAAGATCGAGCCCGATGGATCGCTGGCCGACGATGCCTCGCCGGAGCTCGCACGCATTCGGCGCGCTCTGGCTCGGCAGCATCGCGCCATCGAAGACAGCCTGCGCCGGGCTTTGGCGCGATTGTCAGAAGACGGCAGCACCCAGGACGCGCTGATCACCGTGCGTGGTGAGCGCTTTGTGATCCCCGTGAAGGCCGAGTACAAGCGCCGCGCCGGCGGCGTGGTGCACGGCTCCAGCTCGTCGGGCGCGACGGTCTTCGTGGAGCCAATGGAGACCATTGAGGAGAACAACGAGCTTATCCGGCTGCTGGATGAAGAGCAGAGCGAGGTACATCGCATCCTGGTCGCGATGACGCAAGCGGTCGCGGGGCAGGCAAATGCGCTTTCGCAAGCCGCCGCGGTGCTCGCTCAGGTGGACGCTCACCAGGCGGTGGCGAAGTTTGCCGAGGAGCTCGACTGCGTGCGCCCGGTCTTTGCTGTTCAGGATGGGGAAGGACACTCGCTGGAAGTGCTGGCCGCGCGGCACCCTCTGCTCGATCTGCGGCTTCGCGGGGGCGGCGGAGCCATCGTTCCGCTCGACATTGCGCTGCCTGACGGCGTGCGCCAGATGATCGTGAGCGGACCCAACACCGGCGGCAAAACGGTGGTGCTCAAGACTGCCGGGCTGCTTACGGTCATGGCGCAATCAGGGCTGCCGGTACCGGCGCGCAGCGCTCGCCTGCCGCTCTTCACGGCGGTCTACGCCGACGTCGGCGATGCGCAGTCTATCGAGCAGAATCTTTCTACCTTTTCCGCGCACGTTACGAATGTGAATCGGATTTCACATTCCGCCGATGACCGCTCGCTGGTGCTGCTGGACGAGCTGGGCTCCGCGACCGATCCGGAAGAAGGCGCGGCGCTTGCGGTGGCGGTGGCCGAGCACTTTCTGCATGCGCGCGCGTGGTGTCTCATCACAACGCACCTGACCGCTCTCAAGGTCTACGGCGCCAAGCACAAGGGCGTGCTGAATGCCGCCGTCGGCTTCGACGAAGAACAGCTCGCGCCGACGTACGATCTTCGCCTCGGTGTGCCCGGCGCTTCCGCGGGGCTCAACATCGCGGCACGGCTTGGGCTGGACCCTGCCATCATCACGAATGCCCGCAGCAATCTGAGCACGCAGCAGGCGGACATCGCGCGCTTTCTCGATGAGCTGCATGCCGGCATCTCCGCCGCGCAGGCCGAGCGCGAGCGGCTTGCCGACACCGAGCGCAAGCTCGCCAGCGAGCGTGCCCACCTCCAGGCGGAAGGACGCGCCGAGCAGAAGCAGCGCACCCGCGAGCTGGAGCGCAAGCTCGAAGAGATGATCGGTGAGTTCGAAGATCAGCTCCGCGATACGGTGAAGGCCATCGATGACAAGAAGGTTGCCGCGAAGATCCAGCGCGATGCCGCGGTTCGCCTCGGACGTCTACGCCGCGAATCCAACGAGCAATTCAAGACTACGGTGCTGACCCACGGCAACGGAGCAGACGCAGACGCAAGCCACCGCAGAGAGAAGACGCAGCGCGAGCCGCAGGTGGGCGATCTCGTCACACTCAAATCCCTCGGGAGTGAAGGACGCGTGACACGCCTGCTGGATGCGAAGACGCTGGAAATCGGTGTGGGCGCCATGAAGATGCGTGTGCCGCGCACCGACATCCTGGCGATTACGCCGGTGCGCGAACCCATCGTGGTCGCGCCCAAGCGCTCCGGCGGTGTCACCGTGATTGCGGCGGACATGGACGGCATGGGCTACGAGCTCAACGTGATCGGCCGCTCCGCCGATGAAGCCGAAGAAGAGGTGAGCCGCTTTGTGGAGCGCGCATTCCTGGCCGGCATGCCTCGCCTGCGCATCGTCCACGGCGTGGGTATGGGCGTGCTGCGCAGGACGCTGCGCGAATACCTGCGCAAGCACCCGCACGTCACGTCTGTTTCGGAGCCGCCCTACAACGAGGGCGGACAGGGCGTCACGATGGTGGAGCTCAAACAGTAAGCGTCTTTAATGCCGCCCGGAGGCCGAGCCGCCGCTGCCTGCCGCGCGCATCGCCTCCATGTAGACACCGCACGCGCTCACTAAGATCCGGCTTGGCGAAACCACCAGAACGGAGTCGCCCGGCACTTCCGTCGAGGCTCCGGTAATGTCCGCATCTTCGTGCTGCAGATCGATCTCCAGCACGCGCGTGCCGCGAATGCCGAGCTGCGCGAAGTCCACGCCGCCACCGGAGCCGGAGTTCTCCTTGCGGAACTGCTCGGCGGTAAGCTGGCGCGTGACCACGCCCAGCAGCGGGACTTCGCCATCGCGCCATTTCATGGTGCCGCTTGAGTACACGAGCGATGTGCCTACCAGTGAGCGCGCCTGCTCGATGCTCCAGCAGCCTGTGTTCTTCGTCGGGAGAATCCGCCGGATGCGCCAGGCGCCTGCCACCGACGCCGGCAGCGGCTCCGCGACGCTGGGAAGGGTCAGGCCGATCGAGCAAAGCAACGCAGCGATCATCCGTGTCCCCCAACCTGGACGCATACTCCCGCTCCTCCGTTCCCGATGTAACGCCGTAAATACTTGAAGCGAGCTTTTGTGATGCGGAGGAGCGCAACGGGTGTTGGATGGGACGGAGCGTGCCCGCTTCGCATTGCGGGAAGCCCGCCTATCCATGACAATGTGTGTGTGAACCTTTCGGCCCTGCGGGAACAGACTCGGGAGCAACATGAAGCAACCGAGGCCATGCTTTCGCTCACGGAGCCGGGGCTCGACCGCGAGCGCTACGCGGAGGTCCTGCAGGCCTTTTACGGCTTCGTGCAGGGCTG
>CAXSHQ010000099.1:0-13801 GCA_964236875.1 uncultured Acidobacteriaceae bacterium | reverse complement strand
CAAGCCTGGTTCAGACTGCCCTTCCAACAACTACACCCTTAGGCGAAATGCTCTAACGCGGAACTGGCCTTCGTCCAGCAGGCCCTCACAGCCGACAGGTCCGAACGCTCCTCCCGCATTATCGTTGGCGTACTCGCCATCCTCGCCGTCGTCGCCTTTGTGTGGATGCACCTGCACATGTTCCCGCCAGAAACTCTGGGCGGGCTTCTGCACTCGATCCTGCGCGTCGACCTTTTCTTTCTGGTCCTTCTGTTCGCCATCATCATGTACCTTCGGCAGGTCATGAACAAGAACACCCGCACCATCCTTAGGGCGCTCGCCAACACCCGCCTGCGCTGACTCGGTCGCAGAAGACTCCGATCTCGCCCTGCCTTCGGCGCGGCTCGGTCTCCCCACATGGCCACGCTTCCTCCTCCCTGCATGCAAAGACTGGTGGGAAAAGGAATGCACGAACAACGCGAGCGACATTGCCGCTCGCGCGTCAGTCCAAGAGGCTGCGCTCTTGCTCTTCAAGCGGTGCCCAGCGGCGCTTGAAACCAGCCTCCAGTTCTCGCGCAGAACTGAACCAAAGGCGCCTTGCGCGACTGGCTCAAACCTAGCCATCGTCCAGACAACCTCCATGCACTTGATCATGCGCTCCGCTGAGATGGTCTTAACGGGCACCGCTCGTATGCGCGGTACACCTAGATGTGAGGTTTCAATAGGTTGTCCATCTGATCGAGAACTGGGAAGCTGAGTTTGCGAAGCCAAGCGACTCAGGAGACCAGATGGACTATCACCAGAATGCCCGACTGACGATTCGCAGTCGAGAGCAGATGTGCAGGCAGGTCGTGGAGCAGGGGTTCACGTCCGCATCGTCTGCGTCAACCCACATCGCTCGAGCAGGTGGGACGCGTGGAGAGCTTGCGTCGCGAGCGCTGGACCGGCTTCCGGATCGCGCAGCAGACGGGTCTGAGCCGCGCCACGGTGAGCCGCATCCTGGGGCGACTGAAGCTGAACCGGATACGGGATCTGGAGCCTTCCGTGGCGATACAGCGCTATGAGCACGCTGCCCCGGGCGACCTGCTGCACTTGGACATCAAGCGCCTGGTGCGGATCGCACGGCCGTCGCATCGCGTGACCGGCGACCGCCGCGACAGCGTCAAGGGCATCGGTGCCGAGTATGTCCATGTGACCATCGACGACCACAGCCGCATCGCCTTCTCGGCCATCTACCCGGATGAAACCCGCGCTTCGGTGCTGCACTTCCTCCAGGCCGCGCTGGCCTACTACGCGCGGCTAGGCATCCGCTTCAAAGCCGTACTCACCGACAACGGCGCCAGCTACCGCTCCTACGCCTTCGCCGACGCCTGCCGGCAACTGGGTCTCAAGCACCGCCGCACCAAGCCATATACCCCATGAACCAACGGCAAGGCCGAACGCTTCATCCAGACCGCCCTGCGCGAGTGGGCCTACGCCCGCCTCTACCAGAACTCAGCAGAACGAGAAAACAAACCTCGCACCATGGATCCACCAGTACAACTGGCACCGACCCCATGATAGCCTCGGTCTGTCGCCGCCCATCAGCAGAGCAGGCTTCGATCAGAACAACCTGTTGAGACTCCACACCTACAGCCGCCTGCTTGCCCTGCTTCCAGGTATTCGACGTGAGCTTCGAACTTCTCGCGCATGCGCGTCACGTTGCTGGTGTCACGGTCTGCCTCGTAGAAGTATTCATTGCACTGTAACAACGATCTGCTGCGTGGCTGGTTGGCTCGGTGTGGTGAATCCAGTGGGTTGCGAGACGATCACTACATCCGTAGTCCCTGCCGCGATCGGATGAAATGAGGTTGATATGAACTGATCGCCTGCGTTGAAGGAGAGTGTCGCCGGTGTCACCATACCAATCTGCGGGCTCGTGCTGCCGACAGGTACGTTCACGGTACCGATCCCCGGATTGAGCGTGCCGTAACCCACCACTGTGAGCACGCCGGGGCTAAGGATGGCGGGGATAATTGTGACCGCCGTGTTGGCGCTGGTTGTGGTGGTAATGAAGTCACCTGGGGTATAAATCACGAAGCCGGATGGGTCCACGGTCACGGTCACCGTGCTGCTTTGGTAGCTAGGCGCAGAAAGCGTGAGCGTAGTGCTGCCCACGGCCTGAGCCTGGATGTAGTACGTCACAGCAGAATGTCGAGGAAAGCGTGAAGGAGATGGAAGCCGAGCCGACGACCGTGGCGGAGGTAGAGACCTTTACGATGGCGGGGTTGGCTGAAGTGATGGTTAGCGCCGTGGAAGCAGGTGGCGTGACCGCTAGATAGGCATAGGTGCTTGCGGTCAGGTTTTTGCCCGTGGTGATCGACGCGGCCTGTAAGCCGATGGCCGGCGCCGTCACGGTCGCTGTGATCTGCGTGGTGGAACTCTGCGAGGGCGTGCTGAAGCCAGCCGGCGTACCGATCGAGATGACCGTCGAGCCCGCATTGGAGGGCAGGAACGATGCACTCAGGAGGTAGTCCCCGCCGTTGTAGGTGACAGGCGCTGTAACCGTCCCCACCGACGGCGTCGAGCTGGAAACGGGAACGTTGACTGTCAGGCCAGGATTCAGGCTGCCGTAGCCAAGCACGGTGAGCACACCCGGATTGAGGATGGCCGGAATCAGGGTGATGGACGTAGCTGCCGAGAAGGTGGTCGTGCTGAAGTTCCCCGGTGTATAGATGACAAATCCGGAGGGATCCACAGTGACTGTCACCGTCGCGCTCTGGTAGCCGGGCGCGGAAAGGGTCAGAGTCGAGCTGCCCGTTGCGAGGCCCTCCACGTAGTACGTGAAGGCGCTGGTATTCGTCAGGCCGGGGTAGGTAATGGTAGCCGCACCCGCCGTGGTCGCCGCCTTGGATATCAGGGCGACAGACGGGTTGCTGCTGGCAAGCGTCAGCGTGACGGCCGCTGGCGGCGTCTGTGAAAGGTAGGCGTATGTGGAGACCTGCAGGTTAGCACCTGTGGTGATCGTCGCCGTCTGCAAGCCGATAGGCGGCGCCGTCACAGTAGCGGTGATCTGCTGGCTGGCTGCGGCCGAAGGTGTGCTGTAGCCAGCCGGTGTGGAGATGGAGAGGTTGGTTGTTCCTGCGCTAACCGGCTGGAAGTTGGCAGAAAGCAGGTAGTCACCGGCGGTGTAGGTGACCGGGCTGCTGATCGTGCCAACGGCGGTGTTGGAGCTGGTGAGTACGATCTGCGGAGAGCCTACACCCGGATCGAGCGAGCCGTACCCAAGCACGGTGAGGGTACCGGGATTAAGGATCGCCGGAATCAGTGTGATTGCAGTCGGAGAGGAGAAGGTAGTCGTGCTGAAGCTGCCCGGCGTATAGATCACAAAGCCGGACGGGTCCACAGTGACGTTGACGGTTGAGTTCGAGTAGCCGGGCGCCGAGAGCGTGAGGGTCGTTGAGCCGGTGGCATGGCCCTGGATGTAGTAGGTAAAGGCGCTCGTCGTCGAAAGCGTGAAGTTGATGGAGGTCGTACCGACCCGTCGTGGCACTGGTCGAAACGGTCGCCTTCGTAGGATCGTTGCTGGTGATGGTCAGAGTGACGGAGCTGGGCGGCGTGGCGGCCAGGTAAGCGTAGGTAGAGACTTCCAGATTGGTGCCCGTTGTGATCGACGAGGTCTGCAAACCGATCGGCGGGGCTGTGACGGTGGCGACGATCGATGTGCCGGAGGCAGGCGTGCTGAAACCCGCCGGCTGCACGAGGGATATGGTCGAAGTGCCCGCGGCTACTGGCTGAAAATTTGTCGAGAGGAGATAGCTGCCGCCACTGTAGACCACGGGACTGGAGACCGTGCCCACTTGCGTCGCCGAGCTGTTTACCGGGACACTCACCGTGCCGATGCCCGGATTGAGGTTTCCATATCCTAGAACCGCGAGGCTGCCTGGGTTGAGGATCGCCGGAATAAGGGTGATTGCGGTGGGCGAGGAGAACGTAGTGGTGCTGAAGTTCCCTGGCGTATAGATCACGAATCCCGAAGGATCGACCGTGACGCTGATCGTGGAGTTCGCGTAGCCTGGCGCGGAGATCGTGATCACGGACGTGCCGGCCGTCTGGCCCTGGATGTAAAAGGTGAACGCGCTGGTACTGACGGTATTGGGAAAGGTGGTGGAAGCTGCGCCCGCGATGGTGCTGCTGGTGGAGACGGTAGCCACTGCGGGCACGCTGCTGGTAAGAGTCACAGTGACCGCCGTAGGCGGCGTCTGGGACAAGTAGGCGTAGGTGGAAACCTCCAGGTTGACGCCGCTGGTGATCGTGGGCGTCTGCAAGCCGATTGGTGGCGCCGTGACGGTAGCGGTTATCTGTTGTGTGGAGTTCGGCGCGGGTGTGCTAAATCCCGCAGGCGTCCCTACGGTGATGTTCGAGGTGCCGGCGCCGGCTGGCTGGAAGGCAGCGGACAGCAGGTAGTCGCCACCGTGGTACACCACCGGGCTGCCGGTGATGGTCCCGACGGCCGTGTTGGAACTGGTGACCGGCACGCTGACCGAGGAAAGCAGCGGGCTCACATTGCCATAGCCGAGCACGGTGAGCGTGCCCGGATTGAGAATTGCCGGAATGAGGGTGATAGAAGTCGCGGCGGAGAACGTAGTGGTGCTGAAGTTGCCCGGCGTGTAGATGACGAATCCAGAGGGATCGACCGTGACATTAACCGTGGCCGAGGCGTAGGGGCTGGCCGAGATCGTAATCGTTGTAGAGCCCACCGAAACGCCTTGGATGTTGTAGGTGAATGCGCTTGTGTTGACGACGGCAGAAACCGTGGACGTAGCTGCGCCCGCCACGGTGGCGCTGTTGGAAACCACGGCCACGGCCGGGTTGCTGCTGGTGATCGTGACGGTGGTCGGCACAACCGGCGTCTGCGAGAGATACGCGTAGGTGGAGACTTCCAAACCTGCACCGGAGGTGATACTCGCGGTCTGCAAGCCGATGGGTGGAGCGGTCACGGTCGCGGTCACTTGCTGTGCGGAGTTCGGTGTCGAAAAGCCCGCGGGCGTTGTCAGGCTCACGTTGGCCGTGCCGGCGCTTACGGGATGGAAGGTAACAGATTTGAGGTAATCGTTCGCGCCGAAGGCAAGCGGACTGCCGACGATGGTGCCTACCGCCGTGTTGGAGCTGCTGACTGCAACGCTGACCGAGGTTGCAGGGCTCACATTGGCATAGCCGAGCACCGTGCCGCTGCCGTTCAGAATCGCCGGAATGAGGCTAATCGACGTGTCCGCAGAAAGCGTGGTGGTGGAGAAGTTGCCGGGCGTGTAAATGACGAAGCCGGAGGGATCGACCGTGACCACAATGGTGCTGTTGACGAAGCCGGGAGCGGAAATGGTGATGTTAGCCGTACCTACGCTCACGCCCTGGATATAAAAAGTTTGCGCTGAGGTGCTGGTAATGGCGGAAACCGTTGCTGTCGCTCCACCCTGCGTGAGCGGATTGGTGGAGACCACCGCAATCGACGGTGCGTTGCTTGTCAGGGTGGCAGTCACAGGGTTGGGCGGCGCTGTTGCGAGATAGAAGTAGGTGCTCGATTGCAACTGCTTGCCCGTGGTGATCGCCGTGGTCTGAAGGCCGATGACGGCGTTGACGGTGACGGTAGACGTCGCCTCAGGAATGTTCGCCGAGTTCGCACGCAACGTGGACGTGCCGCCAGCAATACCGGTGGCAGGAATGCTGACGGTCGTCGCTCCGGCGGCCACCGTGACGGTGGACGGCACAGTGAAGATAGCGGTGTTGTCAGAGCTCAGCGTGAAGGTGATACCGCCGGCAGGCGCGGGCGCAGAAACAGTGAGCGTCTCGTTGCTGGTGCCGAGGGGCAGGCTGAACGTAGCCGGAAGACTTGCCGACACGCTGACGCTGACCGTCTGCGCGCCCGGCGCATACCCTGTGGCCGTGGCGTTGATCTGCGTGGTGCCCACCGTGACGCCCGTCACCTTGGGGTTCGCCGTCGGCACCTTGAGACCAGCCGCGATCGTGACGGACGACGGCGAGATCGTGGCTACACCCGTGTTCGCACTGGCCAAGTTCACGGTAACGCCACCCGCCGGTGCGGGGGTTCCCAGGCTCAGCGGAAGGTCTTGGCTCTGGCCCGGAGCAACCGTGGGAATCGTGCCTAGGCTGATCAGTGAGTTGGTTGCGGCAAGGTTGACCGACCCCGATGCATAGTCGGTGGCCGTGGCCATAAGAGTCGCCGTACCCGTGGCAACACCTGTATAGGTGAACGTTCCTGTGGACACACCCGCGGCAATGGTCGCCGGCGAAGTCACGGAGACAACAGCCGTGTTGCTGCTGGTCAGCGTAACGGTGAGACCACCGGCGGGCGCGGCTTGTCCCAGCGTGATGGTGCCTGTGTTCGTGCTGCCCACACCCACCAGCGTGCTCGGGGTGGAAAGCGTAAGGTTGGGCAGAATGCGGAGCGTCCAGTCGGGCGGAGCCGCGGTCAACGTGGGCTGGAACGGACCGGACGAGGACGCAAGCGAGAAGATCTGCGCGACATTGTTGGTGGGGTTGTTGGCTATGTCCAGAATCGCATCGGCGGTGTTGGTGGGCGCCGTGCCGCCGGGAGGGGTGGCGTATTGCAGAAACTTGCCGCACGGTGTGCCGTCCGCCGCAACCCCTCCACTGGAATTGATGCAGGCTGCCATGGAATTGGCCAGCGTATATAGATTCGCCACCGGCGCGCTGAACCCGACGGGCAGCGCGGGGCCCGGCGACTGGCCGCCATCGGTGTTGATGAACTGGTTGATCTTCATGAAGTCGGCAGCAAGGGTATTGAAGTTCGCGCTGCTGGAGCCAACCTTCAGGTACGAGCTCATGAACGGCGTGATGGGGTAAATGGAGCCAATGGTGGAGGCTTCATTGATGACGATGTGCGTAGAGGAAGACAGATTGCCGCACGGACCCAGAGCCGACAGCAACACGAGTTGGCTGTTGTATGTGCCCGCGGATAGGCCGGGATTTCCGCCGGAGGCGACCAGGTACACCTCGGATGTGATACTCGGGCAGGTGTACCGGCCCGTGATGTTGAAGTCGCCGGCGAGCCCGGTGAGAACGGTCGGAACTCCGATCAGCGGCGCCGCCGACGAGGCATCGCCGGTGGTCCCGGCAGCATAGAGCTGGATCGTCGCGCCCACAACCGGCTGCTGCCCACCGACAGCCTTGCCGCTGAGGGTAATGGCTGTGCCATCCGTGTTAACAGGCACGACGGGAGCTAGTACCCCGGCGCCGCAACCGGCGAGCATTGATACAAGCACAAGCGACGACCCTGCGAGGCTCCGACCGACAAACTTGCGGCCAGTAAACGCTCCAGGAGTGACAGCACACCGCAGAATGCACAACGCACGCGCGGAAAAGCTAGGGATCATTGGTAGCTCCGAAGCATAGCTCGGCCACGCCGCTATGCGGCCGGAGGGCAAGAACCCCGCGGCAAGGCCGGGTACGAATCATCTCTGCGGTAGCTGCGAAGGAGGGTACCACGCGCCGAGTGTGGCACGCCAGAAATGCTTGAATGCGCCAGCGTCGCTCACAGAAAAGCATCAGGACGATGCGCCAACATCGTCATGGACAGCTAGCCTGCACGATCACCACGTCCAGACCTTGGCATATCTGCTGCGTAAGATCTCGCGAGTCGCCACCGTCGGATGGTGAAAGCTCACCGCCTCAGGACCAATGAGTTTAGACCAAGGGCTGGAGGCTGGATCAGCCGGCGGAGGTGCCGCGTGTAATATTGACCGCAAACCTCCGAGAAACAATATCCAGCATCAGGAGTACGCGGCTATGGCGCTTGCAATCAGCGGTTTATCCAAAACCTATCCGAACGGCGTTCGAGCCCTAAAGGATGTGACGCTTAGCATTGGCAACAACATGTTTGGCTTGCTGGGGCCAAATGGTGCGGGCAAGAGTTCACTAATGCGGACCGTCGCGACGCTACAGGAGCCGGACAGCGGATCGATTTTTCTGGATGGTATCGATGTGCTGAAGCAGAAGAACGCAGTGCGGCAGACGCTGGGCTATCTGCCGCAGGAGTTCGGGGTCTATCCGAAGATGAGCGCGCTGGACATGCTGTCACACTTGGCGGTGATGAAGGGCATCACCAACCCGGGCGAGCGCAAGGAAACCGTGGGCGCGTTGCTACAGCAGACGAACCTGTGGGAGTTCCGCAAGAAGGCGTTGAGCACATACTCGGGTGGCATGAAGCAGCGCTTCGGGATTGCTCAGGCATTGCTCGGTAAGCCCCGGCTGATCATCGTGGACGAGCCGACGGCGGGGCTGGATCCAGCAGAGCGCAACCGCTTCTTGAATCTTTTGTCATCGATCGGGCGGGATGTGACGGTGATTCTTTCCACGCACATCGTAGAGGACGTGCGCGAGCTCTGCCCGCGGATGGCAATTATCGCTGCGGGCGAGGTGCTGCTGGAAGCCTCGCCACGGGAGGCGCTGGCGGCTTTGGAAGGCCGCATTTGGTCGAAGGTGGTAGAGACCGACGACGAGCTGCGCGCGCTGGAGACAGAGCTTCGTGTGGTATCCAGCCATCTGGTCGCTGGGCAGCATGAAGTCCGCGTGTACTCCGAGGACTCGCCGGGGGAGGGCTTCCGTCCGGTCGAGTCCGGACTGGAAGATGTGTACTTCCGGCAGCTGGAACAGCAGGGCCATCGGGCCGCTGCGTAAGCGCAGGCTACTAAACAAGCCGACCCAAATCTCTGGAGATCGCAATGCCGCTCTTTCTCGAGTTTTTCTTCTTCGAGCTCAGGTTCCGTTTTAAAAGCCTCTCAACCTATGTGTACTTTGCACTGTGGTTCTTCGTTGCATTCATGGCGATCGCCGCGGAAGACTTCATCACCACAGGCAACGGCAAGGTGCTACTCAACGGGCCTTATGCGACGAGCACCCTGTATTCCTTTTTGAGCCTGTTCGGCACGATCGTGATCGCAGCGATCTTCGGCACGTCGATCCTGCGAGATTTCCAGCGCGATACGTTTCAGCTTGTCTTTACGAAGCCGATCACGAAGTTCGCATATCTGGGCGGCCGGTGGGCTGGCTCGTTCGTGGCCTGTGTGTTTGCATTCTCCGGCATGATCTTTGGCGAGGCTCTGGGCACATTCGCGCCCTGGGCAGACCACACACGCATTGTGCATGGGCATCCTGGTTGGTATCTGCAGCCGTTTTTTTCGATCGTGGTGATCCAGATTTTCTTCCTGGGGTCGTTGTTTTTCTTAGTGGCGGCGCTTTCGCGCAGAATTTTCATCGTTTACCTGCAGGGTGTGGCGCTGTTCATTCTGTACCTGATGAGCAACGCGGTGTTTGCCGCAACCCGTTCGCTGGAACACTTCTGGTCGGGCATCTTCGACCCGGTCGGTCTGCAGATGGTGGATGTGCTGACCCGCTACTGGACGGTGGGAGAGAAGAACGAGCTGCTGCTGTCGTGGTCGCCACATGTGGGACAGGGCGTGTTCCTCATCAATCGCCTGATGTGGACCAGCGTTGGCTGCTTGGCGCTCGTTGCCGTGTTCCGCTTCTTCCCGATGTCTGTGGAGGCGCTGACAGCGCGCTCGCAGGGGCGGCGGGCGGCGAAAGCGCAGAAGGAAGAAGAAGCTACATCGAAGCCGCGCCGCTCGCTGGTAGCAGCGGCAATGCCTTCCGTGCGGCAGAACTTTGGCAGTGGGTTGCATCGGCAGCAGTTCATTTCCCTGACGCGCATCCGCATCAGCAACATTACGCATGAGCTCCCGTTCTGGGCGATCACGGTGCTGCTGGTGTTCTTCGCTCTTGTGAACGGCTACTTTGCCGGACACCGCTCCGAATCGAATGTCTATCCGGTCACATTCCTGATGCTGGGTGCGGTGGAGAACAACGCAGTGTTGTTTCTATACATCGTGGCGACGCTTTATGCTGCGGAGCTGATCTGGCGGGAGCGCGACACCCACTTCGCGGGTATACAAGACGCTCTGCCAATGCGCGAAAGCACAGACTGGCTGAGCAAGCTGGCGGCGCTTACTTTTGTGGAACTTGTGCTGATTACCGTGGCCGGACTTTGCGGCATCATCATGCAGACCGTGCAGGGCTTCCATCAGTACGATTTCCTGCAGTATGGCGAGGAGCTCTACCTTGTCGTCTTTGCGGGCGTGCTTGGGTTCGCGCTGCTGGCGATGTTCGTGCAGACGGTGGTGTCCAACAAGTTCATCGGACACGCGATTGTGATCGGCATCTTTGTGATCGCGCCCGTGCTCTTCCGCCAAGGGCTGGAGAATACGCTGCTGTTGCCGGGCTGGCTGCCGCCTTACACCTACTCGGACATGAACCGGTATGGCCATTTTGCGCCGACACTGTTGTGGTCCAACGTTTACTGGGACTCGATCTTTGCCGTGCTCGGGATACTTTCGATCGCGCTCACGTTGCGCGGTTCCGAGAGCGGCTGGCGCATGCGCTGGGCTGGCGCGAAACGGAGGCTCGCAGGGCTGATCCCGGCGATGCTGGTATTTGCGCTCATGGCGGTAGGCAGCGGGGCCTGGTACTTCTACAACACGCACGTGCTCAATGAATTCCTGAGCACGAAGGCACAGCGCAAACTTCAGGCCAAGTACGAGAAGAACTTCAAGAAATACGAGCAGTTGCCGCAGCCGAAGGTGCTGGCAGTGGATACCAACATCGACCTTGACCCGGACCATCGCTCGTTCAGCGGAACGGGTCACTACGTACTGCAGAACAAAACGAACGGTCCGATAACGCAGATCCACATCACGGACGCCAATCAGTCGGTGACCGATGTCGCGTTCGATAGGGCATTCCATCTGGTAAGCCGCGAGGCCCGCGACCTTTATTCGATTTACCAGCTCGAGACGCCGCTTAGGGTCGGTGAAACGATGAATCTGACGTTCCGCGTGGGATACCAGAGTCATGGGTTCCGCGAAGGCAACGAGAAGCCTGAATTGGCCTATAACGGCATGTTTTTCGATTCCGGTTACTTCCCGAACATCGGATATAACAGCGGGCTGGAGCTCGACGATCCTCGGCGCAGGCGCGAAGAAGGCCTAGGGCCTGTGTCTGACTTGCCTGCGCGTGGCGATGCCTATGGCGGTGTGACTAACCTGTTCACGCCGAGCGCTGACTGGGTGAGCTATAAAGCCGTCGTAAGCACTCCAGAAAACCAGATCGCGCTTTCGCCGGGGTACCTGCAACGCGAGTGGCGCCAGAACGGCCGTCACTATTTTGCATATGACATGGGGCAGGTGAAGATCCTGGACTTCTTCAACTTCATCTCCGGCCGCTACGAGGTTCGGAAGCAGAACTATAAGGGCGTGAACATCGAGGTTTACTACGACAAGCATCATGCGTGGGGAATAGATGACATGATGGAAGGTGTGCGCGGTGGCCTGGACTACTATCAGGTGAACTACAGCCCGTTCCAGTTCGGTCAGTTTCGCATCATCGAGTTTCCACGCTACCGCAATTTCGCACAGTCGTTCCCGAACACATCGCCATTCACTGAAGCATTCTTCGTGCAGCGCGTGCTGAACCCCCAAAAGGATATCGACTTTACCTACTTTGTGTGCGCACATGAGCTGGCGCACCAGTGGTGGGCGCACCAGCTGATCGGCGGCCGGGTCGCAGGGTCGAATATGATGTCGGAGTCACTGGCGGAGTACTCGGCGCTACGCGTTGCTGAGAAGAAGTACGGTGCCGCGCAGATGCACAAGTTCCTTTCGCATGAGCTGGATGGCTATTTGCGCGGGCGGGCCGGCGAAACCCGCAAGGAGCCGCCTCTAGGACTGGTGCAGCGCGAAGCGTATGTCTGGTACCAGAAGGGCAGTCTAGTGTTGTATGCGCTGTCGGATTACATCGGCGAGGACAAGGTCAACTTGGCGCTGCATAACTTCCTGATGGCCAGGCGGTATGCCAATGCGGATGATTCTAAGTCCGGACCGTATCCAGACACGCGCGACTTGGAAGCTGCGCTGCGGGCGCAGACGCCTGCGGAGCTTCAATACTTCATTGACGACAGCTTTGAGAAGATCACGCTGTATGACAACAAAGCGGTCAGCGTGACCTCGCAGAAGCTGCCCGACGGCAAGTACAAGGTTGTGCTTACCGTTGAAGGTAAGAAGGCTTATGCGAACGGAGATGGCGTGGAGACCCCGGCGAGCATGAACGATCTGATCGACGTGGGTGTTCTAAGCGGGCCAAAGGGCGCGGAGAGGCCACTCAGCGTGCGCAAGGAGCTCATCACGGGCGGCAAACAGGTATTCGAGTTCGTGGTAAATGAGCTCCCGACGCGGGCGGGAATCGATCCGTATAACAAGCTGATCGACCGCAACTTGGATGACAATTCTATGGACGTAGGAAGCGCCAAATAGACGTGATCGGCTTCGTTATTCCTGAACCAGCGTGAATGTTAGTCCTCGGCCAAAACCTGACCTGAAAGGGCGGAGGGATTTGGATGGAGAAGCGACGTTTCAGCGTGGAGCAGATCGTGAGTGTTCTGAAGCTGGCCGAAGTGGGTGTGCCGGCGGCAGAAGTGATCCGCATGGCCGGTATCAGCGAGTAGACCTTCTACCGGTGGAAGGCCAAGTACGCCGGATGGAAGTGGACCACGTCCGTCAGATGAACCTGCTGCGGGAAGAGAACGTGCGGCTGAAGCAGCTGGTGGCG
The DNA here is from genome assembly GCA_964236875.1 of uncultured Acidobacteriaceae bacterium. Lineage (GTDB taxonomy): Bacteria > Acidobacteriota > Terriglobia > Terriglobales > Acidobacteriaceae > Granulicella. The sequence goes on along the minus strand of CAXSHQ010000099.1, from coordinate 1,150 downwards.
GAGCTGACGCTGGACAAGACGATGCTGCAGGATGTGCTGCAAAAAGATGCACCGCGGACGACAGTCGCCGAGCTACGGCTTTTTGGAGGGCTTACCACGGAAGAAACTGCTGAGTTCCTTGGCGTGTCGCCGGCCACGGTGTCACGAGACTGGTCGTCCGGCAAGCTGTGGCTGGCACGCGAGCTACACAACGCCACCGCATCGCGGGCGGCCGTGACTTCAGTGAAGGCCTGAGCCTTCACCCGGGTGATACGGCTTCGCCTTCGCAAGATACTGCCGCGCGGTGGCGTGTCCTGGATGCTCCGCCAGAACGGGCGTGACTGCTCTGTGGATGGCTGCAGCTTCGCGCCGCCGCTCCCCGGCATCCCTGGCCGTCCGAAGCAAGCCAACATGGGCTCTTGCGGCAACAACGCGTGCGCCCGCGACATCAGGATGCGCCTCCGCATATTCCTCTGCCAGAACCGCCGCTTCGGCGTACATTGCGTGTGCTTCGTCCGCAGGTGTGGTGGGCATATCGGCATAATCCAGCAGACCGAAGTTGACGCTGATCGCCGGCCACACGAGGTCGGGCTCGCGTACGTGCATCTCGCGGAAGAGCTTGAGCGCTTGAATCATTCCCGCTCGTCCCAGCTCAGGGCGGCCGTTATAAAGGTCGATGGTCGCCGTCCACTCCACTTCGTTGCCATGGTTCAGAGTGTTCCAGATGTCGCTGCCGGCTTCTGCCATTTCCTTTCGCTCTTCCGGCCGCACCACTGTGGAGTAGGCTGTAGCTTCCGCGACCCGGCCGGTTTCCAGCAGCAGTCCGGCATAGCGGATGTGGACCAGCCGCCGCGTGTCCAGGCTGATGCCGTCCCGCGCTAATGGCTCCCGGTCTACAAGCGGCCGCACATCGTCATACTGCGCCAGCGCTTCGTCGGGCCGGTTCAGCAGCATTAGCGCGTCGCCCGCTGCGGCCCGAGCGGATACCAGAGCAACGATATAGCGAATGTCGCTCTTCGCGTCGGGATGAGCCGCCGCGTACCGCCGCAGCAAATCGTCGGCCTTGCGTGCCCAAACCAGGCCGCCTTCGGGGTCTGCCAGGTTCCATACGCCGTCGCCTGAAAGAGAGGAGCTGACCATGCGGGCGCTTTCCGCCACCTGCAGTAGGCGG
>CAXSHQ010000098.1:9301-13825 GCA_964236875.1 uncultured Acidobacteriaceae bacterium | reverse complement strand
TTCCGGCGGATCGACCAATGCCGTCCTCCACCTCATCGCCATCGCGCACGAGCTCAACATCCCGCTCACCATGGAAGACTTCGACCAGATCTCGGAGCGCACCCCGTTCATCTGCGACCTCTCTCCCGGCGGCAAATACGCGGCAAAGGACTACCAGGAGGCCGGCGGCTCTCGCGTCCTCGCCCAGCGCCTCATCCAACGCGGCCAGCTGCACGACACCCTCACCGTCAGCGGCAAAACCCTGCACCAGGAAGCTTCGACCGCCATCGAAACGCCCAACCAGCCTGTCATCCACACGTGGGACGACCCGCTTAAGCCCACCGGCGGCCTCGTCATCCTGCGCGGCAATCTCGCGCCTCAAGGCTGCGTCGTCAAGGTCGCCGGTCACGAGCGCATCCACCACACGGGCCCCGCCCGCGTCTTCGACTCCGAAGACCTCTGCCACGCGGCGGTACAGGCCGGCCAGATCAGCCCCGGCGACGTCTGCGTCATCCGCTACGAAGGCCCCCGCGGCGGCCCCGGCATGCGCGAGATGCTCGCCGTCACCGCTGCCATCAAAGGCATCCCCGAGCTCTCCGAAACCGTAGCCCTGCTCACCGACGGCCGGTTCTCCGGCGCCACCCGCGGCCTCATGGCCGGCCACGTCGCCCCCGAAGCCCAACTCGGCGGCCCCATCGCCGCCGTCCACGAAGGCGACACCATCACCTTTGACATCCCCAACCGCCAACTCACCCTCAACGTCCCCGCCGAAGAAATCGCCGTGCGCTTAGCCTCGTTCCAAGCCCCTGAGCTCCGCTACAAACGCGGCGTCTTCGCCAAGTACGCCAACGCCGTCAGCAGCGCCAGCCAAGGCGCGGTGACTACCTAAGAGCGCCAAAGGCGCGGTACATACCAGCCTAGGCCGAAGGCCTAGGTCAGGCCCGGCGACCAGACCTTGAGGGCTGAAGGCCCGACACATAAACTCGCTAGTCCCAGACATACCGCTCATCGAAAACCACATGGTACTTCTCCAAAAACGCGCGCATCTCGTCCTGGAAACTCCGCTTACGGTGGTGGACTTTCTGCTGGTCGATGTAACTCTCCAACGCGCCGAGATCAGCCGGGCTTACCGAGAACAATCCATACCCGCGCTGCCACGCGAAATCTGCAACACCGTGCTGCTTCATCCACACAGACGAGGCGGTCTTGATTTCCGAAACCACCTTGGCCGCCGTCAGGGTCGGCGGCATCCTCAACGCCAGGTGAACATGGTCAACGACGCCGCCCACCCGGTAACACTCGCAGCCCAGCTTCCTTGCGGTTCCCGCGAGATAGGCATGCAGGTCGGCAGCGACATCGTCTCCTATGAGCGGAAGTCGGCCCTTGGTGCTGAACACAACATGCACCAGGTTGAAGCTCAACGTCTGCGGCATCGTCGCGATTATATGTCGGGCCTTCAGCCCTCGCCGCGATCTGCTGCTGCCTTCCTAGGCCTTCGGCCTAGGCTGGTATGTCGTCGAACCTTCGGTCCTCGGCTCCGTACTCTTCGATACCACCGATCCACAACTTGCGTTGCGAACATCTCGCGAGCCTGCGCCGTGAAAGGACAATCCTGTGTCTAACGAACACCCCACCCTCACCGGCGCCGAAATCCTCTGGGCCACCCTAGCCGGCGAAGGCACGACCACCATCTTCGGCTACCCCGGCGGCGCGATCCTGCCCATCTACGACGCCCTCCGCAAGTTCCCCACCATCCATCACGTGCTTGTCCGCCACGAGCAGGGCGCGTCCCACATGGCCGACGGCTACGCCCGCGCCAGTGGCCGCGTCGGCGTCTGCATGGCCACCTCTGGCCCCGGCGCCACCAACCTCGTCACCGGCCTCGCGACCGCCATGCTCGACAGCATCCCACTCATCGCCATCACCGGCCAGGTCTCCAGCAAGGTCCTCGGGTCTGACGCGTTTCAAGAGGTCGACATCACCGGCATCACCCTGCCCATCACCAAGCACAACTTCCTCGTCACCCGCGCCGAAGACATCGCGCCCGCTGTGCGCCAGGCCTTCCAGATTGCCACATCAGGCCGCCCCGGCCCCGTCCTCGTCGACATCACCAAGGACGCACAGCAGGCCACCGCCCCCTTCAGCTTCGAAGCCGCCGCACCCGCGCCTCACCGTCCACACCCCATGCTCAAGGCGGAGTCCGCCAGCATTCGCGAAGCCATCAAGCTCATCAACGCCGCCGAGCGCCCCGTCATCCTCGCCGGCCACGGCATCGTCGAGTCCCACGCCGAAGCCGAAGTCATAGCCTTCGCTGAAGCCCGCGGCATCCCTATCGCCAGCACGCTGCTCGGGCTCGGCGCTATCCCCGCCGCACACCCGCTCCAGCTCGGCATGATGGGCATGCACGGCGAGTCCTGGGTCAACAACGCCATCCAGCAGGCCGACCTCCTGCTCGCCTTAGGCATGCGCTTCGACGACCGTGTCACCGGCAACCTCGCCCATTACGCGCCCACCGCAAAGAAGATCCACATCGAGATCGACCCTAGCGAGATCAACAAGAACGTCCGCGCCGACGTAGCCCTCATCGGCGACCTCAAAGCTGTTCTCCAAACTCTGCTTCCGCTACTCACGTCGAACGTACAACGTACAACGTACAACGCTCCTAGTCCCTGGCTCCGCCAGATCAACGCCAGCAAAGGCACCGCCGCCGTCCGCGACATCATCAACCTCCCCGACAACGGCCACCTCTACGCCGCACACGTCATCCACGACATCTGGCGCGAAGCCCAGGCCGCGGGACGCATCGAGCAGACCATCATCGTCACCGATGTAGGCCAGCACCAGATGTGGGAAGCCCAGTACTTCAAGCACGAGTCCCCCCGCTCGCTCGTCACCAGCGGAGGCCTCGGCACCATGGGCTTCGCACTCCCCGCCGCCATCGGCGCCAAGTTCGCCTGCCCCGAAAAGGACATCTGGGTCATCGCCGGCGACGGCGGCTTCCAGATGACCGCCGCCGAGCTCTCCACAATCGTGCAGGAGGGCCTCGCCATCAACATCGCCGTCATCAACAACGGTTTCCTCGGCATGGTCCGCCAATGGCAGGAAACCTTCTACGAGAAGAACTACAGCGCTTCGCCCATCCTCTCGCCCGACTTCGTCATGCTCGCCGCCGCTCACGGCATCCAGGGCGCGCACATCACGCAACGCAAGGACGTCACGCCCACCGTCACCCGCGCCCGCACTTCCGGCGCACCCTTCCTGATCAACTTCCAGGTAGAAAAAGAAGACGGCGTCTACCCAATGATCGCCCCCGGCGCCGCCCTCCACGAAATGGTCCGCCGGCCAACTAGCGATCCACTGCTCGAAACTGCAGAGGAGGACTAATGAATGCTTTACGCAATGTGTCTCTCCTGTTGGCTGCTCCCCTCTTTCTTCTAGGCTGCAAGTCAAAAGCGCCTGACCAGACGATCCAACTGTCGCGACTCGAGACGGTGGTGGCGAGGTATCCACCCCGCCCCACCACACCCCCACCGCCCGTCAAGCTCTTCCACAAGACCGACACCTCCCTCACCCTCGTCACCGATCCCAACGCCACCGACGACCAGATCGAAGCCCTCATCTGGCAGCTCCGCGACGCCGCCCACACCCACACGCTCGCCAGGCTCGGCCCCACCTTCGCGCAAACCCAAGCCGTCGTTGACGCGAACAAGTCCACCTGGTTCCACATCTACCGAGGAGCCAAGTGCGCGGCCGAAAAGTACGCGGCCGGCAACCCACCCTGTGGCGGCAGCTACCACGCCGCAGCCGACTACACCTTCGGCACGCCCGGCAATCCCAACTGGGACCAGGGCACTCTCCTCCACGACGAAAAGGAAACCCTCCTCTGGAACCCCGACGCCGTTTACCCTAACCACTAACCACTAAAAAGATGCTCCACACCTTCGTAGCCCTCGTTCAAGACAAGCCCGGCGTGCTCACGCGCGTCGCTTCCCTCTTCCGCCGTCTCAACATCAACATCGTCTCGCTCACCGTCGGCGAGTCCGAGCGCCCCGACACCTCGCGCATGACCATCGTCTGCGAGGCTCCCGAGGACCGCGCCCATCGCATCCGCGCCTCGCTCTACAAGCTTGAAACCACCGTCGACGTCGACGAGGTCAACCGAGCCGAGGCCGTCGTACGCGAGCTTTGCCTGATCAAGGTCGCTGCCTCGCCCACCGGCCCCCACGGCGTCCACTCGCGCTCCCAGATCTTCGAGTTCGCCAACGTCTTCCGCGCCCGTGTCGTCGACCTCGCGCCCGAGTCCATCATGATGGAGATGACCGGCTCCGCCTCCAAGATCGAAGGCCTCCTCCAGGTCCTCCGCGAGTCCGGCTACGAGGTGCTCGAAGTCTCCCGCACCGGCCGCATGGCCATGCGCCGCGGCCATCACACCAGCCGCGTCCTCAAAGCGCTCGGCACAGCACCCCATGCTGCAGCGCCCGACGCCGAGATCGACCCCGACGCGCTTTCCGAAGACGAAGCCCTCCCCAACCAGTTCGATGACGT
>CAXSHQ010000098.1:8155-9291 GCA_964236875.1 uncultured Acidobacteriaceae bacterium | reverse complement strand
ACGAACCGGAAGCCTGAGGCCTCGAACACGCAATGGATCGCAGAACGTTTTACGACCATCTCATCGGGCCCGCCCTCGTCCTCGCCTGCACCGGCATCACCCTGCTTCTGCGCGAGGCCGCACGCCGAAAACGCGCAGAGGCCCTCCGCCGCGGCGAAACGTTTCCGCTCTCCACGCCGTGGCCGTGGCGTCGCGGCTATATCGGCAGCATCGCGTTGGCCGCGCTGTATCTCTTCCTCTTCCGCGGTGTCAGCTTCCTGGAGCCCTTCTATATCGAAGGCAAGGGCGCCGTCATCCTCATGTCCTTCAGCTTCCTCTTTCTCGGTCCCTTCATCGCGGGCTTCATTACCGTCGACCGAGCCGCGACCAGCGATCCGCTCCCCGTCAAGCAGTGGATCGTCGCGCCTTGGATTCCTATCCTCTTCAACGTTGCCCTCGCCGTGGCCCTCCTGTGGGAAGGCCTCATCTGCGCGGTCTTCATCGTGCCGCCCGCTATGATCTCTGCTTCGCTCGGCGGCGTCGCGGCTGGCCTCATCCACCGCTACGACCACCGCCGGCGCTCGAACGTCACCATGACCTGCCTCGCCGCGGTCCCGCTCCTGCTGTGCTTGGTAGAAACCCGCATCCACCAGCCGCTTCAGATCCGCACGGTTCACACTGAGATCACCATCCACGCACCCGCGCCGATCGTTTGGCAAAACATCGAGCGTGTCCCCGCCATCGCTCCTACCGAGCTCCGCCCATCCTGGGCCAACACCATCGGCTTTCCGCGTCCGGTGGAAGCCACGCTCTCGCATGGAGGCGTAGGCGGCGTTCGCAACGCCAGCTTCGAGCGCGGCCTCACCTTCACGGAAACCGTCACCGACTGGCAGCCGCTCCAGCGCCTCGCCTTCACCATCCGCGCCAACACCGCCAGCATCCCGCCCACCCCCCTTGACGAGCACGTCACCGTCGGCGACCGTCACCTCGCTCAGGGGGGCGGATCCCAGCGGCCGGTCGCCGAGCAGCAGCGAGCTCACGGACAGCACCTGTGCGAGGCGCGCATTGCCGTGGTGCAGCGCCCGCACCGCGTCGAGGGCGGCGGCCACCGTGCTGGCGGCGACCGCGTCCTCGGGCCGCCCAGCTGCCGCCCGGGC
>CAXSHQ010000098.1:0-8145 GCA_964236875.1 uncultured Acidobacteriaceae bacterium | reverse complement strand
GCTTCTTCGATGTCCTCACCGGCGAGTACCGCCTCCAACCGCTGCCCAACGGCGACACGCTCCTCCATCTCTCCAGCCAGGAGCGCCTTTCCACCGACTTCAACGCCTACGCCGCCCTTTGGTCAGACGCCGTCATGCGCGACATGCAGGGCAACATCCTCCACGTCATCCAGCACCGCTGCGAGCAGCAGGCGCAGGGCAGCAGGATTTCAACCGGCAGTTAATAGCTTGCTTCCCGGAACGCAAGTATCTGTCCGGCCAGTTTCGCACTGTAAACTCTCTAGAACATGGGAGCTCTATGCACGACCTACTTGTAATCGCGATCCCTACTTTGGCAGTGATGTTCGGCATCTTGCTCAATCGTCAAGACGCTGGTGCTGTGCGCGCAGAGATGAAAAGCGAGATAGGGCAGCTGCGCTCGGAGATCATCTCATTGCGAGATTCCATACACCGCGATATGGTTGGGCTCCACGAGCGCGTAGCCACCGTGGAAGCGAAACAAGATTAAAGCCGCGCAACGATCCACTTAGCAGAAAGGCACTACAGATGGCAAAGACCTACCACGACGCAGACGCAGACCTCTCCCTCATGCAAGGCTACGGCTCGCAGGGCCACGCCCACGCCCTCAACCTCAAGGACTCCGGCGTCGAGGTCAAAGTCGGGCTCCGCTCCAGTTCGCCCGGCGTAAAGAAAGCGCAGAACGTCGGCCTTGAGGTCGTCCCTGTCGCCGAAGCCGCCCAGTGGGCCGACACCATCATGGTCCTCGTCCCCGATCAGACTGCCGCCAAGGTTTACAAGGAGATTGAGCCCGCGCTGCAGTCGCCCGGCGCCGACGGCCAGCCCAAGACCCTGATGTTCGCCCACGGCTTCAACATCCGCTTCCGCACCATCACGCCCCCCGCTTCGATTGATGTCTCCCTGGTCGCGCCAAAGTCCCCCGGCCATCGCGTCCGCGAGGTCTTCACCGAAGGCGGCGGCGTCCCCGGCCTCGTCGCCGTCGAGCAAGACGCCTCCGGCAAGGCCCTCCAGAACGCCCTCAGCTACGCCAAGGGCATCGGCTGCACTCGGGCCGGCGTGCTCGAAACCACCTTCACCGAAGAAACCGAAACCGACCTCTTCGGCGAGCAGGCCGTCCTCTGCGGCGGCACCGCGGCTCTCGTCAAGGCTGGCTTCGAAGTCCTCACCGAAGCCGGCTATCAGCCCGAGCTCGCCTACTTCGAAGTCCTACACGAGCTCAAGCTCATCGTCGACCTCATGTATCGCGGCGGCCTCGAATACATGCGCCACTCCATCTCCGACACCGCCGAGTGGGGCGACTACGTAGCCGGCCCGCGCATCGTCACCCCAGAGGTCAAGCAGGCCATGCAAGGCCTGCTTGCCGACATCCGCGACGGCAGCTTCGCCAAGCGCTTCATCGAAGACCAGAACAGCGGCCGCAAGCACTTCGAGCAGTTCCGCTCCGAAGAGCGCGGCCACCCCATCGAAAAGGTCGGCGCCGAGCTCCGCGCCGCCATGCCCTTCCTCGACCCCGTCAAGGTCGAAAACGGCACCATCGTCAAGGCATAATCCGTCCTGCCGATACTGCCGCTGCTCTCATATGGGCGGCATCCTGAGCGAAGCGAAGGATCCCCGTATTTCGCCTGAAGCGCCGCTACATCTCTGGGAAAGCAGGTACAAGCGCGACCTGCCCCACGTAAATCGCGGTACGCGTCGCTTTCGGCGCGTACCGTTTTCGTTCCAGCTAGGTTGCTGACCAAAGCCATGTATGCACGTCATAATGGTGCCGCTTCTCAGGAGCCGCCTCATGCGTTTCGTCGTCTTGTTCGTCCTTGCCTTGTCCCTTCCTGCTTCCGCGCAACTCACCTGGAAGAACCTCCACTTCGGGCAGTCCAGGGACGATGTGCGAACGCAACTGCGTGCGTCGGGCATGGAAGTAGAAACCTCGCAGGAGAACTCCCTCCAGAGCACGGCGGACTACGAGCTGGCTTTGCCCGGCCTTGCTCGCACCCTGCCCATGCACGCCGGCTTTCACTTCAACGACGCCAACGGCCTGGCCGACGTGACCCTCTGGCTTGATCTTGCGGGCATGCGCCGCTACTGGGCCGCACTCGGCCCGGAAGAGGCTCTCTACAACTTCGCAGCGGAAAAGCTTACGGTAGCGCTCTCAGGACGGTATGGCCCTCCGCTCTACCGCTCCCCTGACTGCGACAAGGCTCCCCAGGCACCCACCGCGTTCTGCACTTTGGGTTGGCGCGGGCCAGACCAACTCATCGAGATGGAGCGCAGCCCTGCGGCACGCGGCCCGCGGCTGGTCATCCGCTATCAACCACTTGCAGCCGATCTATAGAAACGTCCCTTGGAACCTCACTTGAAGGAACGCCCCATGCCGCTGACTATCGACGTAAACGACCTCCTCCGCTGGAACGACATCTCAGCCGTCCACTGGCGCGACCTGCTCCGTGTCCATCCGGAAGCGCTCGCCCTCCCCTGCGACATCCGCGACTCCGGCGATGTCGCGCACTTTGTCCAGCACATCGTAGCCGTCGAGCTCCGCTACGCACAGCGCCTCGCCGCCGAGCCCGAGAGCCCCTACGAAGCTGTCCCGTTCGGCTCTGCCGACGAGCTCTTCGCCACGCACGACGCCGCCCTCGCCAAGGTACGCACCCTGCTGGCAGACGACGCCTATGACTGGGCGCAGGAGATCGACTTCCAAACCATCAGCTTGGGCAAGCTTCGCGCCACACGCCGCGACATCCTGCTCCACATGCTCCTGCACAGCATCCGCCACTACGCACAGCTAGCCACACTGGTGCGCTCCGCCGGCATCAAGCCCGGCTGGCCTATGGACTTCCTCTTCGTCAACGCACGTCCGGCAGCCTGAGCGCCCGAAGGCAGCGACTGTAGCCATCCCTCCGGGTGTAATGCTTGCTCAACCACAGGAGTGATCCTGAGCGTAGCGAAGGATCTCGGTAGCTCGGACCGGCACAGAACTTCATCGCGAAGAGAACCGCTATAGACCAGCGCATCCGCCGTGGCAGGAGGGCTCAGCAGCGGCTTCGGTGTTCTCCTTCGGCTAAGTTCTCCTCTTGGCAGGCGTCATCCTGAGCGTAGCGAAGGATCTCGGTAGCTCGACCGGCCCAGAACTTCATCGCGAAGAGAACTGCTACAAACCGACTCTCTTCGAGGGCAGGCAGACCAAGCCAGCCAAACTCCATTTGTCCAAAGCAAAATCGCTCCCAAAGGGAGCGATTTTACAAAGATTCGAGCAGAAATCAGCTAGGTTGTCACAACTTCCACGCCGCGCCAGAACGCCACATGATGCCGCACGGTCTTGGCTGCGGGCCGGGGATTGGGGTAGTACCAGGCGGCGTCCGGGTTCTCCTGGCCGTCCACAAGGACGGTGTAATAACGAGCCAAACCCTTCCACGGGCATGTCGAACTGGTGGAACTGGGCCGCAAAAACGCCCGGTTCACTGACTCCTCAGGAAAATACACATTACCTTCCACGGTTTCGACCTGCTCGCTCTCCGCGAGGGTCTGCCCGTTCCAGATTGCTTTTGCCATATACGCCTTCCTGTGTTTTCAATGAGTTGCGAGAACGCGTCAACTCGCCTTAGAGCCGCTTCCCTGCTCCACGACAGACTCCACTGGGGTACCCACCACATTTATAGCACAATTCTACTGGATTTGGGAAGTCGACGCTGAGATTCTCCAGAACCGCGTAGAAAGCCTCGGAACCGAGAAGTCCTAGTCACCTCTCCGACTCCTCACGCCACCGCTTCCATCACCGGCCGAGTCTTCTCCGGGTCAGGCCGCTCCAGCGGCTTCGTTTCTTCCTTCGGCTTGGGTGGCCCAATCTTCTTCGAGAACCCGCATGCCTTGCCGGCCGGCTGCGCCTCTTCCGCGCCCTTCTTCGCCCGCCGCTTCGGCATCATCTCCTCGTTGTTCGGGCACACCAGGAAGGTCCCTTCCGCATTGCCGACCTCCACCAGGTACGGCGACTTGCACTTCGGACAAGGCCCTGGCACCAGCTTCTGGTTGCTCGTGAAGTCGCACTTCGGGTACCGCGTGCAGCCGTAGAACGTGTCGCCGCGCCGGTTCTTGCGCGCCGCTACTTCCGCTCCGCACTTCGGGCACGGCACCTCCAGGAGCTCCTGCTTCACATACTTGCACTTCGGGTACCCGGAGCACGCGATGAACTCGCCATACTGGCCTTCCCGCTGTAGCAGCGGTTTGCCGCACTTCGGGCACGGCTCTTCCAGCTGCACCGGCGGCTTTGACTGCACCTTCTGGTTCAGCTTGCGGATCGTCTTGCAGGGCGGGTCCTCGTTGTACCCCGGGCACGCCATGAACGGCCCCCACGGTCCATTGCGCAGCACCATGGTGCGCCCGCAGTTATCGCAAGCCTCATCTTCCTGCTCGGCGTCCTGCGCTTCGGGGCTGGAAAGGTCCGGCTTGGCCGCAAAGTTTTCACGCGTAAAGTCGCAGCTCACCGGGTCCACCGTGACGCGCTTCCACTCCTTCACCGCGGACTTCAGCACATCGCTCAGCTTGTTGCGTTCCGGCAAATCGATCGTCTGCTCTTCGCCGTTCTCGTCCACGCCGCGCACCCGCAAGTCGATGTGCCCAAGCTTCTCGTTCACCTTCTTCAGCAGCGCCTTGGAATCCTTCTTCCACGCCGCCGCGCTCACCACCACCGGCTTTTCCTTCGTGAAGTTCGAGCACGAATAGAAGCTCCCGAACTTGCCCCACTTCAGGTACAGCGGCGCCCCGCACTTGTCGCAGGTCTCGTCGGTCTTCTCTTCCTTCGCCTTGATGTCCTCCATCTCCGTCTCGGCGACCTTCAGCTCTTCTTCGAAGTGGTCATAGAACCCCTTCAGCAGGTCCGTCCACTTCTCCTTGCCTTCTTCCACATTGTCCAGTTCGCTCTCGAGCTGCGCCGTGTACCCCGGCTCGAAGATGTAAGGAAAGTTCTTCACCAGCAGCTCGGTCGTGACCATCCCGATCTCGGTCGGCACCAGCTTCTGCGCGATCTTCTTCACGTAATCGCGCTCCTGGATCGTGTTGATGATCGACGCATACGTCGACGGCCGCCCAATCCCACGCTCTTCCAGCGCCTTTACCAGTGACGCTTCGTTGAACCGCGGTGGCGGCTGCGTAAACTTCTGCTGCGCATCCAGCTTCTGCTTGTTCAGCGCTGTCCCCTGCGCCAGCTCCGGCAGCCGCCGGTCTGCCGATCCTTCTTCGCTCGTGGCGTCCTTGGCCGCCTCCGCTTCGCTGTCGCCATCGGCGCTCGCCGCCGCGGCCTTCTTCGCTTCCGCTGCAGCCACTTCCGCCGTGCGGACCGCACGCTCCTTCTTGCTCCGCTCCTCGAAATACAAAAAGCCATCGAACTTCAGCACACTCCCGGTCGTGCGGAAGTTGTAGCTCACGGCACCGGCCTTCGCCTCGATGTCCACCGTCGTCTGGTCGAACACCGCTGGCACCATCTGGCTCGAAACCGCCCGCTCCCAGACCAGCTTGTACAGCCGGTACTGCTCATCGCTTAGGTACTTGCGTATCGAAGCCGGCGTATAACCGAAGCTCGTCGGCCGGATCGCCTCATGCGCATCCTGCGCATCGCCTTTGCTCTTGTACACATTCTGCGAAGCCGGCAGGTACTTCGCGCCGAGCTCCTTGCCCACGTAGTCACGAATCTCCTTGATCGCATCCGGGCTCATGCGTGTCGAATCGGTACGCATGTAGGTGATCAACCCCACCGTGCCATCCGGCCCCAGCTCGATGCCCTCATACAGCCGCTGCGCCACACCCATCGTGCGCCGCACGTTGAAGCCCAGCCGCCCCGCCGCATCCTGCTGCAGCTTGCTCGTCGTGTAGGGAGCCCCCGGCCGGCGCTGACGTTCCTTCTTCTCCACACCGCGCACGCGCCACGTGGCCTTCTCGAGCTGCGCCATCACCTCGTCAACGGCACCCTGATCCGGCAGCGCGTTCGCCAGGAACTGCTCCTTGCCGTCCGCATCCACGCCATTCGACACGCGCATCGGCTGCCCCTGCACGCCCACCATGCGCGCCGTAAACACATCCGCTGCCCTGCCCTGCGGCGTCAGCACCGCATCGATGTTCCAGTACTCCACCGGCCGAAACGCATTGATCTCGCGCTCGCGTTCTACGATCAGCCGCAGCGCCACGGTTTGCACACGCCCCGCGCTCAGCCCGCGCTTTACCTTGTCCCACAGCAGCGGAGAAATCTGATAGCCCACCAGCCGGTCCAGCACACGCCGTGTCTGCTGCGCGTCTACGCGGTTCTCATCCACATCGCGGGTATGCTCGAACGCCGCCTTCACTGCCTTCTTCGTAATCTCGTTGAACGTCACCCGCCGGATCTTGCTCTTGTCCCTCATCGCCGGCAGCAGCTGCATCTTCAGGTGCGCGGCAATGGCCTCGCCTTCGCGGTCCGGATCAGGCGCCAGGAACACAATGTCGCTCTTGGCGGCCAGCTTCTTCAGCCGGTCCACCACCTTCTCCTTGCCCGGCGAAACGATCAGCGTCGGCTCAAAGGTGCGGCGCTTCAACTCCACGCCAATGTCGTTCTTGGGCAGGTCCATGATGTGCCCGATCGAGGCTTCCACCACGTAGTCGCTGCCGAGATATTTATTGATCGTCTTGGCCTTCGCAGGCGACTCCACGATCACGAGATGCTTTGCCATTCCACTTCCTGCTGCAGGGTTGCTACGAAAGCGACGCCCTGCTCGTTCCAATTCCCTTGCAACCTATCATGCTTTGCCGACCTGAAGTCAAACCCACCCTCGCGGCAGTCTCTCGAATCAGAGAGATAGACGTGAACGCGGCACAAACGTTCCAGGAGCTACTCCGCCATTGTCCTGCCTGTTAAGGATGGCTCTCGTGACGCTCGGGCCTTTAGGACGCTCGGTCTTCCGTGACGCTCGGTCTTCCGTGACGCTCGGTCTTCCGTGACGCTCGGTCTTCCGTGACGCTCGGTCTCCGTGACGCTCGGTCTCCGTGACGCTCGGGCCTCCGTGACGCTCGGACCTCCGTGACGCTCGGGTCTTCGCGGCGCTCGGACCTCCGTGACGCTCGGGCCTCCGCGGCGCTCGGACCTCCGCGGCGCTGGGGCCTCCGCGGCGCTGGGGCCTCCGTGACGCTCCGGCCTCCGTGACGCTGGGGTCTTCGCGGCGCTCGGTCTGCGCGCTGAAGGCGCGACACATACCAGCCTAGGCCGGAGCGAAGCGCAGGCCTAGGTAGCCGATCCGAACAGCCCAGCGCTGAAGGCGCGAGACATAGACCTAACCATAACTTCAACCCTCAGAAGCACCGCACATAATTCTTGCCCGGCATCTGCCTCACCCGCCCCGCGAGCTCCAACTCGAACAGCGCCGTAAAGATCTCGCCCGAGCCCAGCTTCGGCTCCAGCCGCTCCATCAAATCATCGAGTTGCAGCGCTTCGTCCGCCCGCAGCTCGTTATAGATCAGCCGCTCGTGCTCACTCAGCGGCTTGCCACCACCCGCCGGTGCTCCGTCGTCGAATAAAGATGCGGCACTCCCGCCGGAAGATTCATTCCGCGCCGCAAACTCGTCCTCCAGCGCCACCCGCACCTGCGACGGCAGATCCTCCCACACATCCTCCCACGTCGCCGTCAGCTTCGCTCCCTGCTTGATCAGCGTGTTCGGCCCCCACGCATTCTTGTTCGTCGCATTCCCCGGCACGGCATACACATCGCGGCTCTGCTCGATCGCGCACCGCGCCGTAATCCGTGTGCCCGAGTGCTCCGCCGCCTCCACCACCAGCACGCCGATGCTCATGCCGCTCAGCGTCCGGTTCCGTATCGGGAAGTTCTGCGGCGCGGGAAACGTCCCCAGCGGAAACTCGCTGACGATCGCGCCGCCCCGCGCCACAATGTCTCCCGCCAGCCGTTTGTTCTCCTTGGGATACACCACATCGATCCCCGTCCCCCACACCGCCACGGTCGTGCCGCCGGCTTCCAGCGCTCCTTTGTGCGCGGAGGTGTCCACGCCGCGCGCCATGCCGCTCAGGATCACCATGCCCCGTCGCGCCAGGTCGCGGCTCAGCATCTCCGCCATCCCCGTGCCATAGGGCGTCGGATGGCGCGTCCCCACCACCGCCAG
>CAXSHQ010000097.1:11572-14083 GCA_964236875.1 uncultured Acidobacteriaceae bacterium | reverse complement strand
GCCCACAGCTCCCACGACATCGCCTACAGCGCCGCGCCCACGCCCGGCGAAAACAACTGGTGGGTCGCGCAGCTCTACACCCAGCACCTCGGCGGCGGCTCCGATCCAGCCCAGCCCTACTCCATCCTCGATCCCCAGCACGTCTCCGGCGCCCTCCACGGTCTCCAGATCGCCGTTCCCCGCTGGTCCGCCGACGATAAGCGCATCGCCTTCATCGGCGGCCTCATGAGCGACCAGGGCTCCACCGGCGGCGACATCTGGGTCGTCGAAAGCAAAGGCGGCCAGCCTACCGACGTCACCCCCGGCCTCGACGGCACTCCCTGCTGGGAGGGCTGGTTTGACGATCACAGCCTCGGCTTTGTCGAAGACCGCCGCGGGCACACCGTCTTCCAGGCATGGGACGTAAACACAAAGAAGGCCGCCGCCCCCGAAACCGACCTCGGCGAGGTCACCGTCTCCGGTGGCCCCATCAAAAGCGCCGTCACCTTCTCTGGCAAAACCGACACGGCCGCGTTCGTCATGAGCGGCATCACGCACGCCCCCGATATCTGGCTGGAAACCGGCGGCAAGCTCGTCCAGTACACCCACATGAACGACGCCGCCAAGCCCTCCACCCGCACCGAATCGGTCGAGTGGACCAACGGCGGCTTCCATATCCAGGGCTGGCTCACCTATCCCGCCAACTACGACCCGGCGAAGAAGTATCCCCTCATCGTGGAAGTTCACGGCGGCCCGTCCGCTTCCACCGGCGCCCGCTGGGGCGGCGGCCAGTGGGCCTCGCAGGGCTACTTCGAGTTTCAGCCCAACCCGCGCGGCAGCTTCGGCCAGGGCGCGGCCTTCACCATGGCCAATCGTAAGGACTTCGGCCACGGCGACCTGTCCGACATCCTCGCCGGCATGGACATGCTCGAAGCCAAGTTCCCTATCGATAAGAACCGTGAGGGCCTCACCGGCTGGAGCTACGGCGGCTTCATGAGCATGTTCGCCGCCACCCAGACCAACCGTTTCCACGCCATCGTCGCCGGCGCCGGCATCTCCGACTGGCTCAGCTATTACGGCGAAAACTCCATCGACCAGTGGATGCTCCCGTTCTTCGGTGCCACCGTCTATGACGACCCCGCCGTCTACGCCAAATCCTCCGCCATCACCTATATCAAGCAGGCCAAGACCCCGATGCTCATCATCGTCGGCGACCGCGACGGCGAGTGCCCCGCCCCCCAGAGCTTCGAAATGTGGCACGCCCTGCGCGACCTCGGCGTCAAAACCCAGCTCGTCGTCTACCCCAATGAAGGTCACGGCTTTCGCGACCCCGCCCACATCCGCGACCGCAACGAGCGCACCGCCCGCTGGTTCGCCGAAAACATGCCCGCCGGACATTAAGAGGCAGGGACCAGAGAACAGTTCGTGGGCCAACGGGCAGTAGGGAGCGTTCCTCCGTATGCCACACCTATCCTCTTGGAACGGTGTCACCCTGAGCAAAGCGAAGGATCCCCGTATTTCGCCCGGAGTGCCACCGCATCTCGCGGAAATCCATGGCAGCCACCACGCCGACTCACTCGACCCTGCTTCCGCTGGCACTCCCTGATCCCTGTTCCCTCCCCCTCCCGCCTCTCCATTTGCTCCCGGCTCCGTCCAACACCTAAACTGTCTCTTGGCAGTTCTGCGCTTTCACGGCGCGAACGGGACCGCACAGCCGTGCGTCGGCAGTTGCGGGGAGGTGTAGGTGCGGCGGTTTTACGGTCTCCTGGTTCTTCTTTTCTTTTCTCTTCCCTTCAGTGTCGCGGTCGTCGGCTGCCATCACAGCCTCGCCCCCACCTACTGCCCGGGGTTCAGCGACTCCGGTCCGGTGGCCGGCCAGATCGCCAAAATCACCTTTTCCGGCAACTTCACCACCACCGGGGAATCACTGAACTTCGGCCAGATCGGCTCTGCCCTGTCCGTCACGGCCACCGATTGCTTCGGTGACAATGTCTCCGCCAGTTCGCCCATCTACGGCACCAGCAACATGGCCATCGCGGACATCAATCCCTCCACCGGCCAGGTCTGCGCCGGCACCTGGAACCGCAACACCGGCGGCGGCGTGCCCGACTACTCCGTCTGCACCGCGCCCGCCAGCCAGCCTTCCAACCTCACCAACGCGGCGGCCTATGTCACGGCTACTTCCGGCGGCGCGACTTCCAACCCCATCGCCATTTACGTGCACCCCTCGGTTACCAGCGTCAGCATAGGCAGTCCCACACCCACGAGCAGTTGTTCCGCAGCGCTGCAGAGCCCTACCACCAGCGATCCTTCCAGTAACTGCTGCCCCGCCAATTCAACCCTGCTCACCAACGTGCCGGTGTACGACCAGCAGTCCTGCATCTCGCAGAACCAGAGCGCGCAGCTGGTGGCGCGCGCCTACTACGGCGGCCTCACCGATCCCGCCCACAACATCACCTGCCAGGTCGGCCACATCAACTTCGGCGCGCAGAGCTCCTCCAGCGTCGTCACCATTGACGCCAACGGCATCGC
>CAXSHQ010000097.1:0-11562 GCA_964236875.1 uncultured Acidobacteriaceae bacterium | reverse complement strand
GCGTTCCAGCAGAAGCTGCTCGCCGCGACCAAGGCGGGCGCGCTGGTGGTCGACGATCCGGCGAAGCTCGACGGGCTGAGCGCCGAAGGCATCGCCACCGCCGCGCAGCCCGGCTCCACCACCATCCTCGCCAACGCTTCGAATTCCGGCTCCGGCAGCACCGCCGGCTTCTTCTCCACCTGCCCGCCCAGGTCCATTACGCTTTCGATCCCCGGCGCCGCAAACTCCACAACGCCGTTCAGTGTCGCTCTCAACAACGCGCAGGCCCTCACCACCACGGTGGTCGATACCAAGGGGAACACCATCACCGGCTTGCCCCTGACCTTCGTTAACACCTCTCCCCAGACGCTTTCCGCCGGCTCCAACACCGCCACGCCCAGCTTCCCCGGCACAGCCGCCGTCACCGCCGTCTGCCAGCCCGGCGCCTGCAACGTTTCACCCTTCAGCCAGATCGGCTACCTCGGCAACGGCAAGCCCATCACCTCCAACAGCGTCACCATCACCACCGCCGGCACCAGCAGCAATCAGGTCATCGTCGCCAGCACCAACTCGCAGTTCTTCTACTCCGTCGACTTCACCACCGCGACCACCGGCGCGCTCTTCAAGCTGCCCTACACCCCGAACTCCATGGTGATCACCCAGGACGGCTCCACCCTCTACTTCGGCAGCACCAACGTGCTCATGTCCGCCTCCACCGCCAGCGGCGGTGCCAGTGCGATCGGCGCCATCCCTGGCGTCGTTCTCGCGGTCTCGCCGGATGGCGCCACGCTGGTCATCGCCGACCCCGCCCGCGGCACGACCTCGCTGTATAGCTCCAGCGGCGGTCTGGAAACCGTGATCAACGGTGTCGGCACCCGCGCCCAGTGGACGCCCGACAGCGCCACGGTTTACATCGCTGCCGGCAACCTCATGCTCGTGCACTCCAACTTCAGCGGTTGGACCAGCACGCCCGTCTCCACCAACTACCAGGACGTCGCGATTACTGTACCCGCCTACGGCGCCTACTTCGCCGCCGGCACCGACACCGAAGGCCGCTCCTATTGCGCCACCAGCGTTATCGGCACCTCGTCCACCCCGCCGCCGCCCGTCACCAATACCTTCTTCCCCCTTGCCGACACCCAGGCCACCGCTCTTTCCCAGCGCGTCGCCGCCACCACGGACGGTGCCCATATCCTGGGCAGCGGCGTGAACGGCACGGCGGCCAGTCTCTACGATGTGGCCCTGACCCCGGCCAACAGCCCCACAGACCCACGCCTGGTCTGCACCACCTACCCCGCCGCCGGTCACCTTCACCAGCTCCACCTCGGTCAAGGCGCTTCCCGTCGCGGCGACCTCCATTACCGGCGTCGTTCCCGCCTCCACCTCCAACCTCGCCTTCATCACCTACACCACGGCGAGCACGGCAGCGGGCGGCGCGCTCCCCTTCTACATCCCCTCCACCGGCGCGGTCGGCTCCATCCCCCTTTCCGGCACTGCTACTGCCCCGATTACCGGCGCCTTCAGCAGCGACAACAAAACCTTCTACACCTCCACCTCCGGCGACAACGCGCTCCATATCGTCACGGTCAACGGCGCCACGGCCACGGACACCACCACCCTCCCGCTAAACCTCCCCGCAATTACCGGCACCGGCACCGCCGTCCCCAACCTCATCGCCCAGCGAGTCAAGAAAGCCACCAGCTGATCCAAACCACTTGGCCCACCACGCAACAAAGAGAGCCTCGCGAAAGCGAGGCTCTTTTCACTGCGAACTCAGAATTACAAACTGAACACTGGAGAGAGCATCGCCGTTCTATCCCGGGTCACCGCTCCGCGGCCGCAGAAACATACAACGTAAAACGTAGAACGTACAACGCCTACCCCAGCCGCTTCGCCAGCAGCTCCCGCCCCACGGCATCCAGCACGCCGTTCAAAAACGTAATGCTCTCCGAAGCCGCATAGCGCCGCGCGATCTCCAGCGTTTCGTTGATCACCACCGCCGCCGGTGTCTTCGGGAACCCGATCATTTCCGCCACCGCCGTACGCAGCAGGTTGCGGTCGACCACGGCCATGCGCTCCAGCCGCCAGTTCTGCGCGTGCTTGGAGATCAGGCCGTCCACCTCGTCTTCGCGGTCCGTCGCGATGCGCAGCAAGTCGTCGGCAAAACCCCGCGTCTCCTCTTCCACATCGTCACGAGACCCCCAGAACAGCCGCCGCACCTCGTCCGGCTTCTGCTTGCCAAGATCGCCCTGGAAGAGCATTTGCATCGCGAGCTCGCGCGACTTCCTCCGGCTCCCCATTACCGCGTCTCCGCGTGCAGCCGGACACCCTGCGGCCCGGCACCCTGTAATCCAGCACCCTGCAGCTTTTCACCCAGCGAAGCCATCTCCACCGCCGCCAGCCCCGCCTCGAAACCCTTGTTCCCGGCCTTCAGCCCCGCCCGGTCCAGCGCCTGCTCCAGCGTCTCGCAGGTCAGCACGCCGAACGCGTGCGGCACGCCTGTCTCCTGCTGGCTCTGTCCAATTCCGCGAGCCACTTCCGTATAGATCGCCTCGTAGTGCGCTGTCTCGCCGCGCAGCAGCACGCCCAGCGTCACGATCGCGTGGTAACGCTTGCTCTCCGCCAGCGTCCGCGCCGCCGACGGAATCTCCCACGCTCCCGGCACCCTCACCACTTCCACATCCGGCTTGCGCGCTCCTGAGCGATACAGCGCATCCAGCGCCCCTTGCAGCAGCCGCTCCGTGATCACCGCATTCCACCGCGCCGCCACCACCGCAAATCGCTTTCCTGCCGCCGAAAGGTCCCCCTCCACGGCGATTGGCCGCCCATGCAGCGGGTTCTCCGACTCCCAGAAGCTCACCGCCAGCCCCGGCGTGAACTCCACCGTGAACAGCCGCGATCCCCAATCCGTTGGAGCCACCGTCGTCAACTTGGCCAGCGCTTCCTCGGTCCGGAAGTTCCCCGCCATCCACGTCCGCACCGCGCCGTACACCGCATCGAGCCCCGTCACTTCCACCAGCAGCGACGACCTTGCCGGCACGCGCCCCGTCGCAATCTCCAGGTTCCCGATCGGCGCCAGAAACGCCGCCCCGCGCCCGCTGTTATCGTCCCAGCCCTGCCCTTCCTCAAACCCCAGCGAGCGAAACAGCATGCTCAGCTTGGTAAACACATCCTGCGAAGGCACAGCAGCTACCGTCGTAATGCCCTTGATCATGCCTTCGATTGTACGTGCGCAAGGCACGCCGTCTTCTGCGAAGCACGTAGCTGATCCCTGCTGGCCCAGCAATTCCGACTCCCTCACTCTGCTCTTTCCAGGCGGCGCCCAAGGAAGTCTGCGACCGCCAGTTCCGCATCCGGCTGAGTGCGAAATTAGGAAGAGCCCGTTTCAACTTTCGAGCAGAGGCAGCTTTCGTATACTGTTTCGTATTCATTAGTTCTGCTCTCTCGAGGTCACATGCGCGCTCTTGCTCTCCCGGTATTCGTTCTTTGCTCTCTCATGCCGGCGGTGCCATGCGCCCATGCCGCGACGCCTCCCCACAAAGTTCCGCTCAAGGCCGTCCCTCTGCCGTTGAGCGCCGTGCGGCTTACCGGCGGTCCGCTCAAGAAGGCGCAGGACCTCGACGCCCAGTACCTCATCGGTCTTGAGCCGGAGCGCATGCTCGCCTTTCTCCGCCAGCGCGCCGGTCTCGACCCCAAAGCCAAGGGGTATGGCAGTTGGGACGGTCCCGGCCGGCAGCTTACCGGCCATATCGCGGGCCACTACCTTTCCGCTGTCAGCCTGATGTACGCGAGCACCGGGGACGCCCGCTTCAAGGAGCGTGCCGACGATATGGTTTCGCAGTTGCAGGCCATCCAGAACGCGCAGGGAGACGGCTACATCGGCGCGCTCCTCGACGGCAAGGGTACGGATGGCAAGGTCCGCTTCCAGGATCTGAGCAAGGGTGAGATCCACTCCGCGGGCTTCGACCTGAACGGCCTTTGGTCCCCCTGGTATGTCGAGCACAAGCTCTTTGCGGGCCTGCGCGATGCCTATCACCTCACCGGCAACCGTGCCGCGCTCGAGGTCGAGATCAAGTTCGCCGCTTGGGTAGAGACCATCCTCCATGGCCTCAACGACGAGCAGATCCAGCGCATGCTGGCGACCGAGTTCGGCGGCATGAACGAAGTCCTCGCGGACCTCTACGCCGACACCAATGACACCCGCTGGTACAAGCTCTCAGACAAGTTCGAGCATCACGCCATCGTCGATCCGCTGTCCAAAGGACAGGACATCCTCGCCGGCAAGCACGCCAATACGAATATTCCGAAGATGATCGGGGAGCTCGCGCGCTACGAGTACACCGGCGATGAAGCCGACGGGAAAGCAGCCACGTTCTTCTTCGACGAGGTCTCCGAACACCACAGCTTCGCCACCGGCGGCGATGGCAAGAATGAATACTTCGGCCAGCCCGACAAGCTGAACGACATGATCGACGGGCGCACCGCCGAAAGCTGCGCCACCTACAACATGATCAAGATGGCGCGCACCCTGTTCTCGCTGGAGCCGCAGTCCCGTTATGCGGACTTCATCGAGCGCGCCGACCTCAACGCGATTCTCGGCGGGCAGGACCCCGAGGACGGACGCGTCAGCTACATGGTTCCGGTGGGCCGCGGCGTGCAGCACGAGTACCAGAGGAACTACGAGGACTTCACCTGCTGCGTCGGTTCGCAGATGGAGACGCACGCGTTTCACGGTTACGGCATTTACAACGAATCCGGCAACAAGCTCTGGGTTAGCCAGTACGCCCCCACCACGGTCGATTGGGCGTCCCAGGGCCTCAAGCTCGCGATGGTCACGGACCTGCCCCTGGGCGATTCAGCCAGATTGAAGATCGTATCCGGCTCCTCCAAAGCGTTCACGCTCGCCCTGCGGCGTCCCTACTGGGTTGGCCCTGGTTTTTCGGTGAGCGTCAACGGTCAGGCAGTGAAGATCGTCTCCAGGCCTGACGCCTACATCGAGATCACGCGGAAATGGAAAGTGGGCGACACCGTCGAGCTCGTCCTGCCCAAGACGCTGCGCAAGGAGCCTCTGCCCGACAATCCCAACCGCATGGCGCTCATGTGGGGACCGCTGGTGCTGGCAGGCGACCTCGGGCCGGAGTTCAACTTCCGTCGGCTGAGCGGCGGTCAGCGCCCCACGCCTCCTGAGCCCCCACCCGCGCTGGTCACCGCCGTCAAGAGTGTCGACGGCTGGCTGAAGCCCGTCGCCGGCAAGCCGGGAGTCTTCCGCACCGCCAACGTCGGCCTGAAGCAGGACATTGAATTCCAGCCCTTCTACGAAATGGCGCGCCGCCGCTACGCCATCTATTGGGATGTCTTCACGCACGCCGACTGGGACGCGAAATCCGCCGCTTACAAAGCCACGGAGGAAGCCGAACGAAAGCTGACCGCCGCCACCATCGCTTTCGCCCAGCCCGGCCAGATGCAGACAGAGCGCGACTTCGCGGAGAAGGATGAAGACAGCGCACCCGTGCAGCTCCAGGGCCGCTATGGCCGGCAGGGAAACGGCTGGTTCTCGTACGAGCTGCCCGTTGACCCGGCTGCTCCCGCCATTCTCGTCGTGACCTACAGCAATGACACGCGGGGCCGCAAAGGCGGCTTCGACATCCTGGTAGACGGAGCCAAGGTCGGCGAGCAGGCAATGGAGCGCCGAACTCCCGAGCAGGACGTCCGCTTCTTCGACGTGAAATACCCGCTTCCGCTTGACCTCGTAAAAGGCAAGCAGAGGGTGGTGGTGCGCTTCCAGGCCAAGGAAGGAAACGCCATTCCAGGCGTCTTCGGCATCCGCACCGTACGCTCTGAGCCCACGCGCTGAAGCTGTTGAGGAACGAAAAAGCGCCCTCCCCTGGGTGGGCGCTTTTCCCACTGACCTTACTTCAGCTCTTTGGTGATCGCGTCCGCGGCATTGCCGGCAAACACCCAGCTTGCTGACCCCGCCACAACCGCTTCGTCCTCGAACCAGAGAAATCCGAAGTCGTCTATGCACTCTGGAAAGTCCGGCTTGATGACGATGTATCCCGGAATGACAGCACCCGGGATGTAGGCGTTGTCGGCGCGGTTGTTGCTGTACGTCTTCGTCTTCGAAACCGTACCAACGCCGGCTACATACGAGGTGCTGGATACCGGGTGCGTGCCGAGAATGTAGTTGACGGCGCGCAGTGTGTATTCGGAGCTCACAAGATCCGGAAACGCCTCGTGCAGAAAATACATTCGTGTAGCCATGTCCACGACGGCACCCGATCCACCCCATGTTCCCAGGCTGGGTGGCACGCCAAACGGGGTGGCGTCCAGCTGCTTGTCCACACCCGCCATGTAGGTCTTCACCGCTTCCCGCATCTGGTCTTTCGCAGACGCGTCCAGATAGGGCAACGCCCGCACTGCCGTCCAGCCACGAAAGCCCATCTGCTGCGGTGTGATGATCTGAGGGAACAGCTCCTTCAGCCGGGATCGATAGGGCTCAGCGCCCTTCGTGGCGATAGCCAGTTCCAGAGCCGCAGCCCAATCCTGTCCCACGCCAAAGCCGCCACGGCCACCGAAATTGGCCGGAGGCGCTGTTTGTGCGCTGGTCGTGCCGGAGCTTGCCGGTGCGCCCGAGCTGCCCCGCCCATTACGGCCGCCCTGCGCGCCGGACACGACACCTTGGGACGCAGCCAGCACGCCACCGCCGGGAGCACCTGCCGGAGACGCTCCGCCTAATCCGCCGCCCGCCGGATTCTGCGTCGGGTGAGCCTTCTCGTCGTTCCATGCCTTGGTCGCGGTGTCGAGGCAGTCCTTCGCCAGTGCATCGTCCCAGCCTTTCAGCACATCAGCGGCGGCGGCCAGCGCTGCGATCGCGTTCCACTGAAAGTTCGGGTTGTTTGTGGAGAAAACCCAGCGGTCATCCGGCTTGCCGGAGTAGTTGCCCTTCACCTCATTCGGACCGAGCTTCGGATCGTAGAGGAGGCCATCGGTCTTCGACGCGCCATCGCCCAGCTGCGTGTACTGCCGCAGGTCGGGTTCATGAGTGCCGCGGATTGCGTGGCCGATGTTATGAAACTGCGCCAGGATGAGCAGAGCCCCGTGCTTCACCTGCTGCACCGTATCCGGCACGCCATCGGGACGGTGCATCTCCACTTCACGCGCGGCTTCATCCACAGTAAGCTCGTCATACTTCAGGTTGAATTGGCGATACGCCAGAGCCAGACTCTGAATCACACTCAGCTGCGCGGGCTCCTCGAGATCGAAGTCGCCGGCGTCGTACCAGCCACCCACGTTCATCCCGGGGATGTGATCGCCGCCCTTGTACTTGCCATCGGTTGCCGCCGCCTGATTCCACCCGTCGAACTGCTCACCCACCACAGGCGCAAGCCGGGCATCGTCCAGGTGCGAAGCGCCGTGCCACACGCGGTAGCCTTCGCGAACGGAGACATGGTCCATCTGCTCCGCGATGTGATGGTCCAGGCTGTCCTGCCAGACATTCGCGTAAGCGTCCTTGGAGATGGGGAAGGGCGCGGTACGCTGGTCGGCGTACTCGATGACATACAGGCCAGAATCCTTGACCGCAGTGAAGTCGAACTTTGAGTAGACGTAGCGCAGCCACGGCGTTGAAGGCGTGATCGGTCCCTCGAACGCCTGCTTATACGTTCCGTCCTCCATCAGGCGCAGCACTTTGGCCGTCTTAGGGCCGCTGTACTTCGGGTCCAGTTCGAGCACCGCCACCTTGGAGAAGCCCGGCGCGTAACCGACTTGGCTGTGCGCGATCATCGGCGGTCGCGTCCAGTTCGGGATCGCATCCCGCCGGATGTGCCAAACAATGGCGCCGGCGGTCTTGCCGGAAGGGATCAGCGAACGCAACACGAACCAGCCGTTCTGCGCGCGGCTGCGTCCATCGAACAGCATCAGGTCGGACGTATCGGATTGAACGTTGACCCGGGCCAGTGTGTCGTCGACTCCCAGGGTGATGCTCTTGCCTTCGGCAAACGGCAGCGGCTGCGTGTATCCCTTGGCCTTGTCCCAGTCTTCCAGGTAGTACGCCTTCTTCGGTTCATCAGCCAGCGGCAACACCTTGACCATCGGATCGTTAGGCGTTCGCGGGAAGATGCCGGCTTTGGTTCCGTCCACCAGGTAAGACTTGCCCATGTAGATCGAGGGCAGGAACTCCAGGTTGAAGCCTGCCCGGCCTGCAAGCTTTTGCGGGAGCGGCTTGTCGAGATTGATGCTGACCTTCACGCCGCCTGGTTCCGCCGCGACTTCCATCGTGTAACTGAGATCGAAGGTCGGGAAAGCAAGATTGGCGGTAAGCCGGTTGTTCGTCTTGTCCGCTTGCCGGCCCTTGAGGGTCGCCACCAAGTCCCACTGCTCGGGCGTCGGCGTAAGGCGCACGTCGCCGTTTGTTGCGATGCGCTGGCCGTGGAAGATCATCTCCATGGCCGTGTTCTTTTGGTCTACGAAGACAGGATGGTACGTGCTGTCGTAGAGAAACACGCTGAAACCCTGTGTATCGAGGTAATTCTTGTCGGTCACTTTCATGGTGAAATCCGCGCCGAACAGGCTCGGACCGGAGACCATGGCCAACAGAAGACACGCTTTTATTTGGGTTCGCATAGATTAGATTTGAGCCGCTCCTTCGCCGCCAATCTATCACGATCTGAGCACCGCTGACTTTCAGGTGTGATGATTTTTACCGGGACGCGGAAAAATGCCGGAGCCAGCGATCAAACTGGTAAGACACTGCCCCGGACGGCCGGGCCAATCACGCACGCTGGCCTTTCGGCAGACATCTGCTTCGACTGTTCGTCCCAGCGGCCCACGCGGACACGCCTCAAAGTGCTGCCGGTAGGCAACATCGCCGCCCAGCTACACTGAGAAGACTGCGCCTAAGCGCTCCGGAGCCGTTCTTGAAGATCGTTCTTGCTGAGAAAGTCTCGCCCGCCACCCTCGCCATCTTTCAGGAAGAGCCCGGCTGGAACATCGTCACCGCCGGCCAGATTCCCGCCGGCGGCCTGCCCGCCGAGCTCGCCGACGCCGACGCCCTCGTGGTCCGCTCCGCCGTGCAGGCCGACGCCACGCTGCTCGCCTCCGCTCCCAGGCTCCGCATCATCGGCCGCGCCGGCGTCGGCGTCGACAACATCGACGCCACCGAAGCCACCCGCCGCGGCATCGTCGTCATGAACACCCCCGGCGCCAACGCCGTCGCCGTCGCCGAGCTCACCCTGGGCCTCATGATCGCGCTCGCCCGCGCCATCCCGCGCGCCAACGCCGGCATGCACGCAGGCAAGTGGGACAAGAAATCCCTCCAGGGCTCCGAGCTCCGCAACAAGACCCTCGGCATCGTGGGCCTGGGCCGCATCGGCCTTGAAGTAGCGCGCCGCGCCAAGGCATTCGGCATGATCCTTATCGGCTACGACCCCTTCATCGCGCCCGCCATCGCCCGCGAGAACAACGTCAGCCTCGTTTCCCTCGAAGAAGTCTTCTCCCAAAGCGATTACCTCTCGCTCCACGTCGGCCTCACGCCGCAAACGGAAGGCCTCATCAACGCCACTTCCATCGCCATGATGAAGCCCGGCGTCCGCATCGTGAACTGCGCGCGCGGCGAGCTCATCGTCGACTCCGCCCTCGCGCAGGCTCTCAAGGACGGCAAGGTCGCCGGCGCCGCCCTCGACGTCTTTCGCCAGGAGCCGCTGAAAGAATCGCCATACTTCAACTGCGACAACATCCTGCTCAGCCCGCACATTGCCGGCTCCACCGACGAGGCCCAGGAAGCCATCGGCATCCAGCTCGCCAACCAGGTCCGCGACTTCCTCAAGCTCGGCGTCGTCCAGAACGCGGTCAATGTCTCTTCGCTCACCGAAGACGAGTACACCGAGCTCGCGCCCTACATCGAAATGGCCTCGCGCCTCGGCCAGCTTCTCGGCCACGCCGCAGGCTCCAGCAACACGCAGGGGAGCACCGAACTCGGCAGCGTCGAAAGCATCTCGCTCACCTACAACGGCCGCCTCGCCACCCTGAAAGCAGACATGATCCGCAACGCGGCCATCGCCGGCGTGCTCCACGGTGCCGACGGCGTCAACCGCATCAACGCCTCTGCCGCCGCCGCCGAGCGCGGCATCCGCGTCACCGAAGAAAAGCGCGAGCAGATCGCCGGTGGTACCGGCGCCACCCTTCGCCTTTCCCTGCACTGGACGCGCAAAGTTGCACCCGGAGCCTCGCCCGTGCCCGATGCGGCGAACGCCGAAGGCGACTGGACCGGCCTCGCCACCGTGCTCCACGGCCATTCCCCGCGCCTGCTCAGCTATGACGGCATCGACATCGAAGCCGAGCTCGCCGGCACCCTCGTCATCATCCGCAACCAGGACGTCCCGGGCGTCATCGGCCGCGTCGGCACCATCCTCGGTGAAGAGCAACTCAACATCGCCAGCTTCGCCCTCGGCCGAGGCGACGCAGCCACGGAGACTCCCGGCCAGGCCCTCGCCGTCATCCGTCTGGACATTTCCGCTGCAGCCGAAGGCAAGCTACCTGCGGCCCTCACCCGCCTCCGCGGCGAAGAAGCCATCAACAGCGTCCGCCTGGTTGAACTCGGCAAACTGTAAGTCACGTTGCACGTTCTACGTTGTACGTTTTGTGCAAGAGCCGTTCCATGCAGGCGTACTGCTTGCCCCTCCCCCGCGTTCAACGTAGAACGCACAACGTAGAACGTACAACGCTCCCCTGTTGACGATCTACTCACGAACCACCATCGTCACTTTCGCCCCGCCGCTGGTGCCCCTACTCTGAAGAGGCTCTGGCGGCTTCGCGGCCTCCTTCACATCTTGTCTCATGACCCTACGGCGAGCCTCACTCACCGGCGCTCAAGTTCGGCATCGCGTCGCTGCTGTCCTTAGCAGCGCTCGCCTTGCGATCGTTGCCGGCCTGCTTCTGTCGGCGACCGCTTTGCCCGCAGCCACGCACTCCACGCGGGTGCGCCACGCGGCAGCCGCGGAGAGCGCCGGCAAAGCGCACGCTATCCGCTCCGCTGCCTCGCGCGAATCGCGCACCGTCGAACGCACCTCCACTCGCCGCGGCAAGCATGCCGAAGCCTCTGAGCCGGAAGCCGGCCCCTTTGCCCGAAATCGTGCCAAGGCCCGCCGGGGCTCCACCGCCGGCAAGCGTACCAGGAGCACAAAGGACGCGGACGATACCCGGCAGGTCGCGAAGACGCGCGGCCGCCACCATCATCATGAAGACGTGCCCGTCGACGACCCGCAGCCCACCCGGCGCGCGCAAACCGGACACCCTCATCCATCTGCCCGCGAGCAAGTAGCCCGTGAGGATCGGATCGACTCGCCAGCTACGCCAGCAACGCCCGCAATGCGCTCAGGACACGCCTCCGCGCCAGTGGCCGCTTCCGCTCCGGACGTGGACAGCACCGTACCAGCAGGCCCGAAAGACCCGCACGGCAACGTGGCGCGCAACCTGGCCCGCCACGCCGGCAAGCAGGTGCCCACCGCAATCGCAGAGGCAGCCCCGGCCGGCGCCGGCCTCACCCAAAGCGACTTCGTGCGCGGAAACAACCGCGCAAACCACACC
>CAXSHQ010000096.1:0-14092 GCA_964236875.1 uncultured Acidobacteriaceae bacterium | reverse complement strand
CCGGATCGTCGCCAGCGAGCGTCGGCGGCTTTTGGACTTTGCGTTCGACATGGCAAAGTGCTCACCTTTGGAACCGAAGCTGTACCAGGTGAGATACGCGAAACGCAGGGCGCGATCCACCTCACACTCCGGACGGCTGGCTTGGCGCAGCTCGCGGAATCGGCCACCGTGCACGCATTCCAGTTCCAGCCTTTCTGCCAGCTCGGCTGCCCGGTGCTTGGCCACCCGGAAGAAGTTCGTTACATCGCCGTTGAGATCATTCATAACCTCGCGGCGGCTGGGCTCCTTGGCAAAGAGCAGCTTGGCGGAGCCGGCGAACACTTCCACGTACAGAGTGTGCGGCGGCAGCATCTTGAGCAGTGTTGGGACGAGGGCTCGTTTTCCACCCGGCCACGCGAATGCAGAGTTCATGGCCGCATCATCGCTCGCCGATAGAGCGAATGCAAGGCGAACACGCGAGAGCTTAGGTGCGATCCATGTAAGACTGACGGCGTTTTGTGCTCCAGTAAACAAGGCGTGCCGCAAAAAGGATGGGCAATGCGGAGAGCAGCCCACCTCCCACACCTAGCGCGAAGGCGATCCCCTCATCACCGCGTGCCCCGGAGTAGGCGACAAAACCAGATACTAATGGAACGAGGACGGTCAGAATAATTGCCAGGACCAGGAGTGCACCGGCGGCACCTACTGCCTTCTTTCCTTCCTGAATCTCTTCATTGGTCGCAGGACCACCCATAACGATGCCCTCCTCGTGCTCGTCGAATCGTCTTCACGCGCTCTTCAACTTCTTCGATGTTGCGGGTCCCATCCATGCGGCTGGCGCGTTGAGGATGTGAACAACGCGGCCCACGATGCCGCCCCACTCTCGCGACAACACACTTGCAACGTTCTCCACAGTCGGATTCAAAGGAACCAGCAGGTAATCCTCTCCCGAACGTTGCAGCAGCTTCACCGTAACGCCATCTTCCACCCGCGCTAGCACGAGCCAGCCGACCTGATCCGCTAACGTGCGTTCTTTCATGTCGACGACAACCCGCGAGCCATGGAAGATTGCGGGCTCCATCGATGTCCCCTTCACTGGCACAGCACAAAGCCTTCCCGCCCCGACGAACCACGTTTTCGGAACGGCTATCTGGCCTTCATACTCGCCCTCAGTCACGACGCGTGCCATGCCTGCTGCCGCTGCGTCACGCAGGACCGGGATTAGGCGCATATCCGTCGCCTGAGGTTCTGCTGCTGGTGACAGGGCACCCGCTTTGGCCCAGAAGGGCTTTTGCTCGTCCGGAACCAAGGAAGCCATGACCGTGATGGCAGAGATCGGTGGGCTATCGATAGCCCTCTCCCATCTCGTGATCGCTCCTTGAGAAGCGCCAAGTACCTGTGCCAGTTCGGTTTGCGTGTACCCGAGGGCCTTCCGGGCTAGGCGCAACGCATCGGCGATCTCAGGACGCAGATCAGCCGAAACGCGCAACCGCGTTTTTTCGTTGACTTCCATACGCGCTTCCGCGTAATCTCCACTTGTCGAGAGTTGACCTACACCGTGGATTTTACCCCTCCCGAGATGCCGGAACAGCCTATGAACAAGAGCCCGCAGTCGATTCAGCAGCCAAACCCGTTTTGGGGAATGAATGCCTTGATTGCCCGGAGGCTTGGCGTCACACACGAACATGTGCGGCAGGTAGCGCTCGGCAACCGCGTCAGCCGCCGCGTGGCAAAGGCTCTGATGGCCGAGAAGAAGCGCCGCGAGCGTCGGTCCGGGCTGGAGCGTGCGGCATGAAGTCATCACGCCCCCATCCTCATCTCGCTGGCGTGCACACGTCATCGGCAAAGTTGCAGAGAGGTTTTGCCGCGAACTCTCAGTCCTCGCTCTTCAATGCGGCAGACTCGGTAACCCCGCCGGGGTCACTCAACGACGCAGGCATGGTGCGGCAGGTAATCGTCCATGCGATGAAAACCTGTCCTCTTAGCCGCGCCCAGCTTGCCGAGCGCATGACCTTCCTCGCAGGTACTGAAGTAACGGAACGGATGCTCAACGCATTTGCCGCTGAATCGCGCGAAGACCACCGATTCCCGTCCGAGTTGGAGCGAGCGTTCTGCGCTGCTACTGGGGACTATCAGCTCCTGACGTGCCGCGCGGAGCTAGCTGGGCTCCATTTGGTCGACGACACCGACTTACACCTCATGGAGCTTGGGCGCGAGTTTCTGCGCCAGAAGCGAGCGACAGAAAACATAGCTGGTCTCGAAGCGAAGTTGCGAGGGGTGGACTTATGAGCGCCTCCCCCGTCGTCCTCACTGTCGCGTCGCAGGCCACCATGGAGACGTGGATACCGTATGGCGAAGCGTTGCGCCTGTCCAAGCGCACGATGCAGTGGATGAGCGCTCAGGTGCGCGCCGGGGTCATCAGGCAGCGGGAAGTAGCTCGCACACTGGGCAATGGGCGTGCTGACCGCCAAGTGGAGCTATCCACGCTGCCCGCCGATGCCCAGCGCCGCTACGAGCGCGAGTTAGAACGCACCATCCCGCAGTTCGACGAGCCGAAGCAACTGCCGCTCCTTGGCCGTCCGCAGCTGGTCACAAGCGCGCCCCGCGTCAAGCTGCCTGCGGCCAAGCTCAGCAAAGCCCAACAGCGCCACGCCATCTTGGAGCCGATCCTCGCTATGGAGCAGGAGGCCGCGCGCCGCGTCTACGCCGACACCCTGCGCCTGGCTGACGGCACACCCGTCACCAGCCAGACCCGGATGGTGGCTTACCAGGTTGAGCAGGCCGCCTTGCGCGGCGAAGACCTCACCGTCCGCACCGTCCTGCGCTGGCTCAAGCGCTACCGGGAGCAGCCCGGCGTGGCGGCCCTGGCCCGTAGCCGCCGCAGGGATGCCGGCCATTCCCGCTACTTCGACCGGCCCGAGCATCAGGCCGCCGCCGCCCTCGTCGCCTATCTCCACCTGGGTGACGGCATGAGCCCCGGCCTTAGTCCCCAGGCTTGCTTTGACATGCTCCACGCCCAGCGCGAGATTGTCGGGCTCCCTGTCCTGGACCTCCCACACTACAGCACGGTGCGCACGTTCCTCGGACGCATGCCGCGGGCGCTCGCGGTCTACGCACGCCGTGGCCGCAAGGAGTTCGGCGAGCGGATGCTGCCCTACCTGAGCCGCGGCTATACCGAGCCGAGCAACAGCATTTGGGTTTCGGACACGATGATCGCCGACGTGGAGGTGATGAACGACTGCATCCCCGGTGCGCCGGCCGGTGCGCCCATCCGCCTCCGCCTGACGGCCATCATCGATTACCGCAGCCGTTACGTGGTCGGCTACTCCTGGGCCTGGGAAGGTTCCAGCGCCTCCATCGCCACCGCCCTGCGCCACGCCGTTACCGACCACGGCCCGTGCGAGCTCTGGTACTGCGACAACGGCAAGGATTACTGCAAGGTCGCCAAGGGCGCGGTCCCGGGCTACATGCAGCCCGGCACGGTGGAGCCCGGTGAGTGGGCCATGCGCGAGATGCGCTCGATCGAGAACAGCGGAGCGCTGGCTCGGCTGGGCATTCGGGTAACCCATTGCATCGCGCACCACCCGCAGTCCAAGCACGTCGAGCGCTTATTCCGAACGCTGCACCTCACGTTCTGCAAGCTGTGGGCGACGTACACCGGCGGCAAGCCCTCCGAGCGCCCTGACCAGACCACAGCGCTGATGCAGGTGCATCGCCGCGCCGTTCGCCGGGGCGACCTCTCCAGCAGCCACCACCCTCTCGCCAGCGAGTTCATGCGCCGCTTCGAACAATGGCTGCCCACCTATCACAACAAGCGCGGTCACCGGGGGAAGGGCATGGACTACCGCTCGCCGGCAGAGGTCTTCCGCGCCGAGCTCAACCCGCAGCAGCGCCCAGCTCCGTCGCCGGACTCGCTCGCTGTTCTTCTGTGGGACCACAAAACCGCCAAGGTGCGCGAGTGCCAGGTGCGCGTCAATAACCACGACTACGCCGCCGCCGACCTCCAGCAGTCCCGCCTGATGATGGCCTTCAACGAGCGCACCGTGGGCGTCGCCTTCGATCCGCTCGACCCCAGCCGCATCGCGGTCCTCGACGACGCCGGCCACCTGGTCACCATGCTCGAAGCCAAGCGGCTCGTACGCATGGCGCCGGACGATCCTGAAACGCAGGCGCAGATCGCCGAGATGCAGCAGCAGCGCGCCGCGCTCACGCGCGGGTTGCGCCAGGAGCATCTGGCGATCGTGCGCGCCGGCAAGCAGCTCGGCGTCATGCACCCGCTGGAGCTGCTGGAAGCTGGCAGCCCCGATGCGAAGCTGCCGTCCCTCGCCTCCCGCATCACCCCGCGCAAGCCGCGCCCCACTATCACGGTCGCTCCCGCGGCTCCCACTTCCACCCCCACAGAGGCGGCCTCGGCGCTCCTGCGGATGCTCAAGGAGGCACGCTGATGCGTCTTAGCCCAACCCAACGTGAACTGCGGGAACAGGCCCTTCCGCCCGCCGAAGTCACCCGCCAGCGCGCCCGTGACTACATGCGCACCGTGGACGTGACCGAAGTCCGCTTCGGCACCCTGGTCGGCTACGGCCGTGTTGCCATCAACAGCTTCCTGCGCAACGCCTATGCGGGGATCGGCTCGGATGTGCTCATCCGCGAAGCGATCGAGCGCTACATCGAGCGCCACCCCATCCAGCCGACCTCCGCGGGCAAGGAGGCCGTGCGCCTGTACGAGACCGAGAACGTCCACCAGATCCGCTCCTGGCTGGAACGCTGTCTCAAGCGTGCCTGCATGATTGTCGGCTACGGCCCGCCGGGCTCACAGAAGACCTTCGTCGCCGAGCAGCTCGTGATGGAGTTCAACCGCCGCGAGCTCGGCAACGAGGCCTCCACCGACCGCGTGTACCTGGTGCGCTGCAGCGTCGGCATCCGCCCGCGTGACCTGCTGGCGAAGATCTGCCGCGAGCTCGGCGTCCCGGCCGCCGAAACCATCCAGCGGTGCTTCGCCAGCCTTCGCCTGGCCGTGCGCGGCCGGCGCGTCGTCCTGATCATCGACGAGGCCCAGCTGGCCGGCATCGACGCCCTCGAAGCCCTGCGCGAGCTGCATGACACCGAAGGCGTCGGGCTCCTCTTCCTGGGCTCCCACCAGCTGAACGACTTCTTCACCGCGAAGGCGGCGATGCTCGAACAATTCAACTCCCGCATCGAGGACCGCGCCGAGCTGGTAGGCATCTCCGAGGGCAGCGCCCGCGCCATCATCGAGGTCGAGCTCCCGGGCATGCCGCCCGAGGTGGTCGCCGAAGCGATCCGCTTCTCCTTCGTGAAGGACGCCTACAGCCGCACGAAAGGCAAGCAGTACTGCAGCGCCCGCCGCCTCTTCAAGACCATCGAGAACCTCCGCGAGCAGCTCGCCGCGGACGGCGCGCAGCTCGCCGCGCTGCCGGCGGTGATCCAGTGAGCCGCCTTCAACAGTGGGCCGAGCGCCCCGGCAGCATCGAGCGCGCCATCCGCGCCTGCGACAAGGTGCTGCCCGTGATCGCCGTTGCGATCGGCATCGCCGTCACCGTCCTCTTCTTCGTTCTCTGACCTCAACCCCTCACCAGGAGTCACCGCATGTCACCCGCAGCCACCACCCAGCCCGCCAAGCAACTGTTCCTGGAACAGATGCTGGCCCTCGCGACGGACAAGAAGCCGTTGCCGGACCTCAACGTCGACGAGATCGACTCCTGCTGCCTGCAGTTCGAGATGGCGGAGCGCGCCATGGACGCCGCCAACGCGCAGTTCGAAACTGCGAAGCTCGCGATGATCGCCATCGTGCGGGCGCAAGGCCATGTGCCTGCCGGCGCGGAAGAATCGAAGCGCATCCTCGGCCGGCGCAGCATCGCCACGATCACCACCGCCAAGACCACCACCGTCCGCGAAGAAGGCGTCGCCGAGCTGGAGGAGTACCTCGGCGCGAATGGCCTAGACACACTCTTCGATCAGCTCTTCGTCACCAACACCAAACACACGCTCGCAAAGAGCGCTCATGACGGTGCTGCGCGGCGTGAAGATCCGCAAGCCCGAAGCTACGCGGATCGAGGCGCTCTTCGGCTCCTGCATCGACGTGAAACCCAAGGCGCCATCGCTGAAGGTGGAATCTGTCACGCCCGACAAGCCAGAGCGCAAGCCCCGCGCCAAGAAGGCGGTGGCGTGATGGCAATAGTCGTCCTCTCCCAAGTCAACGAAGCGAAGCCGAACAAGATGTTCACCGAAGAGCAGCGTTCCTTAGTTCGTTTCCTAACCTACAGCGAAGCTGTTCCGTGCTCGATGTGCGGCCGCAGAAGCAAAAGGCATTGGACGATGCTCTGCTCGTTCGCTGCTGCGGAGTTCGAAGGCTTCACGCTAAAGACTGGGCGGGTACTGCTTCCCTTTGCACCCGTATGCACGAAGCACCCACTTACAACTTCAGCAATCGGCAAGCCAGGTGCGAAGAAGGCGGTCGCACGGTGATCGAGACCTATTCGCAGATGCGCTGTGACGAATGCCAGGAGAGCTCCGAAGTGTTCGATTTGGCGCTCTTCACGAAAGCGCAGGTACTCGGCATGCTGCGCGAGCAAGGATGGAGCCGCCGCCGCGGTGGGCGCATCCACAAAGCCGGCGACGTGTGCCCGCGGTGCAATCCCAACCACCAGGGCGGCAAGGCGGGTGCGCGATGACCTCATCGCTTGGCCTGCAGCAGCTTGGCGTACTGCTCGGCAGACAGCCGGAGCTCGATGCGGCCCCGTTCGTTCCGCAGCCCGAACTGAAAGCCCTGGCGGTCGGCCAGGGTGCGGAAGGCATGTCCCTTCTCGGCCATCTCTTCTACGCGGGCGGGATCGTCGAAGTTGCGCGTGAGCAGGGTGCGGTTGCCCTCGCTCAGGATCACGCGCCATTTCCCGAAGATCACCTCGTAGCGCATCGCGATACGGTGCGGAAACTGTCCGTCCTCGCGTGCGGCCGCCTCCCGCGCCTCCGCGCGTTTCATGTGTCCCATGCAGGAGAAGATAAAGCGAAGATCGGCGGAAAAGCTGTGGAGGGGAATCATGGCTGACATCATCCGCACTTGGCCTGCCAGCGTAGAGACCCGCGCCGCCGCGGCGATGTTCAACGAGGAAGAGAGCGCCTACGGCGCCTACTTCTTCGCGCTGGGCAAGAACAAGCCCAAACAGCCCATAGAGCGCGTGTGGTTCACCTTCCGGGGACGCATCGTGGGCTTCTTTGCCGTCACCCACTTTGTTGTGAACGATGGCTCCATGGAGGTCTTCGACCACCTGAACAAGGCTTGCGGGGAAGGCAACTGGCACATCCCGCGCGACTACTGGACCTGTATCTGCGAGTCCGGTTTCACCCGCGCTCCCCTCCGCCGATTCATGAGCGGCTTCCGGGGCTGGCGCTACTTCAATTTCGACGAGTACGCCGACTCGCCGGCAGGAAGGTTCCGCCATGGCTAACGTCAACACGAATGCTCACCGCGGCCGCGCCATACAGATCTTGCGCGAGGAACGCGGGCTCACAAAAAGCGCCATCCTCAATCCGAAAATCATCGCCTACGTCGAGAACGGCGGCCACAACCACTCGATTGAGACGTTCGACAGCATCTCGCGCGCGTTCGGCGTGGAGACATGGGAAGTTCTCCGCTTCGCCGATCGCCTGCGCGACACGATGGACACCCGCGACGAGGATTCGCCGCGCCTCAACAGCCCCGCATGGAGGGCAGCCTGATGCCGAACATGACCCTTGAGCAGATCGCCGTGAGCGATCACGATTGCCCCGCAGCTCACCAGCCCTTCACCGGCTACACCATCGCCCAAGTCGCGGACACCTGCGAGGCCCAGCCCGGGCACGGTTGCACGGACGGCGCCGGCCAGCCGCTGCCGTTCTTCCACGGCGACCGGATCGCGTCTTTGCGGCTTCCTGATCTGTGCCTGTACCCGCACTGCAAGTGCGCCGGCTGCGATCTCTGCCCGGAGGTGACCCGTGCCGGACGTTAGCCACTCTCCCGATCTCGCCTTCGACGAAGACCTCATGCTTGCCGGCATCAAGAAGTTCCGCGCTGAAACTGCGAAGCCAAAACCTTGGATCGCTGATCCGGCCGGCAAGATCACCCGCGCAACCGACACTCGCAACCCAGCGCTAACGAGCGTACGCCTGGACGTGCCCGCCAAGTCTGTCTCGCCAGCAGCACCGCGGCTTGCTGTAACGCCTGCGCGCTCCCCGCGATCTCCCTTGTCCGCTCTCAACGCACAGCAGGCGCAGGTTGCAGGGCTCTCGTACCGGGACGCAGTTGCCGCTTTCCAGAAGCAATATCTGGAGGACGCGCTGGTGAGGAGTCGCGGCAACAAGTGCGCCGCTGCGCGCGCGGTCGCCCTTCACCGAAACACCTTTGACCGGCACCTGGCGGAACTGCAGATCGACGTTCGCAAGATTTGCGCCAGCCTCAAGAAACCGCCTCAGCGGGCCACTCATGGCTCCCACACCGCAGAGAGGACAGCCTAATGGCCGTTGATCGTGAGTTCGAGAGCTTGTTGGAAGCGTGGACCGAAGAAGGGTGGCGACAGCACCAGGACGAACTCGCCGAGCAGGGACGCGCCCGCGCTGACCGATGGGCGCGCATGACGAAGTTTGTGCCGTACAGCTCTATGCCACAGGAGGCCGACGATGCCGGATCAAACGCCTAGCTCGCTGTTCGATACGCCCGAAGAGAAAGCGGTCAACCATGCCTACGCGGTCCTGCGGACGAACGGCTACGGCGAAGCGAGCCTCTCCTCCGAGCAGCGCCGGCTTTTGCGCGAGCTCGCCGACTGCCGCGGCCTGGCCAAGGCCAAGCCCATCGGCCACCTCGTCGAGCTGCTGAAGACCAACCCGCGTGCGCTCTTCGACTGCCGCTACAGCCGCAGTGGCCTGCGCGCGCTGGAGATCGCGAAGCTGGCGGGCTGCACGCGCAACGAGGCCAGGCTCTCCCTGCAGGTCTGGATGCACGAGAAGTTCGTCATGTTCCGCAGCTCAGACGGCCGCTACTTCTACCACCTCTCCGAACCATGGAAGGCAGCATGATGGGCCTCAACCTTGAGGGCGCGTCCCTAATGCCTAGCTTTCTTCGCGGCGGCCTCTTCGGCCCGGAGTGCTGGGCGGAGGCTGTCGTCAGTTTGCATCGCCCCACAATCGGCTCGATCGCTGACGGGGACGATGCCGGTTGGCGTTCTTACATCCCGCACCCAAGTGAACGAACACTTGTCGACAGACCTCGAGTGGCCGAAGCCATTGTCGTATGTCATGTGGATCGTGGTGATGAAGATGTTCCGCGTCTTCACCTGCTCTTCGAGCGGCGCGGCGAACTCCACCTCTTGTGTCTTTACCGTACGTGGCGGAAAGCGGTCGAAGCTGATCGCTCGGTCTGCGCGTCGGACGATGGCGCCGGTTGCAGGCTTGCGGATTCCAAAGCTTACGGTAGCCTGAACGCTCAGAGCAGGACTTGCTCCGCTGTTGGAGAAGCTGACGCGCTGAACACCTATATCGCTGGTTTGATACTGCGCGTCGATGCTCAGTTCCGCTGCGTTTGTAAGCTCCGTCAGACGCCGCGTCGCGGCCAGATCATCTTTGCTCGCATCGATTCCGCGCTCCACGGCCTCTGCTTGCCGAGTGGAAGCCTCCACAAGTTTTTTAGTTTCCTGGTCAGAGCCGTTCATGACTCGCCATTGGAAGAAGGCTATTCCTACGTTGGAGACAGTAGCGAACGCGATCACGGCCGTGAGAAACACCATGAGTTGATTTGCCACGGTCGTCTGCTTCCAGCGAGTTCGAAGGTCCATTTCGTAATCTCTGGGCTAGTTCGTCCAGGCCAGTTCCGCGGGCTTACCCATCGGGTTCCACACGCTACGGCCGTTGCTCTGGAATACGGGCGACTTGTGGCCGCTGTCGTGGTCCGCATCGATGATCTCCGACAGCAGCTCGAAGTGTGGCGGCACCGGATCGGACGCCTTCTCGTACTCGCCCGGCTCCGCATGCACGAGGTACTCGTAGGTCACCTGGCAATGCGTGCACTTATACCGGCTGTGCTGGCCATACACCAGCTCGGCCGAGCCCGTGTACATGTCGGAATGAATGGCCTCAACGATCACCCGATCAGGCTACCACTCGTGGGAGAACACTATGGAAAGTAGAGCTTTTAAGCTCGCGGCGATCGCGATCACCCTTCTTCGCACCCCGGCCGCCGTGCCGCAGTCGCCTCCGGTGCCGCGCCTAGTCAACATCGTCACGTCCACCGCTTGCCTGGCAGTGTTGGGCGAAGTTCCGGTGGCCAGCGCGCAGCTGACGGTGACGGCTGTCGATGGCAGCGGCAAGGTGCTGCCCTTCAGCGTTGGCGGCACCGGCCTGACGCTGGTGAGCTCCGCGCAGCGCACCATCTCCGGCGGGCTTCTGGTGGGCACGCTGCAGCTCGCCAACCCGGCGGTGACCAGCCCGGCGCACATCGGCTACACGTTCCGCATTGCGCCCGCCAACTACTTGCCGACGACGTTTGCCAAGGTGGCGATCACGCCGGACACCCAGGGCAACTTCGACCTATGCACGCTCGCGGCCGGCAGTTACGAGACGGCCATACCGGTGGTGTATGGCAATGGGAGTGCAACTGGGAATGGCTCGGCCGGCGCGACGGGAGCCACGGGCAGCACCGGCCTCACCGGCGCGACGGGAGCCACCGGCAGCACTGGCCTGATCGGCGCGACCGGAGCTACCGGCAACACCGGCCTCCTCGGCGCGACGGGAGCTACCGGCAATACCGGCCTCGTTGGCGCGACGGGAGCCACCGGCAATACCGGCCTCACTGGCGCGACCGGAGCTACCGGCAACACTGGCGTCACAGGCGCGACTGGCGCCACTGGCAGCACCGGCGTCAGCGGCGCGACTGGCGCCACTGGCAACACCGGCTCCACCGGCGCAACTGGAGCGACAGGTCCGGACACCCCATTGACCGTCGTCGCGAGCTCCGGGACGTCGCAGACGCTGACCTTCGCCAGTAGTGGCGACATCGCCTATGATGTCACACTCTCTGCCGCGTGCACGTTCTCGATCACCGCGCCCACGAACAACGGCACCTTCCGACGCATCTTGCTCATCATCCGGCCGGCTGGGTATCAGGCTACGCTGCCCGCATCCAGCAGTTCGCTGGTATGGGCGGGGGGAGCGGCGCCTGTGCCGAGCACCAGCACCTACACCGTCCTCATGTTCGGCTCCACAGGCACAGCGCCGATCTTCGGAGGCTTGTGATGGGAAACAACGGAACAATCATCGGTTCGCCCACATCGGGCACAGGTCGCTTCGACCAGGCGTACTTCAATCTCTCCGACACCAATCACATTTACTTACCGGGCAGCACTCTGCCCTCCTCCGCTCCGTTCACCATCGAAGCTCGGCTTTATACGACCGACACCACGACTAACAGCCGTATCGCGCTTAGCTTCACCGGCGCGGGCTCAATGAATCTCTACATGGGTTCCTATGCCGGCGTCTTCAACGGCGAGGTTCCGGGTCTTACAACTCAATCCGGATCGACCAGCAGCATCGCAGACGGGGCATGGCACCATTGCGTTTTGGTAGTCACTTCGTCGCTGGCATCTTTCTACGTGGACGGGGTGTTAAGACAAACACTTGCTGGGACTTACTCTGGAAGCGCAGCGACAAGCGGCGCCATAGGGGTACTAGCAATTGCTACCGGCTTCACATGGCCCGGGGGGATCGATGAGGTCGCGATCTTCACAGGGGCTCGTTATACGAGCAACTTCACGCCTCCCACAAGCCCATACACCGGAAGCGAAGCCAACCTCGTCGCCCTGTATCATTTCGACGGCAATGCGACCGACAGCACCAGCTCACCACTCGCGGTCGATCCTACGAACGCCGCGCTCCTGTACTCGCCCGGCAACTGGGATGTGAAGACGGGTCTCGCACGGACAAACCACAGCGGGGCGTACCTTCGCACGCTCTTCACCGGAACCAGCGCGGCCATCACCTTCAACACGGCCCCGAACAGTAGCCCCTTTCCTCAGGTGTGGGGCAGAGTGGACAACGGGCCGTGGCAGAAGTTCACCCTCGCGGCTGGCAACCCAACTTGGCAACTGGCGACGGGGCTGGCAAGCCGTGCGCATCTGCTCGAATTGATAGTGAAGTCGCGCAGCGGCTACCAGGACCAATTCACGACGCCAGCGGCTGTAGTGCAGATTAGTGGACTGGTCTTCGGCGTAGGCGCGACGCTGAGCCTGCCGCTCCGCCGGTCCAAGACCATCCTCGTGTTGGGTGATTCCATCAGTGAGGGCGACAGCAGCGTCTTCGCGGGAACTTCAAGCAATGACCCGGATGGTGACGATGTGCTCGGCAGCTACTCCTATGCCCTCAGCACGGCCGTGGATGCCGAGGTGGGCATCATAGCTTTCCCAGGCACAGGCATCGTCGCGGTGGGAGCCTCTGCCGCGCTGCCCAGCACGTACAACAAAATATTCGCTGACACCGCACGTTCGATCTCTGCCCTTGCGCCTGACCTGATCATCTACAACCAGGGCACGAACGACGGTACGACCAACATCGTCAGCGCCTACACCGGCGTCGTGCAGGCGATCATGGCGCTTGCGCCGAACTGCCGGCACCTGCTGCTGCGTCCGTTCAACGGCAATCAGGCGGCGAACGTGCAAGCGACGGTCACGGCCATTGCCGATCCGCGCGTCACCTATGTGGACACAACTGGCTGGTGGTCGAGTTCCGACAGCCCAGACGGTCTCCACCCCTACGGCTACGCGCAGGTGGGGCTTATCGCGCCGAAACTATTTCCGATCGCTATTGCCGCGCTGTACCCGCAGGGAAGGAGCTACACATTCTCATGAACCGCAACCAACGCAAACCCGAAGATACGCTCACGAAGACGGAGCTCCAGGTGTGCGTGCTGTTGGCCACGGGGGCGACCGATGCGCAGATCGGAATGGAACTCGGCAAAGCGGCAGCGACGATAAAGGTGCACGGCCTCCGCATCCGGGACAAGCTGGGCGTGGACAGCCGCATACAGGTAGCCATCTGGTGGCTCCGACGCACGGAGCTGGCCGAGGTGACGGCGCTGCGGGCAGAGCTGGCCGAGGTGACGCGCCAGCGCGATAACTGGAAGGGCTGGTTCAGCCTGTGAAGACTCTTCGTGAATGCGCTCTTACGCTGGCCGACAAGCGGTTCGTTCTGCAAGATGCGTCCAGGAGTAGTCGATGAGCGCCGAGCCCAAACTTTACGACGTGACGCGCCGCGTCTTCTTCGACGAGCGGCCATTCCGCGTGCATCTGGGCACGGCGGAGCAGCGCCACACTCTGCTGTGTTTCGCCCTTGACTTCTACCGTCAGCCCCGCACACATAGCGAGGTTCGGGCGTTGCTTGAAGAGCACACAGATTGCCCGAAGCCTCTCATCCAGGCTCTGGAGATGACCGTCACGACCGAACTGCGGTTTCGGTTAGGGACGCACGAACACAGGCTTGTCACGGACAACTTTGGCAAACGTGCTCCCGGGGAGCCGTTCACCACCTGGATCACGGAAGATGGCCTTCGCTACCTGCAGGCGCACGAGGAGCGTGCCGCGTGAAGACGATTCGCGAACACGCACTGCTGCTGGCAGACCTTTGCGAGGGCAAGCAGGAAGCCTACGGCGACAGCTTCGGCCAGACCGCCGAGGTGATGCGGATGATGTATCCCCACGGCGTTCGCCCTGACCAGTACCTCAACTTCATCGCCTCCGCGCGCATTCAGGACAAGCTCTTCCGGCTTGCGCAGGACAACGACCCGCACGGGGAAAACCCGCTGCTCGACATAGCCGGCAACGCGCTCGTCGCGCTACGCCACAGCACGAAGGACGGCCCTTGCTACCCCAGCGTTTCTGCCAGGGATGCGGCTCGCTCATCAAAGGTCAGCGCGCCAAAAAGCTCAGCCGCTTCTGCTCGAAGCGATGCAGCGACCTCGACTACAACCAGCGCAAGAAAGAAGACCGCGTCATCAAAGCGGACGCCGTCCAAACGGCGCTCCGTGAGTACATCCGCGCGCGCGGCTGCCCATGCCCGAAGTGCGACGGCAACTGCGTCC
>CAXSHQ010000095.1:13046-14110 GCA_964236875.1 uncultured Acidobacteriaceae bacterium | reverse complement strand
GACTCGAGCCCGATAACGCGATGGCGCTTTACAACCTCGCGCTCGCCTATGAGCGCCTGAAGGAGCCCCGCCGCGCCCTTCGCCACTGGCGTGCCTACGTGGAGCTGGACCCCACCGGTCCCTGGGCCGCCCACGCCAAGTCGCAGGCCCGGAAGATCCTCGGCTCCGAGCGGCTGGCCATCGTTTGCCGCCACGGACGGACCCTGAAGATCGCGGGTTAGGCCGCACTGATACACTCCGGTCATCCTCAAAACCGGAGTTCTGACCAGCATGGCAGCACAAACCACGTTTCGGCCCTTTGTTTCCGCAAACGAGAGCCCGAAAGAGTTGTCGGCGCGTGCCTTGTTGCTGGGCGCCTTTTTTGGAATCGTGTTCGGCGCGGTTACGGTGTACGTCGGCCTGCGTGCTGGGCTGACTGTCGCAGCCAGCATTCCTATCTCCGTCCTCTCGATTTCCATCCTTCGCGTTTTCGGCCGCGCCTCCATCCTCGAGAACAACATCGTCCAGACCACCGGCAACGCCGGTCAGTCCATCGCGTCCGGCGTGATTTTCACGCTGCCGGCGCTGGTCTTCCTGGGATTCGATCTGGAAGGCTTCCGCATCTTCGCCCTGGCGCTCTTCGGCGGCTGGCTGGGCGTGCTGTTCATGATCCCGCTGCGCCGGCAGCTCATCGTGGAGGAGCACGAGACCCTCGTCTACCCCGAAGGCACCGCGTGCGCCGAAGTGCTGAAAGCAGGCGAGCGGGGCGGCTCGTTCGCCAGCCGCGTCTTCATGGGACTCGGCCTTGGGGGCCTCTATACGCTCTTCCAGAACGATAACCTTACGGCACTCTTCCCGCCAACGCCCAACTGGCAGCCCAACTTCGACCCTAACGGCCAGCAGATCATGCGCGGCGCCGCCATCCGCGCCGACGTCACGCCGGAGTACCTCGGTGTCGGCTACATCATCGGACTTCGCGTCGCGGCGGTCATGCTTGCCGGCGGCGTCTTCTCCTGGCTTGTGCT
Source organism: uncultured Acidobacteriaceae bacterium (assembly GCA_964236875.1). Lineage (GTDB taxonomy): Bacteria > Acidobacteriota > Terriglobia > Terriglobales > Acidobacteriaceae > Granulicella. The sequence continues at coordinate 13,106 of CAXSHQ010000095.1, read as the reverse complement.
CATGCCGGCTATCTTCTTTGTCGGCAAGCACCTCCCCGGACCGCTGTATCCGGGCACCGT
>CAXSHQ010000095.1:0-13036 GCA_964236875.1 uncultured Acidobacteriaceae bacterium | reverse complement strand
CATCAGCCAGATGGATCCCGGCGCCCTTTGGAAGACCTACATCCGTCCCATGGGCGCCGGTGCGGTTGCCGCCAGCGGGCTGATCACGCTGCTGCGCACCGCACCCACGATCATCTCCGCGCTCACCTCCGGCTTTGCGAAAATGGGCAAGAACCGCGCCGATGCTGCAACGGCAGCCCAACCCTCGCGTGTCGAGCACGACCTCCCCATGACCGTCGTGGTGGGCGGCAGCCTGCTGCTGGTCCTGCTGATGTTCGCTTTCCTCCAATTCAAGCCCGTTCCCGGCGCGCAGGTTGGCTGGCTCGCGAACCTCGCAGCCTCGCTGCTGGTCGTGGTCTTCGGCTTCCTCTTCGTCACAGTCAGCGCGCGCATCGTCGGCATCGTCGGTTCCAGCGCCAGCCCGGTCAGCGGCATGACGATCGCCACCCTCATGGCCACCGCCGCCATCTTCCTCGTCAAGGGCTGGACGGCCCCCGCATTCGGAGCCCTGGCCATCACCATCGGCGGCATGGTGTGCATCGCAGCATCCAACGCCGGCGATACGTCACAGGACCTGAAGACCGGCTTCCTGATCGGCGCCACGCCGTGGAAGCAGCAGCTCGCCGTGATGATCGGTGTTGTCGTTTCCACCCTCGCTATCGGCACCACGCTGAACGCCATGAACAAGGGCCTGGAAAACTTCCAGCGTCTGCCGCAGGCTCGCGCCGTGAACCTGAGCGCTCTGCCTGAGGGCGTCCAGAACCAGGGCCAGTTCTCGCGAGACGACATCAAGCTCAAGGCCAAGGCGCCGGGTGCGGCCGAGCTTTCGGTCGTCGGGGAAGAGCATGGCGCCCGCCGCTACGTGCTGCTCAATGCCATTGGCTCGCCCGTTCTGGAAGACGGCAAATACCTCTACAACCCCGCCACGCGGCAGATCGAAATCCAGTGGACCCAGGGCATTGGCAGTGAGCGCGCGGCCGCTCCGCAGGGCCGCTTAATGGCTACAGTCATCAACGGCATTCTCAGCCGTAAGCTCGCCTGGGGACTGGTTCTCCTTGGCGTCGCGCTGGTCATCGGCATTGAGCTGCTCGGCGTCCGTTCGTTGACATTTGCGGTCGGCGCCTATCTTTCCATCGGCACCACGCTGGCGATCTTTTGCGGCGGCCTGGTGCGTTGGCTGGTAGAAAGCGCTCTCGCCCGCTCTGGACAAAGCGCGCAAACCGCCGCCGAGAACGAGGTCTCGCCCGGCAGCCTCTACGCCTCCGGTCTAATCGCCTCGGGCGGCATCATGGGTCTGATCGGCGTCGGAACGCAGGCGCTGAACAAAACCTTCCCGCAGTTCCCGCAGACGAACCCGTTCTTTCACGCTTTCTACAAGGATTGGGTGAGCGTCCTTGGCTTCGCCATGCTCGGCTTCAGCTTGTACTACTTCGCCCGCAAGCCGATCGCTTCGGAAGCGGTATTGGAGCAGGTCGAGCGAGAAGACGCCCAGCTGTAGAGACCGTTGACCACCCTCGTCACACTCGCGCTCGATGCTGCCGCGCAGGCTCGCTTCGAAGCCCTGCGGCAGCAGCATTACCCAGCGGCGCTCAACCGCATCCCCGCGCACCTGAGCCTCTTTCACAAGCTGCCCGGGGATGATGAGACCGGCAACACGCTGCGGCAGATCGCAGGGCTCACTCCTGCCTTCACCTTGCAGGTCAACGGTGTCCGCTCGCTGGGCCGGGGTGTCGCCTACACCCTCGCCTCACCAGAGCTCGCAACACTGCACGCCGAGCTCGCCCGCCGCTTCGACGCGCACCTCATCCCGCAGGACCGCCAGCGCTTTCAGCCGCATATTGTCGTGCAGAACAAGGCCACGCCCGTCGAAGCCAGGGAACTGCTCGCGACACTTCAGGCGAGCTTCCAGCCCTCCACCGTGCCGGCCACAGGCCTCCTCTGGTGGGAGTACCTCGGCGGCCCCTGGCGGCTCCTCGAAACCTTCGACTTCGCTCCCTAGAGTTCCAGGATGATCGGCATGATCAGCGGCCTGCGATTCGCGTTCTTCTGGATAAACCGCTTCAGGTCGCCGCGGATTTTCTCTTTCATCACGCCGTAATCGCGCCGCTCTTCCGCGCTCGATTGGTCCAGCGTCCGCGCCACGACGTCGCGCGCATTGCGCAGCAAGTCCGGGTCGTCCGCCGCGAAGCCGCGCGTCGTGATCTCCGGCTGGCCTTCGATCTCGCCCGTCTTGCGGTTGATCGCGATGATCGGCAGGAAGACGCCGTCGCCACCCAGCTGCTTGCGGTCGCGGATCACGGTGTCGTCCACCACATCCGCGGTCGAGTTGTTGTCGATGCACACGCGCCCGGTCGTGATCTTGCCCGTCTTCTGCGCCGACTCCGTATCCACCGTAAGCACGTCACCGTCTTCGATCAGGAACACCTTTTCTGGAACGCCCGTGGCGGCCGCCAGCTCCGCATGCCGCTTCAGGTGGCGATAGTCGCCATGCACGGGCACGAAGAACTTCGGCCGCACCAGGTTGATCATCAGCCGCAGCTCTTCCTGCGAGCCGTGCCCCGACACGTGTATCAGCCCGTTCGTTCCGTCGTCATTGACGACCTTGGCGTTACGCCGCTCCAGGTGATCGATCACGCGGTAGATCGCCTTCTCGTTTCCCGGGATGATGCGTGAGCTCAGCAGCACCGTATCGTTGGCGTCGATCTTCGCAAACTTGTGGTTATCCACCGCCGCGCGCGACAGCGAGCTCATCGGTTCGCCCTGCGTGCCGGAGATCAGGATGCAAAGCTTCTCGGAAGGGAAGTCCTTCATCTGCCCGGGGTGGATGATCAGCCCTTGCGGCGGATCGATGTACCCCAGGTCCTGCGCAATCTCCGTGGAGTTGTTGATCGACCGCCCGATCATCGCCACCTTGCGGCCATGCTTGTGCGCCAGCTCCATCGCGATGCGAATGCGGTGAATGGACGACGAGAAGCACGAGAAGAACAGCTTCTTCGGGGCCGCCGCGAAGATCTCATCCAGCCTTGGGCGCACCGCGCGCTCGCCCGGCGTAAACCCGGGCCGGTCCACGTTGGTGGAATCCTGCAGCAGCAGCAGCACGCCCTGCTTGCCCAGCTCCGCGAACGCCTGCAGGTCGAACGGATGCCCATCCGGCGAGCTCAGGTCCACCTTGAAGTCGCCCGTGTGCAGCACCGTGCCAACCGGTGTCGTGATCGCCAGCGCCACGCAATCCACCAGCGAGTGCGTCACGCGAATGGGCAGCACACTGAACGGCCCCACCGTGACCCGGCGGCCGGGAAGGATTTCCATCAGCTCGGCATCGTCCAGCAGCCGATGTTCTTCCAGCTTGCCTTCCACATACGCGAGCGTGAACTCGGTGCCATACACCGGCACGTTCAACTCCGAAAGGATCCACGGCAGACCGCCTATATGGTCCTCGTGCCCGTGTGTCAGCAGAATGCCGCGCACCTTGTCGCGGTTTTCCACCAGGTAGCTGATATCGGGCACGACGATGTCCACGCCGAGCAGCTCTTCTTCGGGGAACATCAGTCCCGCGTCGATCACAACGATGTCGTCGCCATAGCGCAGCGCAAGGCAGTTCATACCGAACTCACCGAGCCCGCCAAGCGGAATCACTTGAAGCTTTTCAGAAGCCATGAATCTTCAGGGTAGCATCCATGCTTTCGTGCGTTTCGCGGATTCGAAAGTATCGTCCGACGAGTGTCAGGTTTCCGCACGCGGCAGACGCATGTCCGCGGCCATGAGACTCAGTGCCGAAGCTGCCGCTCACATCCAGCAGGATGCCGAGCGTAAGCGGCAGGTCCGCGGAACGGCGAACATCGATGATCTTCTGAGGGTGCCCGTCTTCATAGACGCGCAACAGCTCAGGCGTCGTAATCTCTTCCGGAGCATGCGTTTTGCGGTCGAATGCGGAACAGGTAAGCTGCACCAGTTTCACGTCGACGTGGAGTTACTGCGGAGACGCTTCCTGCCCGGAAAGGAGGCGGTCAGCAGCAGCGGCAGCAGGATAGGCAGGGTGCGAAAGAGCATAAGCCCTCGATACGGTTCACGTCCCGTGACCGGCGTGAGCCGTCAGATCGTCTTCTGTGCAGAGTGCCCGCGCACGCCGTGTGTGGTGTGCCGCTACAAAACCGTGAACGGTCTTGTAGATCCCGATGACGAAGAAAACGTATCCGGCTTGTCCTGCCTGATAGCCAGGTAGAAGAAGCGCAACCACCGCCGCCAGAACACCCACGCAGCCCACGCCGAACAGGTCCCAACCGTAGACTTTGGTCAGTGTGCGTTCCAGTGCATTCAGGTGGAGCGCTTCGCGATGCCGCCAGGCATTCGCGTACAGCGCGGCGAGGCAAAAGTATGTGAATGCAAAGCCCAGCCCGTACAAAACCATCAGTTCGTGGGCCTGCCAGGGGGCGTTAAAGATCGGTACATATTTGTAGCCGGAGCCGGCTTCCTGATGTGGCATCAGCTCGGCTGTGATCATCGTCGCCAGGAACTTCAGCATGAACATGTAAAGCAGCACCACCGCCAGCAGCACGGAGTTGATCACGATCGTGGCGAAATCATGCGTGTTGCAGCGCCGGAAGAAGCGGTAGTGCGCGTACCACACCATGATCAGGAACAGGAAGCAGATGCAGAAAGCCGGGAAGCCGAGCAGGGCGCGATGCAGCTCTTCATAGGTCCGAGGGACCTCCAGCGCCACCACGATCAGCGTAAGGGCGAAGCCGAAAACGACGTCGGAGAAACCGTCGATGCGCGACATCTCCGTACCGCGCAGACGGAAGCCGTCTTTCCCAATGTGTTCGTGACGCTTATGCATGCGTGGGCTGCCAACATACTAACAAGCTTCCGAGGCTCGTTGCGGCCTCGTGCTCTTACCGCAGCAGGTCTTCCAGCGCGGCTGAAAGCTCCGTCTTCTCGTCGCGATACTTCACGATGACCGGCGTATACACGCTCAAACGGAGGCTCTTGCCCGGTTCCGTCGTCACGGCCCGCGAGCCCGGCACGACTACGGCGCCTTCCGGCACAATCAGCGGCTTGTCCGCCGTCGCGCGCAGCACCGTATTGTTCGGCAGGTCATAAAGCGGAGTGCCCCGCGTCAGGATGGTCCCCGCCGCCAGCACGGCCTTGGCCCGCACAATCGTGCCTTCATACACGCCCGTATTGCCGCCCACCAGCACGTCGTCCTCGATGATCACCGGCGACGCATTCACCGGCTCCAGCACACCGCCGATCTGTGCCGCCGCGGAAAGGTGCACCCGCTTGCCGATCTGCGCGCACGAGCCCACCAGCGCGTGCGAATCGATCATCGTGCCTTCATCCACATACGCGCCCACGTTCACATACGCCGGCGGCATCATCACCACGCCCGGGCTCAGGTAAGCGCCCGAGCGCACCGAGCTGCCGCCCGGCACCACGCGTACGCCATCCTCCGGCGCAAACCGCCGGGCTGGATACGTGGCTTTATCCACGAAGCTGAGAATGGATTGGCCGGCAGGAGCCTTCCCGTTCATCGTTTCCAGCTCACCCAGCCGGAAACCTAGCAGGATGCCACGCTTCACCCACGCATTCACGCGCCATCCACTCGCGCTCCCGGCGTCCGGCTCGGCGGAGCGCAGCTCACCGGCCTCCAGCCCATCACGCAGATCGTAAAAGGCTTCCAGCGCCTCCCTTTGGCCGACTGCGTCGGAGCCTTGCGAGAACCAGTATTCAATCGTCTGTTCACGTGTCTTCGGGAGGGCGGTTTCAGTCTTCGCTGCCGTCATTGTATCGGCTTCGGCTTGGCATCTAGTTCCTTCTCAGCGGCGAGCGCATGCGCCTTCCAGCTCTCCCACGCAAACTGATCCTTGTCCCGCGTCCACACATCCAGCGGCACTGCGGTCAGCTGCTGTCGCGCGACTCCCGGCAGGTGCAGGTCGAGGATCGGCACGCCGCCTTCCTGCAGCGTGTTGTCGTACTGCGGCGCGATGCGCACACCGCGCGCGGACGCCCACGCATGCGCTGTGGTCAACGGAAACGCTTCGATCTGCGCCTCCGTCCAGCGAGGGAAGTGCAGTTGCCGGTTGAGCCAAAGCGCTGCCCGCCGCTCCGCAAACGCTGGCCGATGCCCGGCATCCGGATCGAAGTACGTTTCCGGCAGGTTCTTCGCATGGGCAGGCTGCACATCGCGGATGCGGTGGCGCAGGTCGGCAAACCACGGCTCCTGCTCATTGAACTTCGTGATCAGGCCGTCCTGCGTCCCATTCATGATCAGTGTCGATGTAGTCTGCGCGATGTGCGCGTAGAGCTGGGCTCCGCGATCTCCCAGGTCGTGCAGCGCCTTGTACGGCCCCACCTGGCAGTTGGTCTTGTTGCCCGAGTCCCAGTACTGGCCGGGCCCATCGAGATTGCCACCGGCTGAAAGCAGCAGCGCACGCGGTCCATGCAGCGCCGCGGCGATGGCTGCATGAAACGTACCCATGGAGTACCCCAGCAGCGCTACTCGCTTCGGGTCCACATCCGGTCGGGACTCCACATAGCGCATCGCCTGGATGGCGTCCTCGATCATCGCTCCGCCCACGCGCTCAGGGTGCAGGAGACCGGTGGGCTCATCGTGCAGCCGCGTTTCCGACGCACGCTGCGGGTTGCGCTCACCCTCGCCCGCCGGGTCGTAGGTCAGCACCACCGCCCCCGCGCTCGCATAGAGCAACCCGGTGTACACCTCATACCACGACGTCTTGTCGCCGCCATGCCCGGCGACCACGACCATCGCGGGCATCTTGCCGGATACATGCACCGGCACATAAACGATGGCGGGCACGCGCATCCCGAACTGCGTGGCGAACGAGACTCGCTCGATGCGCACATCCGCCGTTACCGCTTCGCTGCCATAGGATCGCGTGTCCAGCTTCGCCGGCGACTAGTACAGAGAGAGCGCCTGGGGAATCACGACCTGGCGATAACTGTGGGTCTGCGCCGCAACTGTGCCCATGCCGCATAGCGCGGCGAGCGTCAGCAGCAGACCGCGTGCTTTCTTGCTAGCACGCATCGTCAGCCCTTCACCAGCACGTGCTTCGCCACATACGCCGGGTCGATCGTCACACCGAGCCCCGGTCCACTCGGTACTGCAATCGCACCCTTCTCATCCGACCGCAGCGAAGACGTCGGGCACGTGTACGGCAGGTCGTTGTTGAACTCCTTGAACTCGTGGTAAGGCCCCGAGTTTGGGATCGCCGACACGAAATGCATCATGTACAGGTAGCCCAGCCCGGTGGAAGAGATGTGCGGTATGCACTGCCTTCCCAGCGCCGCCGCCATGCGCGCGACCCGCATGCACCGCACCATCCCGCCGAAGTAGAACATGTCCTGCTGCACGATCCCCACGGCATTGTTGGCGAGCACCCACCGGAAGTTGTGCACGGACGGCTCCTGCTCGCCCAGCGCCATCGGCATCTGCAGCGCGTCGGCCACTTGCTTCAGGTCGTCGTACCAGTCGAACGGCACCGGCTCTTCATAGAACGCATAGCCGTTGTCCTGCATCTGCTTGCCGAGCGGGATCGCCTGCGCCGCCGTATAGCTTCCGTTTGCATCGGCGGAGATCACCATGTCGTCGCCGAACGTCTTGCGTACCAGCGGAATCAGTATTTCGCTGCGCCGCGGCGGCGTCTCCGGCGCCGACATCCGACCGCCCAGCTTGAACTTGATCGCCTTCGCATGCGAGATCGCTACGTCCCGCTGCAGGTGCTCGATCGTCTTCTCCGGCGTAATGTAGCGCTCGCCATTGGCCTGGTACACGTTGATGCTCGGGTTGTAAATCTTGTCCGAGATCAGCAGCCCAATGCTCCGGTTCGACATCTTACCGAACATGTCCAGGATGGCGAACTCCAGCGTCGCCATGGGCACAAAGATCGCCAATCCCTGCGCCTTGTAGTTGCTCTCATACACCGTCACCTGCTCGAGCAGCGCTTCCAGGTCACGCGCGTCTTTGCCGATGAAGTACGGTGCAATGCGCCGGGTGAAGATGGGGTACAGCACTTCCATCTGCGTCGAGTTCGAGACTGCTATGCCCTCGGCGCCGTCCTTGGAGCGCACGCGGCACAGAAAGCTCTTGCTGTGCTTGTCGTCATAGCGCAGCAGCTCCACCGATTGGATGATCACCGGATCATGGAACATCTCCCGCTTGAACACCGGCAGCGCGGCCGCCGCATCGCACTTGGCGTAGTTCGCCTTCAGCTCCGCCGGCGTGACGGGATGATGCGCAGGCCAGTTGGGCTTAGGCACAAACGCCGCAGCAGAGGCGGCCAGGGAAGACTTCAGCAGTTCACGGCGTGTGGTTGGCATAACGTTCCTTTGCATGGAACGGTAAGCTTCTTGGCCTGCCATTGTCGAGACTTCACTTACCGCAAACGGCGTAATCCGTATGCAGACCGGTGCCGGGTGGCATGTCGTTCGTTCGTACAGCGCACTTCATCTTTCGATACAAACGACCGTCGAAGCGATACCAGGTAAGGTTCTGCTGCATCGCCGAAATATGCCCTGTCACCTTAATATCAGGCAAGCCAAAATGCGTCGCGCCAAGTAGATTCAATCGCTCGCCGCTGTCCCACAACAGAACGCGCTTCTTGCTGTCGAGCACCCAGTGAAGGCAGTTTCCCGTGCCGCCGCACGTTTCCAGTGTCTGTCCTTGCACAACGGTCAGCTGCCCCACGTGCGTTTGAAAGCGTTCGTAAAGCAAGTCGCCCTCGCCTTTTCGCACGTCCTCAGCAAGCTCATCATCGTTGTCTCCCATTCCCGTGTTCCACTCACGCAGGCTTGGGCTGAGCGCTGTCAACAACGCGCGTCGCTCACGAGCAGGGAGGCTGTCTACGTGTTGACGCAAGGGATGTAGATCATCTGTGAAATACCGCGATTGCAGCGTCGAGTAGCTAGACGCAATGGCTGCGATGAAGAGAAGGAGAAAGGCGGCATTCATAGTGGGGTCTCAAAACACCCGCAGGTTCTCGCGCCGGTGCGGATCGTCGTGCAGCATGCCGAGCTCACCAAGCGTGCGTTCGAGCTTGCGCCGCGTCGGCGCGCTCACCGGCACCATCGGCAGCCGCATATTTTCATTGCCGCGTCCTAGCATGGCCAGCACGCACTTGATCGGCGCCGGGCTGGGCTCAGTGAACAGCGCCTGCATAAAGCCGAAGTAGTGCCGGTTGATCCGCCGAGCCGCGATCCAGTTGTCGCTCAGCGCGGAAGCCACCATCTGCGAGATCTGCTGCGGCAAGGCATTCGAAACCACGGAGATCAAACCCGTGCCGCCCACCGCCAGCGTCGGCAGGCACAGCGCATCGTCGCCGGCGAACACGCGGAACGAGCGCGGCACTTGCGTCAGCAACTCGGTGATCTGCACCATGTTGCCGCTTGACTCCTTGATGCCCACCACGTTCGTTAGCTCGGCAAGCCGCAACACCGTTGCGGGCTCCAGGTTGGCCGCCGTCCGCCCCGGGATGTTGTACAGCAGGATCGGCAGGTCTACCGCTTCCGCGACAGCCCGGAAATGCTGGTACTGACCTTCCTGGTTGGGCTTGTTGTAATACGGGTTTGCGCTCAGGATGCCGGTCAGGCCATCGATACGCGCCAGCTTCTTGGCATTCAACACAGCCTGATGGGTCGCGTTATGCGTGGCGCCCGCGAACACCGGCACTCGACCCGCCGCGGTCTGCACCGTGGTCTCCACCACGCGCAGCCATTCGCCCTCGCTCAGCGTGGCGGCCTCACCGGTGGTGCCCGCCGGGACCAGCAGCGACACGCCATTGGCGATCTGCCAGTTCACGTGCGCCGCCAGCGCTGCTTCGTCTACCTTGCCGTCCGCGCGAAACGGTGTAACCAGTGCGGTGCCGCAGCCTTGCAGATTCATGCCAGACATGAGTTTACGCCGACTTCTCCTTGCCCTGCGTCCGTGTTTTCTCCACAATGCGGCGGGGCGGCAGCAGCCACACGGCCGCCACAACACCGATCATCGCCAGCGCCGTGACGGGCGAACGGAACGCCATCGCGATCGCCCCCACATCCATCGCCGCGGAAAACGCCTGCTTGCCGAGCCCGGCCGCGGGCTTCACTCCGGTGCGCCGCCGCACGATGCTCGCCAGCAGGATCCACGTCACCCCAGGCGCAAGAAAGCAGACACAATAAACAGCCACGGGCACAGGCGCGATCCCACGCACACCGATCCACTCCGTGCCGAACGGGATGAACGACAGCGTAAACAGCAGCAGGAGGTTGGCCCACAATACTCCATGCGTCACCTGCCGCAAGTCATCCATCAGGTAGTGATGATTCACCCAGTAGATGCCGATCTGCACAAAGCTGAGCAGGTATACCGCGATCATCTCCACGGCATTTCGCAGCGCGGCGCCGTCGCTCATCTCCTTCACGCCGGGCACCTTCAGCTCCAGCACCATGATGGTGATGAGGACGGCGAGCACTCCATCGGAGAACGAGTCGAGGCGCGAGCGGCTAAGCGATTCAGACATGAGGAGCGTTCAACCGCAGCTTACACCGTCAGCGCGAGCCCCGTCAGTGCGAGCCAGGCAGCGCCGAACCGCGTGGCGACGTGGCGACGGGCGCAGCGGACAGCAGCGCCTTCAGCCGCACGTACACACCATTGGTCCATCCAAAGCCGATCACATTGCTCTTGTAGCCCGTCGCCACGGCCACATCGCTCGACGCGCTCTCGGCGTTGTACTTCTCCCGTATCGTGCCATCCGCGGCATAGCCGTTCTCCACCGTATTGAGGAACTTGGCCGAAAGCCGCCGCGCATCCGCGTCGAACCCGCTGCGCTCGAGCCCGTCGATTGCCAGCCAGTTGGTCGGCGCCCAGGCGTAGGGCGCGTCCCACTGCACACCGCTCCGCGTGATACTCATCTGCAAACCGCCCTCGCGTTCGAACGCCGGCAGCGCGGCCTGCAGTCTCTTCGCCTGTGCGGGCGAAGCGATACCCGCCCACAATGCATAGAACGTCGTCACGTACTTGTAGCTTGAGCGGCGCTTCGTCACGAAGTTGTAATCGAAGAACATGCCTGCCTGCTCATCCCACAGCAGCGCGTCCATCCTCGCCAGGCGGTCCCCGGCCACCGAGCTCCAATCCACCGCCGCATCGCGATCTCCCAGCGTAGCCGCGATGAACGCCAGGTCGCGCTCATACTTGTAGAGCAGGGAATTGAGGCACACCGGCGCATACTCTTGCGTGCTGCCGCTGAACGGCCCGAAGCGGAACGTCGTGTCGAAGCCCGACTCCCGCATCGCCCGGTCACCGGCGAAGAAGCTCTCCGTTAGCTCCTCGCCGTCTGCGGCCGTCTGCAAACATTCTTTACCGCTCACCCCCGCGCCGGAGCAACCCTTGCTTCCGGTGCGCGCTCCACCCTCCGCCTTGCGCATATACTCCGCCGGAGCTTGCTCCGGATGTGCAAGCAGCCAGCGCACGATGTCCACGTAGTACGTGCTGTCATCCGCCATCTCCGGCACCGGCCCATGCCCCAGGTCGACATAGCGCGAAAGCCCTGTCGTGCCCGCCAGGTGCGGAGCCGTCACCCACAGCGCGTGGTCCCGCTGCAGGTAAGGCCAAGCATGCGCAAGCCACTTGCGCGCACCCTTTCGGTCGCTCGCCTGCAGCGCGTGGTACACCTCCAGCACCATGGAGCTGAGCAGCGGCGGCTGCGAGCGCGTGAGGAAATACGTGCGGTTTGCATTCAACACCGACCCATAGTGATCGATCTCGTAGAAGAAGTTCTCCACCGTGCCGCGAGCCAGTTCCACGCGTCCATCGCCCAGCTCGCCCAGCAGGATGAAGTAGCTGTCCCAGCCGTACATCTCGTTGAAGCGTCCACCCGGCACCACATAGCGGTTGGGCAGATACAGCAACCCGGGCGTGCCGATCCCCTCCGGCATCAACTCGCCTTCGTGGTGGATCGCCTTTGGCAGGCGCCGCACATCCACCTTGCATTGCGCCTGCATGGCCTTCACGCTGGCCGGCAGACCTTCCTCCGCCGGCAGGTACAGTACCGGTGTCGTCGTCAGCTTCGGGTCCACCACGGAAGCGCACTCGCTCATGGAGCGCGAAAGCTTATCCCAGCTCTGGTGGATGTACTCGTCGATCGGAACGGCAGCCTGCTGTGCCCACACCGGCTGCCTGCCGCCCAGACCAACGGAGACCAGCAGCAGCGCAAGGATCGAAGCGCGAAATCGCATGCGTTTCCGATACTACGCTGTCAGCCGAGCCGCTTGCGAAAGAAGAAAGTCGCTTGCGGATTGTCGTTGTATCGCGGGCACTCCACGTAGCCATGCCGTCTGTACATGGCCATGGCATCGACGAAATTATCTTTGCTGTCCAGATACATCCATGCAAAACCAGCCGCTCGTGCTTCTGCTTCGATGACGTCCATCAGCCCTGTCGCGACTCCATGACCCCGAAACTCCGGCCGTACATAGAGCCTTTTGCATTCGGCTGCGTCAGCGTCGCTGACTAAGGCGCGGCATAAAACACAGCCGGCCAACTCCTCGGATATCTCCGCAACATAGAAGCCAAGCGAAGGCGCTTGCACCTGGGAGAGCACTGTACGCTCGGTGTCTTTGAACCGGACGTCCCCTTCCGCGAAATACAGCCGGAGAAGCTCACGCAAGGCAGGCACATCGCGCTTCTCGGCACGGCGCACCGTGTGGGCCTGCCGCGGGTTTGCCTCTACGCCCACTCACCCTGCCGCATCAGCGGCTCCGTGGAGCCGTCGGCCCGCACCCCATCCACGCTCATCGTCGACCCGCCGATCATCCAGTCCACATGGATCAGGCTCTCGTTCGCGCCCAGCTTCGCAAGCTCCTCGTCCGACATCGTTTCTCCGCCGACCAGGCACGTGGAGTACGCCTGCCCCAGCGCGATGTGGCTTGCGGCGTTCTCATCGAACAGCGTGTTCCAGAACAAAATCCCCGATTGCGCAATGGGCGAATCATGCGGCACCAACGCCACTTCGCCCAGGCGGCCTGCGCCTTCGTCGGCGGAGACCAGTTTCTGAAGCGCTTCTTC
>CAXSHQ010000094.1:2701-14114 GCA_964236875.1 uncultured Acidobacteriaceae bacterium | reverse complement strand
GACGCTCGAACCCAGGAAGAGGACGGTCGCTCGCCTTTGTCCGTCGGGTGGATATAAGCGGCGTGCGGGGGCACTTGCCGGCAGCCAAACGGGCCCCTCGATGCCGTAGAAGCGCAAGGGCTTCAGTACCCCGCGGCTTTGCCGAAGTGATGCCGCTTGTCTTGCCCGCCGGTCAGCTCGCCCGTTTTCGGATCGCGCGCGATCAGCTCGCTATCGCCCCACTGCCCGGCAGACTTCTCATCGAACTCCGCCTCGCGCTTGGTCGTGTAGCCTGTCGCCTTCAGCGCATTCACCACGCTCACCGGGAAGCTCTTCTCGAACTGCAGCGTGTCCGGCAGGTACTGATGATGAAACCGCGGCGCATCCGCGGCCTGCTGGATGTCCAGCCCGTTGTCCACCACACTGACCAGGTCGTTCGCCACCGTCGTGATGATCGTCGACCCACCCGGCGTCCCCAGCACCAGCCGCACATGGCCTTGCTTGCACTGTACCGATCCTTGCGAGTTTCCAACTCCTTTTGGCGAAAGGCATGTCCTTGGTTCGCTCACAATCGTCGGCGTCATCGAGCTTAGCGGCCGCTTGCCCGGCGCGATCGCATTCGCCGGTCCTTGGATCAGCCCGAACCCGTTCGGCACGCCCATCTTGCTCGCGAAGTCATCCATCTCGTCGTTCAGCAGAAAGCCCAGCCCTGCCACTGTCACGCCCGAGCCAAATCCGAAGTTCAGCGTGTAGGTGGAGCTCACCGCATTGCCATCCGCATCCACCACGCTGAAGTGTGTCGTCTCCTCCGACTCATACGTCGGCGGCGTGGGCACCTTCGGCGGATCCGGCATGAAGCCCTCCGGCCGCTTCAGCGTTGCCGAAGGCGAAGCCCTCGCGGGATCGATCGTCGCGCGCCAAGCCGCCGCATACGCCGGGTCCGCCATCTGCTTCAGCGGCATGGTGTTGAAGTCCGGGTCGCCCAGGTAGTCGCCGCGGTCCATGTACGCGCGCCGGAAGGCTTCGGTAAGGTAGTGCACCTGCGCCGGCGACCTGTCCGGACTTGGCCCCAGCGGTGGCACCGGATACGCCAGCTTGTTCAGGTTGTAGCCGCTCAGAATATTCAAGATCTCCAGCAGCACGATCCCGCCAGAGCTTGGCGGCGGCGAGGTCAGCACCTCCAGCCCGCGATAGCGTCCCACCAGCGGCTCGCGCTCCTTTACCTGATAGGCCGCAAGGTCATCCGCCGTGATCAACCCGCCGGATTGCTTCTCGAACGCCGCAATCTCCGCGGCCATCTTGCCCTTGTAGAAGTCTTCAGGGTCCGCCGCAATCCTCTCCAGCGTCCGCGCCAGCTCCGGCTGCTTGAAGGTCTCACCCGCCTTGTAGAAGTTGCCATCGCGCTGAAAGATCCGCTTCGACTCGGCGAACTGCGTCAGCACTGTCGAGTGCATCGACCGCGCTTCGTCCTCGCTCAGCACGAAGCCCTCGCGCGCAAGCTTGATCGCCGGCGCCATCACCTTCTTCAGCCCCAGCCGGCCATAGGTCTTCTCCGCATACGTCAACCCCGCTACCGATCCCGGCACACCGCTCGCCTTCTCACCCACGGTGCTCATCTTCGGGACCACATTGCCTGCCGAATCCAGATACATGTTCGCGCTGGCTGCACCAGGCGCCTTCTCGCGGTAGTCCAGAAAGTGCGGCTTCGCCTCACTGCCCTTGCCCAGCGTCCCCGCGCCACTTGGCCGGATCAGCATGAACCCGCCGCCGCCAATGTTGCCCGCCGCCGGATGCACCACCGCCAGACAAAACCCGACCGCCACGGCCGCATCCACAGCGTTCCCACCGGCCCGCAGCACCTCCAGCCCGGCATCCGTCGCGTCATGGTGGATGCTCACCACCATCGCATGCTGCGCATGCACGGGCGCAGCAGGAGCCGCTGTCTGCGCCGCGCTCGATACGGTGAAAACAGTCGGAAGAACGAAATAAGCAGCAAGCGCTTTCATGGTCTCTCCTACGGACGGTGTTCTCATGCAAGTAAGTCGCTACTCCAAAGCATTGTCATCTTCTAAGACATTGTCATCCTGAGCGTAGCGAAGGATCTGCTTTCTTCCGGAGTGCCAGACTCAATCGAGGAACCGGCCTATGTGGGGATGGCTCCAGCATACCCGCGTGTGCGCCATAGTATGGGTCTGTGCCGAGCCTCCTGCGCAAGCTGATCGCCGCCCTCCCCTGGAGAACGCTTCGCCGCGTCCACAAGGACCGCCGCGCACGCGCATTGCTCTGGCAGTTGCTCTTGCCGATCCTCTTCCTTATCGGCTTCACGATCTACGTTGTCGTGAACAAAGGAACCGCCCTCATCGCCATCGGCATCGATGTCGTCCTGTTCACGATCATCATCGCTTATCGCCGCCGCAGACCGGCCGAGAAGAGCGGCCCCGTAACGCTCGACCTCACCCAGCATCGCGAGCTAGAACCGCTCCCCGAAATCCACTCCACACCAGAACTCCTTCGCGAGCTCACCGAAACAACGCTGCTTCACGCCATCCTCGCTCACCGCGCCGCCAGCGAAGGCTTCCTCAAGCACAAGGGCGTGCCCGAAGGCCAGACCGTCATCACCCGCCAGACTCACATCCGTCTCCTCCGCGAGTACGGCATGTACGATCGCCTCGGCCGCACCGAGCGCGACCTCCTCCTCTCGCCCGACGGCTCCTGGGACGAGGAAACCATCGACCGCGCCTCCATGCTGCTCGAAGCCGTGCGCGTCTTCCGCTGGCTGCTCCAGCTAGACGCCACCCTGCCGCTCATCGGCGAAGCGTCGCTGCTCGACTTCCGCCTCGCCGCCGGTCTCCTCGACGACACCAAGCGCCTCTTCGACACTCCGTCGCTCGTAGGTATCGACGAGATACGCACCGCCCGCACCGCCGCCGAAAGCATCTTCTACCGCTGCTACAGCGAAGGCCTCAACCGCGGCTTTTACATCGACAAGGAAGCCGACCACGCCGAAGAAGCCATCTTCTACGCCCAGCGTCTCGACGGCCGTGAAAGCGAAGATGTCCTCATCGGCCACATCATCGTCAGCCGCGCCACCGATGACGAAGTCCGCCTCGCTGCCAGCACCGCCCTACGCCGCCTCCGCCTGCTCCGCTGGACCCAGGACCGCCTCTACGGCACAATACCCGTCGCCCCCGAGCTCACCGCCTTCGACTGGCGCTGATCTACGCGGCAAAAGACAAGGGCCGCCGAAGCAGCCCCTGCGGTTCTGCATCCTGGCCTCACTGCACCGTCAGCGACACATCATCCAGCACGAAGCTCGTAGCCAGCGATGAGTCCTCCGTGCCGGTGAACCGGATGGTCACCGTGCTGCCGATGTACCCGGCCAGACTGTAGCTATGCAGCGCATAGCCGCTCGCCGCGTTCAGGTTGCTGAACGTACCCAGCGTCGCCAGCACCGCGCCCGATGTATTCAGCACCTGCACGGTGAAGGTGTCGTAGGCCTTCGTCGTCGTGGTCTCCTTCGTGTCTACATGGAGGTAGAAGCTCAACGTCGCCGAGCTCTTCCCGCTGGGGATCGCCACCGACTGCGAGGCCGTATCCGTATGCGCCGAGCCATAGCCGTCCATCCAGGCGAAGTAGCTGCCTGCATGCGCCGTCTCACCGGAGCACCCGCTGTTCGAGCACAGCACGCCCGAGCTCAGCGACCACGGTGTGGCTGCCCCTGTCTCGAACCCACCGTTCACGATTAGCTGCGAGCTCGTGCCCGCCGAAGCCACGGTCAGCGAGATCGTCGTTGTATGCGTCAGGCTCCCGGAGGTCCCTGTCACCGTTACGCTCGCCGTGCCGACCGTAGCCGAGCTGCTGGCCGTAAACGTCAGCGTGCTCGACGTGGTTGTGCTTGCCGGACTGAAAGCAGCCGTCACGCCGGTGGGCAGCCCGCTCACCGTCAGCGCCACCGACCCCGTGAAGCCGTTGCTGCCGGTTACTGTGATCGTGCTCGTGGCCGTCTTGCCCTGGGTCACGCTCACACTTGCGGGCGATGCCGCCAGCGAGAAGTCTGCCGTCTGCGTCGTGCCGCCGGTCAGCGCGTTGATCAGCCCCGGCCCGTTGGGCGAGCCCCAGCCGGTCACCAGGTCATAGCCCGCCACCGCCGTAAAGCTGCCGCTGCCCTTGCTCGCCGGGTTCGATCCGCTGGTGATGTCGTGGTACACCGTCGCCTTGCTGGAGCCCAGGCCCAGCGTATACAGTGTCGGGTTGATGAACCCCAGCGTTCCCTTGCCGTTCGCCAACGCCTGCTGGTTGGCAAGCGCGATGTAGCCTGCCAGCCGCGGCGTCGCGTAGCTGGTCCCGCCGTAGCCCGTCTCGAACTGCCCGTCGTCGGCCGTTGAGTTATCGAAGTTCGCTTCCGCCGCGATATCCGGCGCGTTGCGATAGCTAGCCGAGCCCTTGTTGGTGGAGGTGATGACGCCGGAGGTCTGCTGCCACGTCGGAATTGCATAGCCCGCGCTGGCGTAGTAGCCGCCGCCTGAGTCCGCCCATCCCGTTTCCGACGACCACGCACCGCCCGCGCTCGTGGTCGTCAGGTCCGTGCCGCCCACTTGCGTGATGTTCGGGTCCAGCGATGGCGGATCGTAGGTCTGCGAGTTGAACGCGCCCGAGTCGCCCGTCGCATTCAGGTATGTCTGCCCCTGCGCCGCCATCTGCTTGAACGGCGCGTCCGAAGCCGTGCCGAAGTCGCCGCCACCCCACGAGCTCGAGATCACCTTGGCCGTGTTGTCGCTCACCATCTTGTTCAGCACAGAGGTCGAGCTGGACCCTTCATAGAACAGGATTTGCGTCAGCCCCGGCGCCATGCCCTGCACCTGCACAATGTCCAGGATCTGTTCGCCGTCGTCGCAGGTGTTCGGGTCTTCCTGCCCGCTAGACGTAAAGCCGAAGCACGCCCCGTTGTAGCCGCCCACCAGCACGTTCTTAACTGGCACGCTCGAGCTCATGCCCGTCTTCGAGTAGAACAGCGTCAGGTCGCTTGTCAGGTAGCCGTCATAGCTGAAGATGGCTACCGTCTGGCCTGTGCCCGTCAGCGGCCCGGAGCCGTAGTACGCCGCGCGCATGTCGCTCGGCAGGTAGGTATTGCTCGGCCCTGAGCCTGTGATGTGCGGCGTTACCGCGGCATTCGAAACCACTCCATCGCCCAGCACGCCCACTGCATTCGAACTCGCCGCGGGCGCCGCAATGGTGTCCGGCAGGGGGGTTGGAGCCTTCTTCAGGTGCGTGTGCTTCGGCACTGAAGTCTCCAGCCCGTCGATGGCCAGCAGTGGGATGTCAAGGTCCGGCTTCGGCTCGCTGTCCGGCGCATGGAAGTCGCGGCCCAGCACCGGGTCACGGAAGCTCTTCATCGCAACATGCAGCGCGCGGTTGATGACCGCCACCGGCGCGTCCACCTCGATCAGCCGCCGGTTGCTCGCCTGCGCGGTCACCTGGAAGCCTTGTGACTGCGCCCACGAAACGAGCTTGTCGAAGTCCGCCTGCACCGGCGCGAATTGCGCGTCGAACTGCGCCGTCGTCAGGTAGTGGTGAAAGTTCGGGCTCTGGGGGTTGTAGATGTCCGCCAGCAGGGCATCCAGCGCGGCTTCATTGCGAAGCGGCAGGCTGATCGTCAGGTGGAGGTGCTGCGACTGGTCCAGCGCGCCGACAGCCGGCGCCTGCCCGTTCTGAACGATGGCTGGAACATGTTTCGCCAGCACCGGCCGCTGGGCCGATATCAACGGAGTGGAAAGGGCGGTCAGGACCAGCCCGGCGAGAACGGAAAACAGCGAACGGCATTTCATGAGGTGCTCTCCAAGACAAAGCGGAAGCGAACGGGATCATGCAGTTCCGCACCAGAAAAGCTGGAGCGGAGAAAGGTGATGAGGGAATCGTTGGCGGAAGCGTAACACGCGAGGTACTCACCCGCGAAAACGAAAGTAACAGACTAGTTTCATACCGCACACCGGATACTCCGCCGCGTCAACGCCACAGAAATGAGCTGCCATCTTTCAGCGTGGAGCTTTGCGGAAGCTAAACCCACAGCAGCGGCTGCCGGACCGGAAAGTTCCGAATGATCTCCGGGTCCGTCGGGTCCGGGTCCAGCTTTCGCCACAGCGCCAGGTACTCCGGCTTGCCGCACGCCAGCCCACAGAACAGCAGCCCCGGCGAACGCACCGGCCAGCTCTCCCAGTGCTGCACATCGTGCGCGTAGGGCCACGTGCTCTTGTCCTTCAGGTACGGGTACAGGAACTCCGCAGCCTTCGCGATCACCTGCCCCGCATGTGGGCCATCCACCCCTGCCGTTCCCCACTCCGTCAACAACAGCGATCCGTTCTCGTTCGGCTCGGTGAGCGACCATGCCAGCGTCATCAGGGAATCGAAAATGAAGATCGAGTAGCCATATGGCTTTGTCCGCGCTAGCTCGCGCGGAAAGCTTCCGTTCGGGGCCATCTGCTGCGGAAGCTGCACCTCCGTCAGCCGGTGGAGCACATCTTCGCGAGCGGCCTTGTCGCCCGCCAGCCGCGCGAACTCCGCCACCTGCAGCGCCCATGCGATGGCATGGTTGTTGGTGGCGTCGCGCTCCTTCTGCCCGGGAACGCTCTCCCGCATCCAGGTCATGTACTCGCGAAACCACGCCTGCAAGCCCGCATACTCCGCCGCACTCATCGCCCCGCGCACGAACGGTGCCGCCCGCGCCACCTCCACCAGGTGCAGCGTGTCGATGATCCCGTAGCTTCGCCCTGTCGGCCCGCCGTTGCGTACCGCCTGCGCATACTGCAGGTTAGGGTTCATGCGTGTCTCCGGCGCGACGAACCAAGCGCGCAGGTGCGCCGCTGCCGCCGCCGCGTACCTCCGTTCGCCGGTCAGGCGAAATGCCGCGGCCAGCGCCGGTGCTGCCTGGCTTAGCCGAATCATCGCCCGCCGATGCTCCTGAAAGTTGTCAGGATTGCTCCGGCCATCGATCTCTTTGTACGGCCCTGCGGGGTTCGCGGGGTTGGGCCAGAAGTAGTCCGCTTCTGAGTAGAAGTCATGCGCGCTCCCCGGCGACCGCGAGGAACGAAAGCGGGTGATCGCTTCCGGCTCCGCGCCTAGCCATTGCCGCCCCAGCCGCAGCACGCGCTCGCGGTCGGTGCCGACCACCAGGGGATAACCATCCTCCCGCGGCTGTGGCGACGAGGCAACACCCGCCCACCCCGCCGCCGCCGCGCCCCCAACCTGCACAAACCGCCGCCGCGTCCACTCAACCTCGCCAGCCATCATGCCAGCCACCATACATCGCGCCGCATGCCGCACGCTCCCCCGCAAAAAAGCGCAGGGGCCGCCGAAGCGGCCCCTGCGGGTTGCGGTTGCGCTGTGACTTACTGCACCACCAGGCTGACATCATCCAGGAAGAAGCTTGTCCCGAGGGAAGCATTCTCCACTCCCGTGAACTTCACAATCACCGTCTGCCCAATATAGGGCGTCACGTCGAAGGTGTGGAAGACATAGGCCGACTTGGCGTCCAGGTTGCTGAACGTGCCCAGCGTGGTAAGGACCGTGCCGGACGTGTTCGTCAGCTGAACGGTGTACGTGTCGTTCTGCGCTGTGGTGGTGGTCTCCGAGGAGATGATCGCCAGGTAGAACGCCAGGTAGGCACTGCTGGAACCGGCCGTGATGGTCACCTGCTGCGATGCCGTGTCCGTATGGACAGCGGCGTAGCCGTTCATCCAGGCCAGCCAGCTTCCGGAGTGCGCCTTCGAGCTGTCGTTGGTCAGCACGCCGCTGCTCAGGGTCCACGGTGTGGCCGTCCCCGTTTCAAACCCGCCATTCGCGATCAGCGAAGGCGGAGCCGTAACGGTAAGAGACATGGGTGTGGAGTGAACGATGCCGGTTCCGGAAGTCCCCGTCACCGTAATCGGGTAGCTGCCGGCAAGCACCGAGATCGGTACGCTCATGGAAAGTGTGGCGTTCGAGAACGTGTAGGCAGTTCCCAGCTCACTGACCAGGCTGGAGGTCACCCCGGCCGGTATGCCGGTAACCGTAATCCCGACCGGACCGGCAAGGCCCGAGCCCGGCGCGACCGTGATCGTGCTCACAACCGTGTGGCCCTGGAGCACGCTGGCATTGGTAGCCGACATCGTGAAGTCACCGCCATCCCGCTTCAGCACATACAGCAGGAAGCTGGTGCTGTGGCTCAGGCTGCCCGAAACACCGTTGATTGTCACGGTATAGGTGCCCGGCTGTGCTGTGCTGCTCGGTGTAAAGGTGACCGTACCGGGAGTGGAGGAAGTGCCCGAAGTCGCCGCCGCCGTGACTCCATAGGGCAGGTTCGTCGCGGTCAAGGTCACGGTGCCAGTAAAGCCGTTGTATGCCGCCACGGGGATGTAAGCCGTTCCGGCGCTGCCATTACGCGTAATCGTCATCGGCGATGACCCCGCGGCCATGGAGATGGCGAAGTCCGCCACGGAGGTCAGCGTGTTGATGAGACCAGTACCGTTGGGCGAGCCCCAGCCCGTCACCAGGTCATAGCCGGCGACCGCGTTGTAGCTCACCGCTGTACCGGCCGTGGCCGGGTTCGATCCGCTGGTCACGTCATGGTAGGCATACGGCGCGATGGACCCCAGGCCGGCTGTGTACAGCGCCGGGTTCGGGAAGCCGACCGTCGCCTGACCCAGCGAGATGGCCTGCTGGTTGGCCAGGGCGAGGTAGCCTGCCAGCCTTGGCGCGGCGAAGCTGGTGCCGCCGTAGCCGGTCAGGTAGACGCCGTTGTCTACGGTGGGGTTATCGAAGTTCGCTTCCGCCGAAATATCCGGGACATTGCGATAGGTCGTTGAGCCGGCATTCGCCGTGGTAATCACGCCGGCCGTCTGCTGCCACGCCGGAATGGCCACAGCCGCTGTTGCGTAGAAGCCGCCGCCCGAATCGGGCCAGGCCGTCTCCGATACCCAGCTTCCGCCGGCGCCGTTGGTCACCAGATCGGTTCCGCCCACCTGCACGATGTAGGCATCGACCGAGGGTGCAAGGTAGGTGGTCGAGTTGAACGCGCCGGAGTCGCCCGTCGCATTCAGGAACGTCTGGCCCTGCGTGGCCATCTGCTTGAAGTAGGTGTCTACCGACGTGGGCCGGAAGCCGCTGCTGCCCCATGAAGACGTGATGACCTTGGCCAGATTGTCCGTGACCATCCGATTCAGTTGGGAGGTCGCGGCAGTGCCTTCGTAGAAGTAGATATGGTCCAGGCCGGGCGCCATGCCCTGCACCTGCACGATGTCGAGGATCTGCTCACCGTCGTCACAGGTGCTGCTGGTGGGTGTGGTCACCGTGGTGCAGGCGCCGCTATAGGAGCCGACCAGCTCGTTGGTCAGAGGAACGGTGGAAGCCGCGGTTCCGCTCCCCGAGTAAAACAGCGCAACGTCGCTCGCCAGGTAGCCGTCGAAACTGAAAATGGCGACCGACTGGCCCGTGCCCGTCAGGGGCCCGGAGCCGTAATACGCCGCCCGCATGTCGCTGGGCAGGTACTCGCCATCCGGCGCGGAGCCGGTAATGTGCGGCTTCACCACGCTGGGGGCAAGTTCTTCCGTGCCGGTGATGTCGCCCAGCAGCGTTCCACCCAGCACCGCGCCCGATGTGGGCGCGCCCACATACCGGGGCATCCCGGCCGTGGGGTCCCGCTTCAGGTGATTGTGCACGGGGATCGAATCCTCCAGGCCCTCGACCGCCAGCAGGTCCAGGCCCAGCGTGGTCGTCGGCTCGCGGTCCGGCGCGTGGAAGTCGCGGTTCCAAACGCTATCGTGGTACTTGGTTTCCTTCACATGGAACACACGGTTGACGGTCTCCACGTCTGCCTCCACCGTGATGAGCCGGTTGTTGGTCGCGCGGTCCGTGATCACCAGGTTGTTCTCCTGCGCCCACGAGATCAGGGTCGCAAAGTCTTCCTTGGTGGGCCCGAAGCGGATGTCGAACTCCTGCGGCGTCAGGTAATGATGGAACTCCGGGCTCTTTGGGTCGTAGATCTGGGCCAGCAGCTCGTCGAGTTGCGCCTCGTTCCGCGTTGGGAGGCTCAGCGTCAGCTCGAGCTTCGTGCTGGTGTCCAGCCGGCCCACCGAAGGGGTGTGCCCCTTGGCAACCACGTCGGCTGCGTACTTGGTAAGGACCGCATTCTGGGCATGGCTGGCGCCGCCCGCTAGCACGGCCGCAACCGTGCCTAACAGGGCGGAAACTTTCACAGACTTGAACGTCATGGAAGCTCCTGGAAGAAAACTCACAACAAGGGATAGAAGTCCATGCGCGCAAAACTGCTGCGACACAATAGCTTCTTTTGAAAGGTTGCCTAATTCTAACACGATAGTTGCATAAATGGATCGCGAGCCGACCTATTCAAGAGTGCAGCATCTGCGCGTGTGTCGCGCAGGTTTTATGCAACTTTCAAAGAAAGTGAGTGTCTACTCTACTGTGGCTTCAAAGCAGCTCAAGCCATACAAGCTCGGCGGGGGCGGCGCACAGGGCCCAGAACCAAACCGTGCGCCGCTAGGAGCCGTAAGGGGCGAGTGCGGGATCACTCCCGCCTCGCCCCCTGAAGTATCTGGGAGGGAGCGATGACGGCGAGTCCCGAGCGGAAGTATTCCCGGTACGTAGTTCAACCGCTACTTGTCGCGCAGCGTGTCGCCCTCGTTCACCTTGGTCCAGGTCGCCCCGCCGTCGCCCGTGGAGAACATCTCGAAGTGAATCGCATCCCGGCCGTGAAAGGTATTCTCCACCCGAAAGGTCGGTTTGCCGGCATCGTTGTTGGTCACGAACGTCCAATGCTCGCCTTTGACGAACAGGTCGGTATCGCTCGAGGCATGGCCGTTCGGCGTGATGCTGTCCACGTCGAACTTCCCGGGCTCCTTGCCCGGCACAAACACCATCAGCGCCGCGGGCTTGCCGTTGACCACCTGCTCGCAGGTGAAGAAGGCCTGGTCGCCGTGACAGTGATTCACCAGGGAGTCGAGGCCGGAGCCGCCCGAGAAAGAGTGCTGGGCATGAACCGTCCAGCGGCCGTCATACACCCGCAGCGGGGCGAAGGCGTCGTTCGCCGCTGCCGGCACGGAGTTTTGAAGCACCGCAAGTAGCACAAAGGCGAGCATGCGCGCATTCTAAGCGCGCGGCTGCGCGAAGGGGTAGACACCATGACTATCAAGTGGGACAAGTTGACAGTGAAATCGCAGGAGGCCGTGCAGGCTGCCGCCGGTCATGCCGCCGAAAGCGGCAACCCCGAGGTGCTGCCCATGCACCTGATGGCCGCCCTGCTTGAAGATAAGGAAGGCGTCGTCCTCCCGGTCCTCGAGAAAATCGGTACGCCCGTGCAGCAGCTTCTGGCGACGGTGAACAGCGCCATCGCCAAGCTCCCCAAGGTGCAGGGCGCGAGTGCGCAGCCGGGCATGGGCCAGGCCTT
>CAXSHQ010000094.1:1497-2691 GCA_964236875.1 uncultured Acidobacteriaceae bacterium | reverse complement strand
CGAAAGTTCTCGACGCGGCCTTCAAGGAAGCCGAGCACTTCAAGGACGACTACGTCTCCACCGAGCACCTGCTTCTCGCCCTCGCCGCCCAGAAGGGTGAGCCAGTCGCGGCTGCCCTCGCGGCGGTTGGCGCCGACCACGCCGCCATCCTCAAAGCCCTCCAGGCTGTCCGCGGCTCGCAGCGCGTCACCGACCAGAACCCCGAAGGCAAGTTCCAGGCGCTCGCCAAGTACGCCAAAGACCTGACCGAGCAAGCCCGCCGTGGCAGGCTCGACCCGGTCATCGGCCGCGATGAAGAGATTCGCCGCGTCATCCAGGTCCTCAGCCGCCGCACGAAAAACAACCCCGTCTTGATCGGCGAGCCCGGCGTGGGCAAAACAGCCATCGTCGAGGGCCTGGCCCGGCGTATCTTCCAGGGTGACGTCCCGGAGATCCTGCGCGACAAGCGCGTCATCTCGCTCGACTTGGGCTCCATGCTCGCTGGCGCCAAGTTCCGCGGAGAGTTCGAAGACCGCCTCAAAGCCGTGCTCAAGGAGATCGAAGAGTCCAACGGACAGATCATCCTCTTCATCGACGAGCTGCACACCATCGTCGGCGCGGGTGCGGCCGAAGGCGCCATCGACGCCGCCAACATGCTCAAGCCGGCGCTGGCCCGCGGCGAGCTCCGTGCCATCGGCGCCACCACGCTGAACGAGTACCGCAAGTACATCGAGAAGGACGCTGCGCTCGAACGCCGCTTCCAGATCGTCTTCGTCGGCGAACCCAACGTCGAAGACACCGTCGCCATCCTGCGCGGTCTGCGTGTGCGCTACGAGACGCACCACAAAGTCCGCAGCAAGGATTCCGCCATCGTGGCCGCCGCCGAGCTAAGCCACCGCTACATTTCCGATCGCTTCCTGCCCGACAAGGCCATCGACCTCGTCGATGAAGCCGCCGCGGCGCTCGCCATCCAGATCGGCTCTGTGCCGGTCGAGATCGACATCCTCGAACGCCGGGCAACAAGTCTCGAAATCGAGCGCCAGGCCCTCAAGCGCGAAGACGACCCCAACTCGCAGGAGCGCCTTCACACCGTTGAGCGCGAGCTCGCCGAGGTGCAGGAGCAAGCCGCCGCCCTGCGCGCACGCTGGCAGAAGGAGCGGGGCGCCATCGGCGAAATCGCCAGCCTCAAGGAGAAGCTCGAAGCCCTGCGCTTCG
>CAXSHQ010000094.1:1054-1487 GCA_964236875.1 uncultured Acidobacteriaceae bacterium | reverse complement strand
ATCTACAACGAGGTGCTGCAGTTCTTCGTGATCGTGCTGGGATTCGCGCCGCTGGTGTTGCTGGCGCTCAAGGACGTGGGCGGCTGGGCGGCGCTCAAGGAGAAGCTCGAAGCCCTGCGCTTCGAGATGACGGAGGCCACGCGCAAGGGCAATCTCCAGCGCGCCGCCGAGCTCCAGTACGGTGAGATTCCTGCCGCTGAAACCACGCTGCAGGGCCTCACCACCACGCAGGACGCGAACGTCGATGCCGCAAAACAAGGCAGCACGGCATCGCGCCTGCTCAAGGAAGAGGTCGACGAAGAAGACATCGCAAAGATCGTCTCCAGGTGGACCGGCATCCCGGTCACGAAGATGCTCGAAGGCGAAATCCAGAAGCTCACGCAGATGGAGCACCGCCTGCGCGATCGCGTGGTCGGTCAGGACGAGGCGCTCA
>CAXSHQ010000094.1:0-960 GCA_964236875.1 uncultured Acidobacteriaceae bacterium | reverse complement strand
AGACCGAAACCGCCCGCGCGCTCGCCGAGTTCCTCTTCGACGACGAGAACGCCATGGTCCGCATCGACATGTCCGAGTACATGGAGAAGCACGCCGTCGCTCGCCTGATCGGCGCGCCTCCGGGCTACATCGGCTTCGACGAAGGCGGCCAGCTCACCGAAGCGGTCCGCCGCCGGCCCTACGCCGTCGTCCTCTTCGACGAGATCGAGAAGGCCCACCCCGACGTCTTCAACGTGCTCCTGCAGGTGCTTGACGACGGCCGTCTCACCGACTCCAAGGGCCGCACCGTAGACTTCAAGAACACGGTCCTCATCATGACCTCCAACATCGGCGCACAGGCGCTCAACACCGCCTGGGCGGAAGGCGACGAGGGTTTTGAAGAAGCAAAAACGCGCGTCATGGACTCGCTCAAGGGGCACTTCCGCCCCGAGTTCCTCAACCGTGTTGACGACATCGTGGTCTTCCATCCGCTCGGCGAAGCGCAGCTCACGCACATCGTCGATCTCCGGCTCAACGACCTGCGCAAGCTCCTGCTCGACCGCAAGATCTCGCTCGAGCTCACCGACGCCGCGCGCGAGGCCATCTTCCAGGCCGGCTACGACCGCGCTTATGGCGCGCGCCCCTTGAAGCGCGCCATCCAGCGCCTCGTGCAGGACCCCCTCGCGATGCGCATCCTCGAGGGCACCGTCCTTCACGGCAGCCACGTCGTCATCGACGCGGACAGGAACGGCAAGCTCGACTTCCGCACGGGTGGCGACCGCGCCGCGGAAAGCACACCCGCCGAGGTCAAGGCGTAATCACCGCCGCCAACTGCCTCGTCACAACACACATCGTCAGAAGGCCGGAGCCAACCAGCTCCGGCCCTTCCACATTCGGTTATCTACTTTCCGTCTTCCACCACATTGTCATCCTGAGCGCAGCGAAGGTGTGGATTCACATTCGAAGTGCACCCGTTGGGAT
>CAXSHQ010000093.1:5759-14186 GCA_964236875.1 uncultured Acidobacteriaceae bacterium | reverse complement strand
CTGGGGCAGATGCAGGGTGAGCTGGCAAGCTTGCCGGCGTTTTCGAACACGAGATTGATTGCGCCGGCTTGCCATGACACGGCGGCTGCCATTGCGGCGGTGCCGGATGGCGGGGATGATTGGGCGTACATCAGCTCGGGGACATGGTCGCTGGTGGGGACGCTGCTGCGCGAGCCGGTGAACACGGCTGCGGCACGGGCGGCGAACTTTGCGAACCTGCGCGGAGCGGGCGGGGCTGTTTGCTTTCACAAAAACGTGAACGGCATGTGGCTGCTGCGGCAGTGCCTGGAGACGTGGAAGGAAGAAGGGCGCGAGTTTACGTATCCGGAGATTACGGCGGCTGCGGCGGAAGTTCCGGCGCGCGGCTATGTGCTGGATGTGGACGAGCCGGAGCTGTTGCTGCCGGGGGACATGCCGGCGCGGATCAATGCGCAGTTGCAACGGCGTGGGCTGCCGGAGCTGGATGGATCGGCGGCGGGCGCGGCGGAGATGGCGGCGTTTATCTTCCAAAGCCTGGCGGCTCGGTACGGCGAGGTGTTGCGCACCGTACTCGCGCTTACAGGCAAGCGGCTGCGGAAGCTGTACATCATGGGCGGTGGCAGCCAGAATGAGCTGCTGAACCGGCTGACGGCGGAAGCGACCGGGCTTGAGGTGTTGAAGGCCGGCACGGAGTGCTCGACGGTGGGGAGTTTTGCTGTTGTGCTGGGAGCGCTGGAGCTTGGGCGTCCGCCGGAGGCTGGCGACGTGGCGCGGTGGGCGGCTCGGCTGGCTGACGCGTAGAGTCTCCGTGCGATGTTGATGGGCGGGAGCAGGTTTGTAACCAGCTACGAGCTTTGAGGTAACCAGCTACGAGCAGAGCTGCGCGAATTTGCAGTATTCGTTCTGGGTGCTGTGGTGACACTGGTGAAAGCAGATCCTTCGCTTCGCTCAGGATGACAAGGTCAAGAAAGGCAAACGATGAGTGACGAGAACCCCTCGCTAGCGGCCGTAGGGTGTGGCGGTGGAGACCATAGGGCTGGGCGGCAGGGCTACTGCGTCTGCGGTGTCCGGGTGGGCTGGGTCAAAGGTGGGGAGGTTGGGCTTTAGGAATCTCGCCAGCGGCAGGTGCTGGTCGCGGATGCTTTGCACGATGCACTTGGCGAGCTCGAGCGCGCCGTAGCTGTTGAAGTGGGTGTCGTCCTTGAGCTCCTGCGGCTGGTCGGGGAATGTGTTGGCGGGGTAGTGGACGAAGGCTTTGAGGGTGCCTGCGTCGCCCAGCGCTTCGTAGAGGGTTTTGCTCATCATGTTGAGGTCGAGGAGCGCGACGTGCTGTTCGGTGGCTATGTCGCGGGTGGCCTGCGGATAGTCGCCTAGCGTTTGGGTGATGTGGCCGGCGGTGTCGAAGGTGCGGCGGTTCATGCTGGTCACGAGGATGGGCGTGGCGCCTTTGGCGCGGGCGTCGGCGATGTACTTGCGGAGGAGGTCCTTGTAGTCGGGGATGGAAACGAAGCCGGCGCCGGGCTTCTGGTCGTTGTGCGCGAACTGCATGAAGAGGAAGTCGCCGGGTTGGATGGTGGAGAAGATCTTGGCGAAGCGCCGCTCGCCCTGGAAGCTGCGGATGGTCTCGCCGGACTCGGCATGGTTCGCTATGACGATCTTGTCGGTGAAGAAGGCGGGCAGCATCTGGCCCCAGGCGGCCCAGGGTTCCTTGTCCTGGTCGACGACGGTGGAGTCGCCGGCGAGGTAGACGGTGGGCATGTGCGGGAGCGGCGTGATGCGGATGGAGCGGACGCTGGGGTTCGCGCCGTTGAACTCGAGGGTGAGCTTGGGGTCCCAGTCGAGGGCGCCGATCTCGCGGGGCTTGAGGCGGACTTTGTCGGGTTGAGTGCCCGTGATATCCGGGACGCGGACGCTGACGTTGAAGGTGACGGTAGTGGAAGCGTTGGCGGCTACGAGCTGCGGCATCAGCATGAGTCGGCGGGCTTCGGCGCGGACCGTGTTGACCGACGCCTGCGGGCCGCCGAGCTGCACGGTGACCTGGTAGTTGCCTTCGGGAACGGAGAGGGAGAAGAAGAAGGGCTTTGTGCTGCTGCAGGAGTTGCCGGCGAAGCTGGCAGGTGCGGTGTTGAGGTCAAAGCCGAAGGCGGGCTTGGCCGGGTCATCCTTCGCTGCGTTGTAAAGGGTGTCAGCGGAGAGATGGATGGCGGATTTGGCGGAAGGCGAGCAGGTGAAGGTGGTGGGCTTCTGGGCGAGGAGGATTGGCGGCAGCATGGCAAGGAGGGTGGCTGCTGCTGCGGGTGCGAACGAAGCTACAAGATGCCTGGGCATGGGTACTCCTTGACGGTACGATCCTAGCGGTTCCCTCCATGGCATTGTGGCGCTCCCGGCGGAATACGGAGATCCTTCACTACGTTCAGGATGACACCCGTGGTGAAGTGAGAGCTACAGCAGAGATGACACCTGTGATGAAGTGAGAGCTACAGCAGAGATGACGCCCACGATGAAGCGAGAGCCACAGCAAACGGGAGGCCTTGCGTTGAGTATGCAGCAGCAGTGGAATAGTTCTTCTATTGACACTCGATGTTTGGGCTGCGTAGAGTGCGCAGGTACGGCAAGGATTCCCTGTGAGTGAGCGTTTGCTGAAGGCAAGTGTGCGGAGCCGCGTCTGGGTGGCGCTGATGGCGGCTGCGGCTTTGCTGGCCGCGACTGCTGGGCAAGTGTATGCGCAGAAGGCTGGAGCGGCTGGATCGACTGGAGCGACTGGATCGTTCGCCGTGGTGGGCGATCACTTTGAGTTGAATGGGAAGCCGTTCACCGTGGTTTCGGGCGAGATCCACTATGCGCGCATACCGCGGGAGTACTGGCGGGCCCGCATGGAGATGGCCAAGGCGATGGGGCTGAACACGCTGGCCACGTATGTGTTCTGGAATGTGCATGAGCCGCGGCCTGGGGTGTATGACTTCAGCGGGAACAACGACCTGAAAGCGTTTCTGAAGCTGGCGCAGGAAGAGCACCTCCTTGTGCTGCTGCGGGCGGGGCCGTATAGCTGCGCGGAGTGGGAGTTCGGCGGGTTTCCGGCGTGGCTGCTGAAGGACCCCAGGATGAGCACGGCTTTGCGCGCGAACGATCCTGCTTTCATGGACCCGACCGCGCGGTGGATCAAGCGGCTGGGGCAGGAAGTGGGCGGGTTGCAGATCGAGAACGGCGGGCCGGTAATCGCGACGCAGATCGAGAATGAGTATGGCAACTTCTCGAACGACCATGCGTACATGGTGCGGATGCACGAGATCTTTGTGGAGGCGGGCTTTACGAAGTCGCTGCTGTACACGGTGGACCCGTCGAAGTCGCTGGCGCAGGGCGAGATCGAGGGGATCTACTCGGGCGTGAACTTTGGGACGGGCAATGCCGCGAATGGGCTGACGCTGCTGGAGAAGCAGCGGCCGGGGCAGCCGTTGTTTGCGACCGAGTACTGGCCAGGGTGGTTCGACCTGTGGGGGCATCCGCATGAGACGCGGCCGGTTGCTCCGCAACTGCAGGATTTGGAGACGATCTTCCAGCGGCATGGGTCAGTGAATATCTACATGTTTCATGGCGGGTCGAGCTTTGGAATGATGGCGGGTGCGAGCCAGAGCACAGGTGCGTATCGCGGCAATGTGACGAGCTACGACTACGACGCGCCGCTGGATGAAGCGGGGCATCCTACGGCGAAGTTCTTTGCCTATCGCGATGTGATCCTGAAGTACACGGGGGGGAAGCCGCTGCCGATGCCAACGGTGGCTCCGGTGATTGCGATTCCGGAGTTCGTGCTGAGCAAGTCTAGTTCGCTTTGGAAGCTCCTGCCGGACTCGGTCGATTCGAAGCTGCCACTGACGATGGAGCAGGTGGACCAGTCGTATGGATACATTCTGTATCGCAAGATGCTCCATGGTGCCGTGCATGGGGAGACTCTGAAGCTGGACCACATGTACGACTACGCGACGGTGTACCTAGACTTCGCACAGGTAGGCACTCTGGACCGGCACTATCATCAGGATTCTTTAGTGCTGAACGCGGATGAGCCGGCGCAACTGGACATTCTGGTGGAGAACACGGGACGGCTGAACTCGACCAAAGCTATGCGCGATGAGCGCAAAGGTATGCGCGGAGCAAAGATCGGCGAAGTGGCGCTGACCGACTGGACGATCTACTCGCTTCCCATGCAGAGCGCCACTGTGAAGCAGGGATTGCAGGAAGCCGAGACGCTGAACGGGCCGCATTACTGCTTCGGCAGCTTCGAATTGACGAAGACAGGTGACACATTTCTGGATGTGAGCTCGCTGGGCAAAGGATTGATCTGGATCAATGGGCATGCGCTGGGGCGCTTCTGGAACATCGGGCCGCAGAAAACGCTGTATGTGCCCGGGCCTTGGCTGAAGAAGGGACGCAACGAGGTTGTGGTGTTCGACATGCTGCCGGCCACCAAGGCGCCGACGCTGGTGGGCCGGGTGAAGCCGATCCTGGACGGGCCTACGCCGGGGTATGAGGATGATCCGGAACGAAAGAAGAAGACGGCAACGGATGCGGAGTTTGGACCCAAGCGGGCGGCTCCTGCGGATGCCGGCAAGACGCTGCCGCAGGGCGTGCCACAAGAGTGAGTTATTGAAGGGGTGGACGATGCTAGAGCTTTGCCATAGGTGGAATCTTCGCTGGACCGAAATACAGGGGTTTCTCCACTCCGGCCGCAAAGGCGCGGCCTCCGGTCGAAATGACAGGCGGTGTGGGTTAGCCGAAGGAACGGCTGAGCGCATAGGTAAGCCGCTGCTGCATATGGCACCGCCGCCTAAGGCGCTGCTGCTTCTGCTGGTTGTTGTAAGTGCGGCTGGGATTACGCAGACGTCACTCCGTGCTCAGGCTGGACATGGGAGCTCGATGGAGGCGGTGCGGCAGGGGCTTCTGCATCCGTCTGCGGAGGCGCGGCCTATGGTGCGCTGGTGGTGGTTCGGGCCGGCCGTGGAGAAGCCGGAGATCCTGCGCGAGTTGCAGCAGATGAAGGCCGATGGGATCGGCGGGGCGGAGCTGGCGTTTGTGTATCCGGAGGTGCTGAACAATCCAGCGAAGGGGGTGAAGAACTTTACATTCAACTCGCCGGAGATGCTGGATGCGGTGGGCTATGCGCAGAGCGAAGGGAAGAAGCTGGGGCTGCGCATCGATGTGACGCTGTGCAGCGGGTGGCCGTATGGCGGGCCGAGTACGCCGCTGGAGCAGGCGGCGGCGCGGCTGCGCATGATGGAGGTGTCGTTACCCGCAGGCGAGGAGGCGCTGCCGATGCCGAAGCTGTCGGAGGGCGAGAGCGTGGTGGCGAAGTTTGTCGCGACAGGTGCGCCGAAGCAGTGGAACGCGAACTCTGCGAAGCCGGTGACGGGATCGGTGGGGAAGGCGAGTGGGCCGCGGGTAGCGGTGTTCTTCATCGCGAGCCATACGGGGCAGCAGGTGAAGCGTGCGGCGGTGGGCGCGGAAGGGTATGTGCTCGATCCATTCAGCAAGGACGCGGTTGCGACGCACCTGCAGAAGGTGGGCGAGCCTTTGGTGAAGGCGTTCGGGGCTACGCCGCCGTATGCGATCTTTTCGGACTCTCTGGAAGCGTATGGCGCGGACTGGACGCCGGCGCTGCCGGCGGAGTTCAAGAAGCGGCGTGGGTATGACCTGATCACGCGTCTGCCGGAGTTGTGGGCCGGAGGGACGCTGGAGGCCGAGAAGGTTCGGCATGACTATGGACGCACGCTGACGGAGCTAGTGGATGAAAACTACCTGACGCAGATCAATGATTGGGCGAAGGCGCATGGGACAAAGTTCCGGTCGCAGACGTATGGGGAGCCTGCGGTGTCGCTGGCGAGCCAAAGATTAGTCAGTCTGCCTGAAGGCGAAGGGCCGCAGTGGCGAGCGTTTTCGACGCTGCGCTGGGCAACGAGCGCGAACCACCTGTTCGGGAACAATGTGACGTCTGGCGAGACGTTTACGTGGCTGCATTCGCCGGTGTTTCGCGCGACGCCGCTGGACATGAAGGCTGAGGCGGACATCGACTTCATCATGGGCGAGAACCAGTTGATCTTCCACGGCTGGCCGTACTCGCCGCCGCTGGGCGCGGTGAGCGAGCCGGAGTCGGCGTGGCCGGGTTGGAGCCTGTATGCGGCGGCGGTGTTCAACGACCACAACCCGTGGCATCCGGTGATGCCGGCGGTGAATGCGTACATCGCGCGGATGAGCTCTCTGTTGAGGCAGGGTGAGCCGGCGAACCAGGTGGCGATTCTGCTGCCGACCGACGATGCGTGGGCGGGCTTTGCGCCGGGGCATGCGACGGTAACGGGCGCGATGCAGCGGCTGATCCGGCCGGAGCTGATGGCGGCGATCCTGTCGGCGGGGTACAACGTGGACTTCACGGATGCGGACACGATCGACCGGCTGGGTTTCGTTGGGCATCAGGTCCTGGTGCTGCCGGCTACGGACCGGATTCCGCAGGGGACGCTGAAGAAGATCGTGGAGTGGGCGGCGCATGGCGGCAAAGTGGTCGCTATAGGGAAGCTGCCGACCATGGACGCGGAAGGCGGGCCGCTGACGATCAGCACGGCAACAATCCCGGTCGTGAAGGATGCGGGCATGCTGGGGCAGGCGCTGCGCGGGGCGGTAGCTCCGGACATGGAGTTGCGCACGGGGACGTCGGATGTGCGAGGCGTTGAAGATCGCGTGGGGTTCATTCGCAGGAAGCTGGCGGATGGGGACATCTACTTCGTGACGAACACGTCGAACACGCGGGTGGAAACCGATGTGAAGTTTGCGACGCAGTTCAAGTATGGCGAGCAGATGGACCCGGACTCGGGTGCGGCGACGAAGGCGAACGTGGGTGCGTCCACGGAGCTGTCGCTGGCGCCATATGAGTCGCGAGTTTTCTTGTTCAGCAACAAGGAGCAGAAGCACGCAGACGCTATGGGCGCTACGCGAGAGGTTGCGGACCTGAGCGATGGGTGGACGCTGAAGTTCGTAGGTTCGGGCAAAACGGAGCAGATGGCAAAGCTGGCGGACTGGACGGCAGATCCGGCGACGGAGCACTATTCGGGCGAGGCGGTGTATAGCCGCGAGTTCACAGCGCAGGCGAGTAAGGGGCCGGTGTGGCTGGCGGTCGATGGCGGCGAGCCGGAGCCGGGTGCGCCGAATGCCCCGCCGGAACATGGTGAGCGCGACAAATACAACATGGGCGCGGATGGGCTGCCGAATCCGCTGGTGACGCGGCCTGGGCCGGGAACGCATGCCTGGCTTGAGCCGCCAGTGCGCGAGGCGGCACTGGTGACGGTGAATGGGGAAGCGGTGGGCGCACTGTGGCATCCGCCGTACCGGCTGGATGTGAGCAAGGCGTTGAAGCCGGGCACGAACCGGATCGAGATCCATGTGTACAACACACTCTTGAACGCGTGGTCGGCAGAGCCGCCGCATGACTATGGGCCGCTGAAGGCGAAGTATGGAGACCGGTTCCAGATGCAGGATTTGCAGAAGGTGAAGCCGGTGTCGTCGGGGTTGCTGGGCAGGGTGACGCTGGTGGAGGGGGAGAAGTGATGCGGGCGATGTGGCGCGGGATGGCGGCGGTTCTGGCGGGGAGTTTGACGGCAGGAGTGTACGCCCAAGGGGCTGGTGCGCCGCAGGCAGCGGCATCGGCGCAAGCGGGCGGGCCGGTGCCTACGGCGGAGATGCAGGCGGGGATCACCAAGGATATCTCGCGGCACTTTGGGTCGGCGCCTGCGGACCCTGGACCGTTGGCGATGGATATTTCGTCGATGCTGCGGGCGGCGGACATCGACAAGGTGCTGCGCAAGGTGGCGGACTGGGAGCTCGGGCAGCAGCAGCCATACTTCGACCAGATATGGACCGAAAGCGTGATGTATGCGGGGTTCATGGCGACGGCGCGCGCGACGGGCGATGCCAAGTATCGCGACGCCATGCAGGCGATGGGCGAGAAGTTTGCCTGGAAGGAGCGGAGCTTACAGGCGAATGCCGACGACTTGAGCATCGCGCAGACGTACCTGGAACTGTACCTGGAGGGCGGTAAGAAGAACGGGGAGTGGATCGCGCCGACACAGGCGGAGATGGCGAGCGTGATCGATCTGACTACGCTGCCCAAGAATACGAAGAAGATTCCGTGGTGGTGGTGCGATGCGTTGTTCATGGCGCCGCCGGTGTGGGGCCGGATGTATGCGGTGACGGGAGATCGGAAGTACATCGAGTATCTCGACACAAACTGGCAGCGCACGTATGACCTGCTTTGGGACAAGGAAGAACACCTGTACGCGCGCGATGCGACGTACGTACCGAAGCGTGGGCCGGGCGGGAAAAAGATCTTCTGGTCGCGCGGTGAGGGGTGGGTGATGGGCGGGCTGGCGCGGACGATCCCGTACCTGCCGAAGGACGATCCGAAGCGAGCGT
>CAXSHQ010000093.1:5404-5749 GCA_964236875.1 uncultured Acidobacteriaceae bacterium | reverse complement strand
CAGAACCTGCGCGAGATGGCGGCAGCGGCGGCCAAGCTGCAGGATCCGAAGACAGGCCTGTGGCATGCGAGCATGCTGGATCCTGAGCACTTTCCGGAGCCGGAGGTGTCGGGTTCGGCGCTGATGGTGTTCGGAATGGTGTGGGGAGTGAATGAGGGCGTACTGGACAGGCAGACGTACATGCCGGTGATCGCGCGGGCGTGGCGCGGGCTGCTGCAGCACGTGTATGCGGATGGGCGGCTGGGAGATATTCAGCAGACCGGCGCGGAGCCGGCGTACTACCTGCCGAGCTCGAGCTTTGGGTATGGTGTGGGTGGGTTCATGCTCGCGGGTGCGGAGCTGAAG
>CAXSHQ010000093.1:0-5357 GCA_964236875.1 uncultured Acidobacteriaceae bacterium | reverse complement strand
TGCCTGCGCAAGCTGCGCTGCCGCCGCCGGATGAGGCGGCGACGACGGACCCCAGCGTGTATGCGCGGGTGCATCTGCCTTCACCGAAGAACCCGGCGCTGCCGGACCTAATGTTGGTAGGCGACTCGACGATGCGGAACGGCGCGGGCGATGGCGCGCACAGCCAGATGGGATGGGGCGATGAGATCGCGCCGTATTTCGACACGACGAAGGTCAACGTGGTGAACCGCGCGATCGGTGGCAGGAGCTCGCGGACGTACATCACGGAAGGGCACTGGGGCGAAACGCTGAAGCTGATCAAGCGCGGCGATGTGGTGCTGATCCAGTTCGGGCACAACGATTCGGGGCCGCTGGCCGATGTGTCGCGCGCGCGAGGATCGTTGCCGGGGACTGGCGAGGAGACGAAGGAGATCGAGAACCCGATCCAGAAGCGGCATGAGACAGTGCACACCTTCGGCTGGTACTTGCAGCAATATGTGAAGGACGTTCGGGCCAAGGGGGCGACGCCGGTGCTGTGCTCGCTGGTGCCGCGGAAGACCTGGGTGGATGGCAAGATCAAACGCCAGACCGATACGTATCGCGGATGGACGCAGGGGATCGCGGCGAAGGAGCGCGTGGGCTATGTCGACCTGAATGAGATTACGGCGGAGAAGTACGATGCGCTGGGACATGACGCCGTGGAGCCGCTGTTCGGTGACCCGGGACACACACTACCGCGGCAGGCGCGGTGATGAACGCCGAAAGCGTGGTGGCGGGGCTGAAGGCGATTCCGAATGATCCGGCCGCGAAGTACTTCGCGGCGAAGGCGGCGGATGTGCCGGCGTTTGCGGGGAAGTAGAGGCGTGGTGCTCTCCAATCGAGCCTTTGTAGCAATTTGTCAGGTGACACAAGCGCGTTCCACGGGACTAATCGTAGCCACAGGTCCGGCCTTGCCGTCCTATACGCACAAAAGACCCGCCCGAGGTATCATCGGCGTGGTGGTCCTTGGACA
This sequence comes from uncultured Acidobacteriaceae bacterium, assembly GCA_964236875.1. GTDB lineage: Bacteria > Acidobacteriota > Terriglobia > Terriglobales > Acidobacteriaceae > Granulicella. The sequence goes on along the minus strand of CAXSHQ010000093.1, from coordinate 4,366 downwards.
TGCTACGGAACGCTCTCCTTCGCATATGGCGTTCTACCGTTCTTTCAGTTGATATCGCCGAGTACCAATTGTCTGAACTCATCATCCGAAATCGTGGGGATCTGCGACTCGTAAATTGTCCGAATGCGGACATTATTCAACAATGAAGGCTGTGCGCTCTGAAGTTCATGCTCAAACTCAGTCGCCCTCCGCACCAAAGGAGAACCCGTAGTAGCGATAACAATTAATACGAGCCCACTGACATTCTCATTAATTGTTTTTGTGTAGATTGCCATTCGCAGCGTGAGATTGCTGATCGTATTTATTAGCCACCCGCGATTGAAACCTTTGCGGATGTATTTGATCTCGACAATGATCGGTGAAGAGCTTTTCGTCCTGATGATGGCATCGAACTCAGCGCTGCCCAGACGCTGATTGCCCATAACCGTGCCGAATGAACTAAAAGCAGAACGGAGTTTTTCCTGAACGGCCTGCTCGACTGCCAGAGCAGAGGCAACCAACGACGACACATGATGTGCAACCGGCAGTGGCAGCGGCTCATCAGCGGCTTGTTCTACATTCTCGACTTCGATCTTGGCTCTTTCCTCGATTTGAGCCGGAGACATTGCTTTCAGCTCTTCCTCTAGCTTCCTTGCTGTGAGATCTTCGCTTTTGTCACGGACGGATTGACGCGAGTGCCATCCGATAAGGCCGATTACGGTCAACAGCGCCCCCGCGGTAGCCAAGCCAACGGACATTTTGGGAAGGGCATATACAATCACTGTGATCACATGCTGGCGTGCGTGGACAATATTCTGCGAATCTTGTGTCAGGAGAGGAATCTTCGAAGCCTCTATGGCAAGATCAAACGGCTCGCGAAGGAACATCCAGGGCACAACGACTGCACCTGCGATAAGCGCAATGCCTGCGGATGCGATGAACTTGTAATAGTCGCCGTATTCGAGCTGCCCCATTGAAACTCCTCGACGGGCCAATACAATGTCTGTGGAGACTCTCCCACAGCGGATTGTGATTCGACAAGCTGCTCGTGTGAGCGCTTGCTTTCTGACCCGATAAATCCGTTATCGCGCTCATATCCCATGGGATACGAGCCTGCCCTGTCGCCTCCGGTGCCGCCGCTACAGCAGTGCTCCCGATAAGGTACCAAGTCGGTTAACGTCCTCCTATGCCGCTTGAACGCATAACGACCATATCAGACACTTTGCTCTGCTAATCCGTTTCCCGAAAGAATGCACCTTAGTTGGTGATAAATCGCCAATGCTCTCATTGAAGGCGGATTAGTACCGAGATGTCGGCTTGTAGGAAGTTAGGCAGCCGACTTGGATGCGCAGGAGCTTGCATAGATAGGACCACTTCACTCACGCAAGGACAAACGACGGGTATCTCACCTAGGCGTAGGAAAATCGTAGGGAAAAATATAACGACCGTGCTCAGACGGGTTCGTTCTGGCCGTAGGTGGCTTTGCTGCCGTGTTTGCGGAAGTAGTGGCGGTCGAGCAGGGCTTGGGAGACTTCATCGGCGCTGGCGCGCAGGGTGAGGGTGTGGTGCGCCATGCGGGCCACGGCTTCGAGGACGACGGCGTTGTGGGCGGCGTCGTGGACGTCCTTGCCCCAGGTGAAGGGGGCGTGGCCGGCGACGAGGCAGGCGGGGACGGCCATGGGGTCGAGCTCGCGCTCGGCGCGGAAACGGGCGGCGATGGCGAGGCCGGTTTCGTGCACGTACTCGCCTTCGATGGCGCGGTCGGAGAGCGGCGCGGTAACGGGGACGGGGCCGTAGAAGTAGTCGGCGTGGGTGGTGCCGAGGGCGGGGATGGGAAGGCCGGCCTGGGCGAAGCTGGTGGCGTACTCGGAGTGAGTGTGGACAACGCCGCCGATGGTGGGAAACTCGCGATAGAGCAGGGTGTGGGTGTCGAGGTCGGAGGAAGGGCGCAGCGTGCCTTCGACGATCTTGCCATGGAGATCGGTGACGACCATGTGCTCGGGGCGGAGCTTGTCGTAGTCGACGCCGGAAGGCTTGATGACGACCCAGCCCAGCGTGCGGTCGATACCGGAGGCGTTGCCGAAGGTGTAGAGCACCAGGCCGCGACGGACCAGCTCCAGGTTGGCTTCGAGGACCTGCTCGCGCAGGGATTGCAGCAGCATTCCTCCATTGTCGTGCATCAGCCGGGTTCTCGGTAGAGGGCAAGTACGCAACTTCCAGGATGACTTTCCAAGAACGGGTTTCGGGGACTCGAGGCTTGTATGCTTCGAAAAGGCAGCTGGCTGAGAACCACAGCGACAGTGCCGCACTTGCTTCAAGTCAGGAAGAAATGCAAGGAGCAAAGCGTCGTTCAAGCGTTTGGGTTCGCCATGCTCTGGCAGTCTGCATGGTCCTTGCGGTGTTTACATCGGCGGCTCTTCGAGAGCGCCGGAACTCTGCTTCAAAGAGGCTAGCAAGAGACTTCGTGGCGTTGCACACCGGGGCGGAGTGCCTGCTGGACCATTGCGATCCTTACAAGGCCGCCGACCTGAATGCGGAGGCGGCATCGCTGGGTGAGGGGAAGCCTGCTGTCATTCCTGAGGAGCCGGTGTACCCGCCGAGCACGCTGTTGCTGGTGAGCCCGTTGGCTCGAGTGGGCTGGCCGGCTTCGGCTTCCTGTGGATCTGGATGTCGGTGGCAGCGCTGGCAGCCGCCTGTGTCCTGCTGGTGGAACGATTGCAAATGGAGCGATCTCCGGCGGCCGTTCTGCTGCTCGCTGCCGCGATTTACGGCCGTGCTTTGTGGGTGCTGATTTCCGCGGCCAACCCCTCACTGATAGGGATTTCGCTCACAGCGATGGCGTGTCTGCTCCTGATTCCGAAAACATCGGCGTCAGGAGAAGAGGAGCAGAGCGAGAAGAAATGGCCTGAACTGGGCTGGGTCTTGCTCGGCCTGGCTCTTGCGCTCAAGCCGCAGGTCGCTATCGGCCCGTTTGCACTGCTGTTCTGCCGCAAAGGCTCGCGAGGGAGCGCCGGCAAAGCCGGGGCACTGGCGATTTGTATCCTTGTGCTCGCAATCCTGGCGTATCGCGTGCAAACCGGCTCCTTCGAACTGCTGACTTCTCTCTGGGAGAACAACCAGCTGGCGCTTCTGCCCGGGAACACGTCGGATTCTTCAAGAGGGAACCCGGAGTACCTGACCTTCCTGAGTATTCAGGCGATTCCTTACTTCCTGCACGCAACCCCGCCCGTGCCCGCCCTGTTCGGCTGGGGCGTAACAGCGGTGGTGTTGGCGGTGGCCCTGGCGGCGCAGAAGCGCAACGATGCAGGACACCGGCTCGTCTGGACCTGGGTGGCCCTGGCGGTCCTGCTGTCGCTCCTGCCGGTGTATCACCGCAGGTATGACCGCCTTCTGGCGATCCTGTTCGTGCCTGCGGTCGTGGAGCTGTTTGCGGTGGGGCGCAGGAAGCTGGCGTGGGTTGTCAGTCTCGCGGGGATGCTCTACCTGTTGTCCGACGCGATCTTCCAATATCGCTTTCGATGGCTGCTCCGCTTGCCGCTCAACTCGCTGGATGAGCTTCTTCTGTGCGCGCTGCTGCTGTGGGCGATGTGGTCGTATCGTGCGCCCGAGCCAGCTCACGCCGACGCTCCATGACCCCGCTCACCACGCAAAGATAGGCGGCCGCAGGCAGGGTGAGGACCATGGCGTGCCGGGTGAGGGCGAAGCCGAGCACGTAGGGCGCGGCTACGCAGAAGACCAAACCGAGGAAGACGAATGCGGGGAAGCGGTCGCCGGTACGAGTGAAAAGCTGCCGGAGAGCGAGGACAAGGGCGGAAAGCAGCAGAAGGCGTGAGAGAACGAGGCCGGCGGTGAAGGCAGCTTCGATGAGAGGGCTGTAAGCGGTCTCGCCGGCGTTTCTTTGTACGCTGAGGAAGAAGACGAAGGCTTTGCGCAGGTCGGCGTGGATGGTCTCGCGCGGATGCGTGCGCATGTAGCTTCGGGCGGAGGCGAGCCCAAAGTCGTTGGCGTCCCACTCGTCCGTGGCGGAGACGCGCCCGGCGAAGAGGGAGGCTTCGTAGATGTCCTGCGAGGCGCCGCGAAAGGGTGGGTAGCGCTCGAGAAAGAGAGGGTTGTTGCCCTTGTAGAGATTGACGCCGTCCAGCGAGGTTCCCATAGAGAAGCGGTGGCTGGCGTGGTGCTGATACGCGCCCCAGAGCAGGGGAACGCAGGCAAAGGAGAGCAGGAGTCCGAAGGCCCACCCTGGACGATGCAGCGAGCGAGCTACATGGATGGCTGCCGCAATGACCAGGAAGGCCGACGAGAGCAGCGTGGAGCTCTTGGTCAGGTAAACGAGCGCGGTGGACAGCAGGAGCAGTGTGGTCCAGCGACGCGGGTGTCGGGTGATCCA
>CAXSHQ010000092.1:0-14333 GCA_964236875.1 uncultured Acidobacteriaceae bacterium | reverse complement strand
GTATGTGCGAACCGACGGCGGAACGCGGTACTCGGCCAACGCGCCTGGTCAGTGTGATGGCAAGAGCGACTCGCCTTACCCGGGAAGCGGTCTCAATCAGCATTGCGCGTTCAATGACGTCCGGCTGCTTTGGCAGGACGGAAGCTATACGACAGGCAGCTCGTTCCCGGGCTGGGGCTGGGTCATCAGCGGAGGGGACACGGTGATCATCCGGGGATCAATCAGCTCCGGAGTGACATGGCGCGTTGGCTGGTCGAACAACTCGAGTTGCATCGACTCGAGTGTGAGTGAAGGACCCCAGGCGCGCGGGATATGCGGCAACAATCTCGCCTCCGGCATGCCTCCGCCACCTTCCGGAACGGCCAGCCAGCACACCCGCATTCTAGGCGAGAACTACGGTTCCTGCCATGCGGCGGCGGACAGAACGCAGTTGCACGGCGGGTTTGGCGTCGGCGCTGTGCTGGCGGTGAACGGATCTTCGTATGTGGATGTTGCGTGCTTCGACATCACCGACTTCTCCGCATGCGGCCGCGACGGGCAAGCGAAGGCATGCAATGTAAATCCTGGGACCCTGGATGACTACGCCACCAACGGCATCACCTTCTCTAACACAACGACGGACGACACAGTGACAGATGTGCGCGTTCATGGCCTTGCCAGTGTGGGGCTCTCCGGACCGACTGGAGACGGCGTTACCCTGAGTTACATCGACGTCGTCGGCAATGCCGGCGCGGGATGGAACGCCGACGCGGGCGATGGCACAACAGGCGTGGGTGCACTGAACATCACCAACTTCAACATAAGCTGGAACGGCTGTACGGAAGAGTATCCCATTGTCGATGCCCTCCCTTACGCAGATTGCAGGGATGATAGCAGCGGAGGTTACGGGGACGGCTTCGGCACCGCCACGGTTCCGAGTCCATCACCGGGATGGCAGGTCCATTTCGATCAGGGGGTTGCGAGTTACAACACCCAGGACGGCTTGGATGCCCTCCATATCACAGGGACAGGTTCTTCCATGACAGTGACTCGTACCCTGGCGTTCGGCAACATGGGCCAGCAGATCAAGGTGGGCGGATCGGCTCCAACGATGATCAACAATGTGATCGTTGGGAACTGCCGCGCCATGCAGAATGCCATTGCTGGAACGCCATCTGACTTCAACGCCCATCTCGGCGACTTCTGCCGGGCTGCGAACACTGCCGTTCTCATCAATGTGCCGGCCGCCATACCGGCGGTGTACCAATACAACACGCTGTACTCGGACAACGCCGTCGCCTTGGAGGTCGAGTACCCCGGTCCGGAAGCAGGGACGGAGACAATCCAATACAATAACAACATCTTTCTCGGATTCCAGAACACAGCTGGCGAATTTCCGAGTCCCATTTACAGCAGCACGAACCTTGACATGTTCACGCACTCCGGGGCCAGCTTCAGCAACAACGTTTTCTTCCATACGAAAGGCAACTGGGCTTGCCCGCACGCGGGAGAAATCAATGCAATCTGCGCCGATCCTCAACTGACGGATGAGGCGTACCCTGCGTACGGATTTGGCAACATGACTCCACTTGCGGGTAGCGTCGTGAAGGGGAAGGGGATCGCTCTTCCGAACGTCACGGTCGACTATCTTGGCGTCACGCGGGCTACCCCACCCACCATAGGAGCGTATGACTAGACGCCGGTACACGCGAGGAATCTTCACCCTGATCTTGGGACTCATTTCCTTGCATGCCTTCGGCGCAACTTGGTATGTCAGCAAGAGTGGCGGCACACGCCAACAGTGCGATGGAAAGGCCGACGCTCCGTATCCCGGCAAGGGAGGAAACCAGCACTGCGCCCTGAACGACGTGCGGCTGTTATGGCAGGACGGCAACTATACGGTTGGAGACAAGTTTCCGGGCTGGGGATGGGTCATCAGCGGAGGCGACACAGTGATCATCCGCGGATCGATCTCCTCCGGGATGGCTTGGCGCATCGGTTGGTCAACCAATGCCAGTTGCATCGATGCCAAGGTCACAGGAGGACCCCAGGCGCGCGGAATTTGCGGCAGCAACATCGCTTCCGGCATGCCGCCGCCCCCTTCGGGTACCGCCAGTCAGCACACACGGATTCTTGGCGAGAACTATGCTTCGTGTCACGCGCAGTCTGCTCGCACCCAATTGCACGGCGGTTTTGGGGTTGGGACGGTTCTTGCATTGAACGGCTCTTCCTACGTGGATGTCGCTTGTCTCGATATCACTGACTTCTCAGCCTGCGGCCGTGTAGGGCAGTCCAAGGCCTGCAATGTCAATCCCGGCAATCTGGATGACTTTGCCACCAACGGCCTCAGCTTTTCCAATACTTCCACGCAGATCACACTGACGGACGTACGCGTGCACGGCCTGGGCAGCGTGGGGATCGTCGGGCCCACCGGGGCCAACGTGATGCTCAATTACGTCGATATCGTCGGCAACGCAGGCTCCGGATGGAACGCCGATGCCGGAGACGGCACGACAGGCGTAGGTTCCTTGACGGTGTCGCACTATAGCATCACTGGCAACGGCTGCGCGGAAGAGTACCCCATTGTGGACGCCATGCCATACGCTGACTGCACCGACGACGGCAGCGGCGGCTATGGCGACGGCTTCGGCACCGCAACAGTTCCCAGCCCGGCGCCCGGGTGGCAGGTCAGTTTCGATCAGGGCACAGTCAGCTACAACACGCAGGACGGACTCGATGCGCTGCATATCTCAGGCCCGGGATCGAGCATGAGCGTGACCCACACCCTGGCCTTTGGCAACATGGGTCAACAGATCAAGGTGGGCGGCTCTGCTCCCATCCTCACCAACAACACCATCGTGGGAAATTGCCGCGCGATGAAGGAGAGCATTCCCGAGTTCCCCACGGGCTTCAACATCAAGCTTAGTGACTTCTGCAGGGCAGGGGACGCCGCCGTTCTCATCAACGTTCCCCCCACCACGCCGGCAGTGTACCGGTCGAACACAATGCTCTCGAACAATCACGTTGGGCTGGAAGTCCAGTACCCTGGGCCAGTCAGCGGGACGGAGACCATCCTCTTTGAGAACAACGTCTTTGTCGGCTTCGTGAACAGCTCAGGAGAACTGCCGTCTCCTATTTATGGGGACACCGACCTCAAGATGTTCACAAACGCTGGATCGAGCTTCACCAGGAACATCACATACCACGCCAGAAGCGACTGGAAATGCCCAGCGACCTCCCTGCATGAAACGCAGGGCCGATGTGGAGATCCTCATCTCAAAGATGAGACCTGGCATCCGTACGGGTACGGCAATATGGAAAGATCGAGCGGCCAGCAAACTGAAATGATCGATCCAGCACCCGTCGACACCGGCGGCCGGCCGCACACGTCGGTGGCTGTCAAACTTGCCGGCGGCCTTGCTCTCACGCTGGTTTCGTGGATGGGTTGGCGATACTTCCGTTCGCACGATCCGAACGTCTAGGACAATCAAGCGAGTGCGCAGAACCGTCCAGGTTCCGCCTCTGCTTCCGCTTACACCGTTTTCGCTAGATGGGGTACGGGACGGTCATCCCGGTGGAAGAAGAAGTAGTTGGGCCGTTTGTCGTCTTCAGCCATGGGGCGAAACGCGCCAGCTTGCCAAACCCACGGCTCGTAATCGGCAGCACGCATCGTGTCGAAAACTCTGCTGTCTGTCACCTCAATGACCCACAGGGGCCTGCAAGCCGTCATAAGTGCGCGAGCTCCCTCTACGCAGGCGAACTCATGCCCTTCGGCATCTACCTTGATGAGCCGCGGCTGACAGCCTGGAAAGAGACTGTCCAGCCGCTTGGTTTGTACCGGAATGTCTCCTTGGCTGGAAAGCCGTGCCTCGTAAATGTTCGCGCCGCCCGACGCGTAGTCGGGCATGCTCATCGCCGCATGGGTCTCATCCACATCGGAGGCCGCGTAGGGATACAGGGTAACGTTACCCAGTTTGAGCGCATCGACATTGGTCCGAAGATAGGAAAAGGTTTCCGGAATCGGTTCAAGGCTGTGTACGTGCCCGGACGCGCCTACGTATTCCGAACAAAAGCGCGTGTAGACACCGATGTTGGCGCCCACATCGATGACCACGTCTCCGGGCTGCAGCAGCTCCCTGCAACCCAGCAAATCGGGCTCCGAGGCGAGCGGGTAGTGGCGAAGCTGATGCAGATAATGGCTAGCCCGAATCCTTCGCAGCAGAGGCTTGGGCAGATACTTCAGCGCCAGCTGCTTCAGGAGTGCCATGTTTGCTTCGAGACCTTTCAGAACAGAAGGGGTTGGCGCTAGTATAGCGGTTCCGCACGCCCTGGCAGAACTCCGGTTTCAAGCAGGCACAGCCAAGCTGAAGCTCGCAGTTTGCGATACTTATGGGGAGCGCTTCTGTAGGAGAGCACAATATCCAGGTACTCGCCCCGCTCACGGAAGAGAAGACGCCGCCTATAGGCGGCATGGACACAAGCAGTAAAAATGAGCAAAGTCGACATCATCATCCCGGCGTACAACGCAACGCGCTTCCTTCCGGCGGCCCTAGACAGTGTGGTGGCACAGACGTTCCAGGACTGGTGCATTCTCCTCGTTGATGACGGCAGCCAGGACAACATTGCTGAAGTCGTTGCCCCGTATCAGCAGAGCCTCGGCCCGAAGCTGAAGTTCATTCGACAGCCAAACGCAGGTCTGCCGGCGGCTCGGAATACGGCCATACGGAACGGCACAGCAGAATTCCTTGCTCTGCTCGATGCCGATGATGTCTGGCTTCCGCGCCGTCTTGAGGCTTCACTGAAGGCCTTTGAGGGCCACCCTGAGGTGGGCCTCGCCTATGGCTTTGTGGAACGGATCGACCCGCACGGTGCTGTGATCGACACGTTCGCTACCAGGAACAGAAACAGCGAAGGCTGGATCGCGCCGCACATCTACATGCGAACGGTGGATCTTCCCTGCCCTACCGTGACGTTTCGCCGTAGCACTGTGGAAGCCGTAGGCTTTTTCGACGAGACCATGCGAGCCACCGAGGACCGCGACCTCTGGTTCCGCATTGCGCAGCGATTCGAGGTGCGCCTCGTTCCGGAAATTATTGCGCAGTACAGACTCTCCTCAAACGCCATGTCGACGGACGCGGACAGAATGCTGCGCTCGCAGCTGCAATTCGCCGCCAAGCACTATGGACAGCCCGGGTGCGGTCCGCGCGCCCGGCGCATGGCGTTGAGCCACATCTATCGGCAAAGAGCCGAGACGCTCGCTGCCCGCGGCCAGACGGGCCTAGCCATGCGCAACGCCCTGCGCGCAATTACATTCTGGCCCTTCCATTCTCGCACCCTGCGAGCGGTGGCCTCGATTGCGCTGCGTTCGATGAGGTGAAGAGTGCTTGGTCCCCAGTATCCGGTCACATAAGGAACCTTGGTCTTTACGCACGCGCCATGGAATGTTATAGCTGCCATCACCTTTGCCACCGCTAGCTCCTATGTCTTGGACCGTCCCCCATCCATGCGTCTCTGGCACCCTTCCGCGCCGCCCGTAGCGCCTGAGAAACAGGACTTAACGAACAACCAGGTTTAGGGCTCGCGTTGCTTGGAAGGCAACACTAAACGTGCCTCGCTACAGGCGGCAACTAGACTAGAGATGTGCTGAAGTAGCAATAACACGTTAAGCGAGTCAACTGCTGATGATGCTATGCTGAACAAATGATCGAAAGTGGGCCAAAGTCTTGGATTAGGCCGTATTATCCATCCTTCGATGGTATTCGCGGCCTCGCCATCCTGTTGGTTTTCCTTTGCCATTTCGGCGTTCTGGTTCGGAGATGGCTGCCTTTCGAAGAATCTTGGGTTGGCGTCGATCTGTTCTTCATACTGTCAGGCTTCCTCATCACCGGCATACTGTTCGATACCATTGACGAAAAGCATTACTTTCGAAACTTCTATGTTCGCAGGACACTGCGAATCTTTCCGCTTTACTATCTAGCGATAAGTTTTATCGTCCTTCTTGTATTGTGCACGAAAAGTTTTTTCGCGTCCCGTTACTTTCTCGCGTACGCCTTCTACGCGGGAAACATTGTAGAACCCTTCTTGAACCTAGACACACACAATCCAGACGTGATCGGCTACTGGAGCTCTACCGGTTGGCATCAAGCTAGCATCGGTTACTTTTGGAGCTTGTGCGCCGAAGAGCAGTTTTACCTCGTTTGGCCTCTCATTGTTTATACCCTCAGGAAGCGAGAGCGGCTGATGCGAGTAGCGTTAGCTGGAGCAGCGTCCTCGTTAATTTTACGTTCGGTTCTCGCATTTGTTCTTTCTGTTCCGAAATTAGAAGAGGGGGTTCTCTATCGTTTTACGGCGACCCGTTGCGACACGCTCTTTATTGGAGCATGGTGCGCGCTATGGTTGAGGGGAATCGTTTTAGGCAGAGACTCCCTGCGGAAGACTGCGTATGTAAGTGGGGGGATCTCATTGATTCTCTTGGCCATTGGTCTGTCAGCGACACTCGGGCGCTGGCCAAGTAGATTCTCGAATCCCTTTGTGAACACCATAGGATATACCCTGATCGCTACTACGGCTGCCGCATTTCTGCTTCTGAGTCTCGACGATGAGTCAATAGTTAGCAGGTTTCTCCGTAATAAGTTGTTGATTCGACTTGGTGTTGTAAGCTACGGCTTCTATATCTTCCACGATTTCTTGCAAGAGCCAATAGTTCGCGTCTTAGCAAGGCACCGGACCCTTGATTCATGGCGACTGCCTATCGTAATCGTCTACTTTGGCTTTGTATATACCCTTGCTATGATCAGCTATAAGTATTTCGAAACACCCTTTCTCAGGCTTAAGAAGAAGTTGGCACCTTCTTCACATTCAGGCATTCCGATTACAACACTCGAATCGAAGATTAGGGTTTCAGCCGTGCCCGAGGCCTACCAAGCCTCGGAACAGGTGTGACGGAGAGCCGAGTCTCGCGCATGTACGTCGGCACGTCGATCCATGACCTCTCCGACGAACGCCCATCATTGGCACTAACCGGGTGATAGACGACGGCTATGGTGCGGGCTCAAGTTGCTCGAGCGTTTCCTTCGATGGTGTGCCGCGCTCATGCGCCAGCTTCTGCGCGATGCGGGCACCAACGTTAATCATCGGCCGCTCGATGATCCAGTAGGCCAAGAACGTCGAAGTTGCGGTAATCGCGATAAAAACAAGAAGCTGCCATCGAAAGCGAGCGTTCGGCATGAGATTAATGCCGACTACTAAAGCGAATGGATGAAGAAGATAAATGCCGTACGAGTACGTTGCTATGACCAACGAAACTTTCTTTAAACGTTTAGCTTGAATCTGTCGGAAGCTGGGCAGCACAAGTGCGAGAACAAGCGTCAGAACCCATTCGGCTCGGTAGTTACTGAAGGTCATATAGAAGGCGAATAGGATGCTAAGAAACGGAACAAAGAGGACAGCCGGTATCGTCTCTCGTCTGCGCATGAAGCCTACATAGGCGACGACACCAGCTATGAAGTTAGGCATGACAGTCGGCAGACTATTACCAAGGTCGAAGTTGAATATATGAAAGTCGAATAACACTACCAGCAACCACAGCATGAGGAGCGGCCAATTCCTACGTGTTCGGCTGGCGTAGAAGAACAAACAGGGAAGTATGACGTACATGAACACCTCCGGCCCGAGGCTCCACGTAACTCCAAGGACAAAAGGGATGCGATCATAGAGCCCATTGACGAGCGCAGCATTAATGAGAACTTGCTTGGCGGTCACAACGTGATTAGAGTCAAAGAATCCGTGAATCCCAAATCCGACGGGGGCGTGCAAGACGCCCGCTAAGACAACTGCGAAGATGGCCAAGGGGTAGATGCGGAAGGCGCGGCGAATATAGAAGTCTAGGACATTCGGACGCCTATCAAGCGACCACATCAGCACGAGGCTGGTATGCACGAAGAACAGGTAAACACCGAACAACCCAATCTGGCTGGCCTGCCAGGGGCGGAACAACACCACACCCGTAGACAGGAGCAGATGGTCTAGGATCACTAACACTACGGCGATTGAGCGTAATAGATCCAGATTCGGCTTTTGTTGCATGCCCTTATGGTATCAGGCTGAAGGGATTACTCTGGGATTTGCTGTCTGGAACGCATTGCCCTAGCGAACAAGACCGAGCCCGACCCCGAGAAGTGGTCTTGATCTCTAAGCAGCGGGACACCGGGAGCACTGTAGATTGGGCAGCCTGAAGCCGACTCGGGTTGCGACTTGGCCACCATCTCAAGCTGAGAAGTGCAAAGGTCTTCAAAGACAGATATATACCGAACCTTCCACTGTGTACGGGCCAGGATGCGCATCTGATCGTCTAGCTCACGCGTCTGGCTTTCGAAATAGGCACTGAACCACCCGGGTGGTCTGCTATCGCGAAGCGAAATAGCGATGAGCTGCGGCAAAGGCCGGTCGAACTCGATCCTGGGGCCTATAACGACCGGCTCTATGCCATGTTGCTTGATCAAAGCGACCGTCTCCGCGAGATTGGGCAGTTGTGGTTTTGTCCATCTTGCCGACAGGAGAACTAAGTCTACATGGTGGTGCGGTAAGTAATCTTCAAAGATATATTCAGACATCTTCAAGCAATCTGCGGGTGGATACGGCCGCTGCTTCCACAAAGGCGGGCAGCCATGGACCGTAGCTTGGGACATGTTCACTTCGGGAAATACAGTGGAGAGTCCGGTATAGAGATCGGCCGCGTGGCTGTCGCCATACAGCAAGTAGTGCTTGCGGCTCGGGTCATCTCTAAGACAAAGCATTTTATTGAAGCTGGCAAAATTGCTATCATCATTCAAGAAACATTGCCCTATTCCCCAGTGTTGTTGCGCATCGTACGCCGAGTAGCCGTCAGCACGTACGACCTCCGGAGAGAACCGGCCAGCAAGGCCGTTCGTTTCAGTCGTGATGGATCCGATCCCAACGATTATTCCCGCGGCTACCCCGCTGACGATAAAAAGGGTCCGCCGTCCCGGACGAAAGCGGCCCGTACGGAAAGGTGTTTCGACAAACCGCCAGGAAAGCGTAGCCACGGCCAATGAAACGACAAGGATCGCCGTGCTTCCGATCCTTTCCTGAAGTGGGTGCGGTGTGTCATGGAGAAGAAGACTGGCGTTCAGAAAGACAATCAGGGGCCAATGCCACAAGTACAGCGAGTAAGAGATCATGCCGATGAAGACAATCGGCCGCCAGGAAAGGAACGTCCAAACAAAGGAGCGGCCCGATGCGCCGGCAAGAATCACGAACATGGCCCCAAAACAAGGTGGAAGGGCTCTGAAACCTGGAAAGCGAGTCCGTTCGTCGTAAAGAAGGGCGGGAATCAGAATAAGGAACAACCCGGCGAGAGACGCCAAGTTCCTCTGCACCGGTCTGTTAAGTCTTAACTTCTGTGACTCGGAAACGATCGCTCCGAGCAATAGTTCCCATGCACGCAGAGGAGCAAGAAAAAACGCGGCGCTTGCAGCATCTCGATGCACAAAGATAGCCGAAAGGCAGAGGGTAACTGTTGTCACCGTGTAAAGCGCCGCCCTTACCCGGTGAGGGAACCAAGAGTAGACCGCCATCAAGAATAGCGGACAGAAAACATAAAACTGCTCTTCGACGCCAAGGGACCATGTGTGCAACAGCGGCTTAGTCTCGCTTGCTACATCGAAGTAACTTGCCTGGTGGAAAAAGAGGATATTTGAAGCTGAACCGAGTGTCGCAAGGAGTGAGCGTGCGAAGCTTATGGCTTCCAAGGGTAAAAGGTAATGATAGGCAAGCACGCTCGTAACCAGCAGCATGATGAACAATGCCGGGAAGATGCGGCGAATGCGGCGCTCGTAGAAGTTCACGATTGAGAACTTTCCAGCGCGCAGCTCAGACAGAATGACTCCCCCGATCAAATAACCGGAGATCACAAAGAAAACGTCCACACCAACGAAACCACCGGGCCAGCCCAGTTTCAGATGGTTGAAGACGACGAGAAGCACAGCCACGGCCCGTAAGCCATCGATGTCTGGCCGATATTTCCCTGCAGGGCGGTGAGGGATGGAGGCTGGCATGTTTTCGAGAGTTTACCATTCGCGCTGACTGCGTTATCGTTGCTTATAGCCACACATACATGCTCCTGTCTCCAGCGTGCCGTCTAGCGAAACATTGCTGAATGTGCGTGCCGAGGGAGGTTAACACGAGGGATATGAAGTCTTTGCGCGAAACGGCAAGTTCGGCAAAAAACAACGTCTGGCAGGCAATGGCGACCGTGATTTGCCTGGTTGTGGGCTTGGCGATGATCGTCAACAACCAGCTTGGCGGCGAGGCCATGTGGTTCTGGTACGCGACCGTGTTTCATCGTGGAGCGCACCTGTACTCCGATTTGCATACACCCCTGCAGCCCCTGTTCGTGCTAGAACTCGACTGCTGGATGCGCTTGTTCGGGGTGAAGGTGTTTGCCATCCAGGCGCTTTCGTTGTTGCACCTGATGATCTTGTGTCTGGCCTTCCTGGTTCTTCTGAGGGAATCCTCCTGGAAGGACTGGCAGAAAGGCATCGCGATGGTGGGCTGTTTCATGCTCACTGTTGGCGGACATTCCTACCGTTTCGACGATTACCACGTCATCGCAGAGTTCTTGATCCTGTACTCGATGTGGCTGCTCATCCTTCTGTCGCGGACGCATGAGTGGCCTCGCCAGCGGTGGCAGGTGGCCGCCCTAGGCGCCCTGACGGCCTGCACGATCACCACCCGGGTCACCGATGGCGTCGCTTTGCTGGCGTGCGTCACCCTGATTCTCTGCCTGATCGTCCACCAGAACCGGCTGGCGAGCCTGGCGCTGTATCTCGGAATGAGCGCCGGTCTGGTGGCTCTTGTTGTAAGCCTTACCGGTGATTCGATTCCGACGTATCTCGCCAGCACGATCTTCCGGGCCGCAGCGAGCAAAGGCGGCCCCAGCGGCCTGATGGCGTCGCCCTTCATGGCGCTTTGGAACGTTCCCGACATCCTAGAGCTACAAGGTGTTCGCGCCACGCCAATCCTGTTCGTGATCCTGTGCATTGGTCTACTGCTCAAGCGTTATTGGAGAGTGAAGGACCGGTATATCTTCCCCCTCCAGATCGGAACGGCAGTCCTCCTCTACCTCGTGCAACCCTCTGATCTCCGCCACTCAATACGCGGAGGCCTCCTGCTCGACACAACACTCCTCTGGCTCATAATCCTGCTGTACGTCATTGCCATACTGGTCCTGGATCGGTTCGTACTGGCGCATGCGCAGCATCGCCACTGGGACGTTCGGGAATCACTCTATCTGCTGCCGTTGATGGAATGGGCATCGTACTCGGCCGGAGCAGCTGCTGAACCGCTCACCAACTACTATGCTCCCATCGCACTGCTGTTTTTGCTTTTCCTGGTGCTCGACCCGCTTCGAAAGTTTGGTTTCGCTGCACGTTCGGCCGTCTTGACGGTATTGCTTCTGGTTGGGGTCTTTTCTATCGGGGTCAAGTTCTTAGTTCCCTACTCGTGGCAAAACTACGTGTACAGCCAAATGTTTGCAAATCGAGAGTCATACCATCACTCCGTGTACGGAAGAATGTACATCGACCGCGATCTTCTACATTTCAGCGAACGGGTCTGCGCGGACATCCGGTCTGACGGGCAAAGGCCTACGGAACTGCTGTCTCTGCCTTACCCCTATCCAAACTACTTTTGTAACGTCCGGCCGTGGCACAACTATGTGCAGACCTTCTTCGACACCTCAACTCGAGCAAGCGTCGAGCGACTGATCAACGAACTCAACACCGCGCCCCCCAAGTGGATTGTCTATCAACGTCAGATGACGATATTGGTGGGCGCGGAAAGACTCTACAACCACCAACGGCCACTTGCCCAGAGGGACATGGACACCATGATTCTGAATAAGATCCACTCGGGAGAATGGAAGCTGGTAGACCAAAGCGGCTATCTCGGAACAAGGGGCGGCAACGGTTGGTTCATCATTCGTACGCATGAATGACCAAGTGGTCTGCTTTCAGCAGACATGAATGACAATATCCGCTAAAGGCGGCCGCGTGTCCGGATGCAGGCACTCAGCTAGTCGGGCCCTTCTGGGATGTACCGCAGAAGCTGAATGCTGCTAAGGCCTGGCCCGGAAGGCTGTCAGGTACTTTAGACCTGCCCTCGGGACTAAGCTCATCGGTAAATGCTTCATGGAGCGTGACTGGCCTGTGGTCGTATACGGGCTTGCGCGGAGCCTACCGACAGCGCTCACGGTTCTGTCGCCGGCGCTGATCGTAATAGGGCCCTCGTCAGTTGCTGCGGAGGCCAGATGCAGTAATCCGGTTGTTCCGTAAGCCACCGAGAGGTAGGGGCCGGACGGCGGGGCCCTTGAAGAGCCAACAAGCCACGATGAGGAACGGTGCCGTGTTGAGCGATTGATCTCGTTATCAGCGCTGTGGAGCAAATCCCAAGTGCCACACACACGTGGCGGTGCCGGGTTACTGCATGTAGTGTATGTCTCTATTCCCGGACCTGCCTGATCTCAAGCTAGCTCTTGTCGCCGTCGTCTGTAGACAACGACTGAGCAGCCCAGCATACCGCTAGCGAGAAGAATAAGGGAACTGGGTTCTGGGACGGGAGACAAACCAATGTAGTTCTGTGGAGTGCCGTAAGGGGAAGGCTGACTGCCGGGATTCGCGACGTATAAGGAATATTGCCTATTATCGAATCCTGCATAACCGCCGGCGTCAGCTGCACTGACTGCGGCTTTGGCCATCGAGAGCAAAGCCACATCATTGGCAGTCGCCGTTACAGCGCTTGTATTGGCTGTCGATAAGAGCCACACCGCTTCCTGAATGTCATCCGCTGAGTAGGCCACACTCCCAAGCAGGCTAAAGAGATAAGCATCCTCCTGTGCTATAAAGGAAGATGCCTTCGTGATCGGGGTGAGCGTCGCGGTCCATGATTCTCCCTTCCAGACCTCATTGTCGAAAGACACACACATCAAGGGGGTGAGGGCGCTTGAGCCGTTCACATTGAAATAATATGGATATATGTAGTACGTACCCGGGCCGTTTGTGGCTCCGCCGACGCTATTTAGGGTAATTATTTACTTGACGAATCAAGATAGGCCCTCTATTCTTGAGTTATGCAAAGCCCTCGCACCCTTCAGGAAGCCATCATCCACTTCGCCGATCCGGTCAACTGCCGCGAGTACATGGTGGCGCATCGGTGGAAGAACGGCATCATCTGCCCTACCTGCGGGCGGAACGATGTCACCTTCCTTGCGAAGCAGAACAAATGGCAGTGCAAGAGTGCTCACGCGAAACGCCAGTTCACCGCGAAGGTGGGCACCATCTTTGAGGACTCCCCTCTCGGCCTCGAGAAGTGGCTTCCTGCGGTATGGACTATCACCAATAGCAAGAATGGCGTCTCGTCCTGTGAGCTTGCCCGCTCCATCGGCATCACTCAAAAATCGGCATGGTTCATGCTGCACCGTATCCGCCTCGCAATGCAGAACGGCTCTCTGCTCAAAGTTGGTGGCAACGGCGGCGAAGTCGAAGCGGATGAGACTTTCATCGGGGGCAAAGCCCGGAACATGCACGTAAGTGTCCAGAATCGCCGCATCACTGGTACCGGCACCAAAGACAAGATCGCGGTTATGGGTATTCTGGAGCGCGGCGGTAGGGTTCATGCCGCCGTCGTTCCGAGCCGCCGCAAGCCTGTCCTGCAAGCCGAGATTCGGAAGCATGTCGAGGCAGGTGCGGCCCTCTACACCGATTACCTGCTCTCCTATGACGGCCTTGCTTCCGATTACGCACATCAGGTTGTCGATCATGCTGTCGAGTACGTCAACGGTCGCGTACACACCAACGGCCTTGAGAACTTCTGGAGCTTGCTCAAGCGCGGTATCGGTGGAACATACGTTAGTGTCGAGCCGTTTCATCTTTTCCGCTACCTTGACGAACAGACCTTCCGCTATAACAACCGGAAGAATATGAGTGATGCAGACCGCTTCTCTGCCGTGATGTCGCAGGTTGCCGGTAAGCGTTTGACCTTTGCCGAAGTCACCGGCAAGGTGGGAGAAACGGCCAACTAAGCATCGCGGTTGGAAGAAGCGGGGACGGAAGAAGAAGCGCGTTTAGCCCTGCGCTCTGCTTCCCGTTCCTGCTTCTCCTGTTCCATCGCAGCCTTGACGATCTGCGGATTCGCACGTAGCAACTTGTCCATTCCTGTATCGAATTTTTCTTTTTCCGTCATTTGGTCCTCGGTAATTCTGCCGCTAGCTTACGCATGAAACGTAAGCGTTTGGTGAAGGCACCTGTACACGATACGTGGATGCGGCGACGATACCT
>CAXSHQ010000091.1:639-14371 GCA_964236875.1 uncultured Acidobacteriaceae bacterium | reverse complement strand
CTCGCGGGCAGGAACGCCTGAGCCGCATGGACCGCACGACGCGGCTCCCACAGCAGCAACGCCATCAGCGGCAACTGCACCAGGCTGATGCCATAAACCAGGAACGGCGTCCGCCATGTGTGTTCGCCCAGTGCGCCGCTGATCCCAGTCATCAGGATTGCCACAATATTGGCCGAGCCGGTTTGCAGCGCCAGCCACTTTGCGCGCCGTTCCCCCGTAAAGTACTGCCCCAGCAGGGCGGTGCTGCAGGTCAGGATCACAGCCTCGGCGATGCCCACCCCCGCGCGTGAAACGACAATCTCCGGCAGCGTTGGCAGCCACCACGGCGCGGTCCCCAGCGCGGCATAGAAGGCCAGCCCCACAAGCAGCAGACTGCGACTCCCCAGGCGATCGGCCAGCACACCCGAAGGCACCGCCAGCAGCGCCACGAACAGTGCAGGGAGGGTGGCCGCCAAGGCCACCAGTACGGCCTCATGCGGTAGCCCGCGATACGCAGCCGTCATGCGCGGAAGCACCGGCGAGATGATCGCCGGCGCCATGACCGCAAGCCAGGAACCCGAGACAAGCACCCAGCCGTGCAGCGCCGTGGCCGTTGGCTGTCTTACTTCATTCACCGTGCTCATCCCTTGATCCACTCCCCGCGCTCCACTATGTGCCGATTACCGCCAGTTCTTTTTACACCTGCCCCTTGTCACCTGATGAGTTGGCAAGCTAAAGTTACAACCCTGAAACGTTTCGCGCAAATTGTGTAACATAACGCGAAGCCTCAAAGACACATACGAGCCCTCATGCCGAAACCCAAGCAAGCCTTGAAGCAGAGCGTCGCGAGCCCGGCCCGGCTCTCTCCCGCACCGGACTTGCGCAACTCGCGGCGCCCGCAGGTGGATTGGAAGCGCGTCGCCCGTACCATTCTGCTGTCGCGCGCCATGGATGACCTGGAAGAAACGAAACTCTTTCCTGAGAAGAAAATCCACTACCAGTTCAGCGCCCGCGGACATGAGCTTTCGCAGGTGCTGCTGGGCACCATGCTTACCGGCAGGCACGATGCGGCTAGCGGCTACTACCGCTCGCGTCCCCTGCTGCTTGCGCTCGGCATGAGCACTACCGATGCGCTCAAGGGTTCGCTCGCCAAGGCAGGCAGCGTGACCGAAGGCCGCGAAGTTGGCGTGGTCTTCAACCGGCTTGGCCAGGAGGATTGCACCGTGCTGCCCATGGCCGGCGGTGTGGGCACGCAATACACCACCACAGCCGGCTGGGCGCATGCCATTCGCTACTACGCCGAAGTGCTCGGCGATGAGAGCTATCGCGGCTCCATTGCGGTGGTCCTGGGCGGCGATGGCTCAGTGGCCAGCAACGGCTTCTGGGCAGCTCTCAATACAGCGGCCACCCGCAAGCTGCCCATGATCTTCTTCATCGAAGACAACGGCTATGGCCTCAGCGTTCCCTCCACGGTGCAAACGCCGGGCGGTAACATCGCGGCGAATCTCGCTTCCTTCCGCGACCTGCGCATCATCGAGGCCGACACCACCCAGCCTGCCGAAACCGCGCAGGCGATCTTCGAAGCCGTGGAGCACGCGCGCTCCGGCGCCGGCGCGGTGATGGCCCGGCTGAAGATGCCGCGCCTTGCCGGCCACTCCGGCCAGGACACCCAGACATACAAGAGCCCCGAGTTTCTCGCCGAAGAGCGCCGCAAAGATCCGCTGCCTCATCTGCGCGCGTTCCTCGTGCCGAGCGTGCTCTCCGACGACGAATGGCGAGCCCTGGAAGAAGAGGTGGTGATCGATGTGGAGCAAGGCCTGGCCGCGGCCGAAGCCGCGCCGGAGCCGGAGGCGACCTGGGAAGCGGTCGTCCGCCATCGCTTCGCGGAGGACGAACCCGCCGTCATCGCCTCCGCCCCGGCGCCCCCCGAGCCCACCCGCACCAACATGCTCACCGCGATCCGCCGCACCTTGCAGAGCGAGCTTCACGCAAACCCGAAGCTGCTCATCTTCGGCGAAGACGTAGGCCTCAAAGGCGGCGTGCATGCAGCCACCATGGGCCTGCAAGCCGAGTTCGGCGCATCTCGCGTCTTCGATACCAGCCTCTCGGAAGAGGGGATCATCGGCAACGCCGTAGGTCTGGGCCAGGCCGGCCTGCGGCCCGTAGCCGAAATCCAGTTCCGCAAATACGCCGACCCAGGCACCGAGCAGCTAAACGATTGCGGCACGTTGCGCTGGCGAACCGCCGGCCGTTTCAGCGCCCCGGTGGTGGTCCGCATGCCGGGCGGCTTTGGTCCCAAGTGTGGAGATCCAGGCCACGCGGCCTCCAACGAAGCGGCCTTCGTGCACGGCGCAGGCTGGCAGGTCATCTATCCTTCGAACGCTGAAGATGCCTCCGGCCTGCTGCGCACCGCCATGCGCAGCCATAACCCCAGCATCTTCTTCGAGCACCGTGTGCTGCTCGACGCCTCCTCCGCTCGCCGTCCCTATCCTGGCGACGATTTCGTCCTGCCCCTCGGGGTGGCGCGCACGGTCCAGTCCGGCACTGACCTCACGATCGTCACCTGGGGTGCCATGGTGGAGCGCAGCTTGCTGGCTGCGGCAAAGGCGGGCATCTCTGCCGATATTCTCGATCTGCGTACGCTGGTTCCGTGGGACATCGAAGCGGTCCTGGCGTCCGTCGCGCGAACCCATCGCTGCATGGTGGTGCATGAGGACAGCATGACCGCTGGCTTTGGCGCGGAGGTTGCCGCCGTGGTCTCGCGCCAAGGCTTCTTCAACCTCGACGCCCCGGTGGAGCGCATCGCCGTGCCTGACATCCCACTGCCCTACAACAATGCGCTTATGGATGCCGTGTTACCCAGCGTCGACTCTATCGCCGCGCAGATGCAAGTTACCCTCGCTTTCTAAAGCGCCTGAAGAGGAAGCCCCGTGCCCATCGTTGAAATCCGCATGCCGGATGAAGAAAAGGAAGGGACCGAAGCCTCTCTGGGCACGTGGCTCAAGCAGCCTGGCGACTCCGTCTCCGAGAACGAGCCGCTGGTCGAGATCAACACCGATAAGGTCACGCTGGAGATCGCCGCGCCTGCCTCCGGCGTGCTGCGCGTCTTTGCCAAGGCCAGCGGCGAGGCCGTACAGCCCGGCGATCTGCTCGGCAGCATCGACACCGGTGGCGACGGCGCATCCGCTTCCAGCGTTACCATCGCTCCGCCCGCGCTGGAGCGTATAGCCGGCGAGCGCATGCCTTCCGCCGCGCCGCAGGCAGAAGCACCACGCACTGACGAAGCACCGGCAACCCTCTCGCCTGTGGTCCGCCGGCTGCTCGCTGAACTCAACCTGAGCGCCGAATCCGTGCCCAAGGCCAGCCGTGGCGCACGTCTTACACCCGCTGACATCGCCGCCTATCTCTCCTCCGGCAACCAGCCCGGACCCGCCTCCATTCCGGTAGCCCGCGAACCTGCGGGCCAAACCACCGGCCGGCTCGTTCCGCACACGCCGATGCGCAAGAGCATTGCACGCCACATGGCGCACAGCCTCCAGGCGGCGCCTCATGTGACTGCGGTCTTTGAAGCCGACATGTTCAACGTGTTTGCGGATCGCGAAAACCGTAAGCAAGCCGCCGGCGAAGCGCCCAGCGTGACGGCCTACATCATCCAGGCGGCCATCCGCTGTATCAAGCTCGTGCCCGAGGTCAACAGCAAGTGGCACGACGCACATCTCGAGCTCTTCGATCACGTGAACTTCGGCGTGGGCACGGCGCTCGATACCGGCGGTCTTATTGTTCCCGTCATTCGCGATGCCGACCGGATGGACCTCCTGACCCTTAGCGAAGCATTGCGCGCCATGACGAAGAAGGCGCGTGAAGGCAGGATCACGCAGGCCGATCTGGAAGGCGGCACCTTCACCCTTTCCAACCACGGCGTCAGCGGCAGCCTCATGGCCGCGCCCATCATCCTGCCGCACGGGCAGGCCGCGATTCTCGGCGCAGGCAAGGTGCAAAAGCGCGTCATCGTATGCGAAACCGGCGGCCGCGAGCTCTTCCGCGTTCGGCCCATGATGTACGTCACGCTCACGGTCGATCACCGCGTGCTGGACGGCCAGCATGCCAACGGTTTCATGACCGCCTTCGTGCAGGCGCTCGAACACCCGGATGCCCGCTGAGGCATGCTCGTGCCGATTCTCCACAGCTCGTGAACTCGCCAGCGCGCCGCGGAATCCCTACCATGAATTCCGATTCGGCCAAGCCGGCCAGCGGTTAAGCTCCTGTGCTAAAGTCCTCAGGTGACTTTGACACATGTTTCTGCGGAGGCCAACCTGTGACCCACAAGCCCAATCGCCTTCTCGCCATGCTGGAGCGCAAAGAGATTCCACTCGGCATCCAGATGTTTACCGGCAGTCCAGCCCTGATCGAAGTTCTCGGCGAAACCGGTTTCGACTGGGCCATGATCGATACGGAGCACTCCGACACCAATGTGCGGGCGCTTGAAAATCTCATCCGCGCGGCCGAGCTGGCTGGCATCATCCCTTATGTCCGCGTGCCCGACCTGCACAACGAAGTGGAGATTCGGCGCGCCCTGGAAGCTGGTGCCGAAGGCATTTTCCTGCCGCTTGTGCAGTCTGCCGCGGACATCGATCGCGTCGCCGACTTCGTCTTTATCCCGCCCAAGGGCAAGCGCGGCATCTGCCCGGCGGTGCGCGCCGCGGGCTACAGCGTGCGCAAGTTCGATGAGTACGTTACCTGGAATAACGAACAGGTTGCGCTGGTGCCCATGATCGAAAGCCAGGGCGGCGTGGACGACATAGAAGCTATCTGCGCGCACCCTGAAGTCGATATGATCGTCTTCGCGCCGGGTGACCTTGCCTTCCAGCTCGGCGAAGGTTCGCAGATGATGCGCGGTCCCAAGGTGCAAGCTGCCTACCGCCAGGTGCTCGACGCCGCCAGGCGTCACGGCGTGCACATTATCGGTGGCCCCATCCTCGACCCCACACCCGCATCCTGCCGCAAGTTCTTCGATGACGGCGTGCGCATCTTCTGCCTCGGTCTGGATACGCTCGGCTTCCGCCGCTTCTGCGAGTCCACGGTGAAGGCCCTCAGCGCCGGCATCGAGGGCACCGACTTCACGCGCCCGCCCGCTCCCGAGTCCGGCTTCCCCGGTTGAGCACCGTGCCGCACGCCGCGGTGCACACCTTACAGCAGTCTCACAAGGAGAGTCTCATGGTTTCCAAGTACAAGCGTTACGTGGTCGGAAAGAACGAAACCGGCAAGTCGGCTGTGCTCACTGATGAAGCGAACAACGTGCAGGAGGTGCCCGGCTTCTTCTGGCGCGCCACGCTGTGGAGCACCCGCGAAGTGCCGGTCGACAACAACATCGAAGGCGATCGCGCCGACGAGGTGAAAACGCGCGAGCCGTTCCCCGGCGGTATGCTCATGCGCATGCTCGAAATCCCGCCCGACACCGCCGAGAAAGCCAAGCACATCGAGGAGTTCAAGCGGCTCAACGAGCAGATCGGGCAGACGCACATGCCGACCGCGGAAGATTCCGCACGCCACCCGACCATGCACTACACCGACACGCTGGACTGCATCTACTGCTGCAAAGGCGAGATCCACCTCATCACTGACGTAGACGACGTGATCATGCGCGTGGGCGACTCCGTCGTGATCCGCGGCACCAATCACGCCTGGAGTAATCTCTCGGACGAGCCCGCACTACTCTGCGGAGTCATGATCGACGCCAAGCCTCTGTAGGGGCTGTCGCCGCTTTACGGATGCAGCAGGGATGCCAGCAGCTTCGACAAAGCCGGGTCAGCGACCCTTGCCTTGCCGGCTCGCGGCAACGCGCTAAGGACCGCCAGTGCCTGTTCCTGATACCGCCGCGCTGCTTTTCGTGCGGCGGTATCGTCCTTGGCCTTGATCGCGTCGATCAGCGTCTGCCGGGCGCCCCCCAGCTTCGCGCTGTTCGTGCGCCGGATGCTGTAGGAGCCGCCGGAAAGCTCTGTCGCCAAGCCGATCTGCATGCCCGCCAGGAAGCGGCAAAGCGCCACCAGCAGCGCATTGCCCGAGCAACGCGCCAGCGTATCCAGGAAGCGCGTCAATGCCTCGGAGATGGCTGGGAGGCTCTTCGCACTCGCGATGTCATCCTGCGCTTGCTGCAGGGCGCGGACCATGGCCGGCGTAGCATGCCGGGCTGCCAGCTCGGCCGCATACCCGTTGATGGCTCCGTACACCGCCAGCACCTGCGGCATGGTGATCCGCTCCATCTCGATGATGGAACGCAGCGACATGCCCATCAGCTGATCCACATCCGCGGTGACATACGCGCCGCTGCCATGCCGCACCTCCACCAGCTGCGCGGTCGCCAGCCCTCGAACCGCTTCCCGGACCGTTGCACTACTCACGCCGTAGGCCGTTGCCAGTTCTTTTTCGGTCGGCATCTTCGCGCCGCGCGTTATTTCGCCGTTCAAGATACGCGTGCGCAGTTCGGCCAGCAGGCGCTCCGCGGCGTTGCCTCGATGGAGCGGCTGCGAAGCTTTCCACGGCTGCGCTGCCGCGGGCATGGATTGGCTCGTCTTCTTCACCGACTGTCAGAGTACATCGAGAAGGGAGTCTTCAGGTGACTTGTCCACGGATCGCTGTCGCACATATGAGAGCTACACGCCGAAAGCTTGCGCTGCTGCATCTCACGAAATGAGGTCTGCTCATGCCCGTCGAAGAGATTCAAGGCGAAGCTTTGCGTAACGTAGAAGCACTACTCACAGCCTTCGGCCGTTGCGCCGACCGCGGCGATGGAGCGGCGCTGTCCGAGTTGTTCCTGGCCGAAGGCGTGCTCGCGATGGGGCTGCAGCAAATCAGCGGGCGGGCAGCCATCGCCCAGTTCACCAACGAACGATGTGCGGACCCGGCACGCAAGACGCGCCACACATGGAGCAATCTTCAAGTAGAGACCGCCCCGGATGGCACGCTGCATGCGACCGCCATTCAGCAAACCTATGAGCAGAGCGGATCGGGCGCACCCGCGCAGGTGCGCGTCAGCGATCTCGCCGACACCTTTGCAAAGGACAGTGCTGCGCAATGGCGCTTTGCGCGAAGACAGATCAGCCGCGTTTTCAATGTGGGCTGACCGCTATCCACCGCGAACTCCTGCGGCTGCAACCCCGGAACGAGCTAGTTCTGGAGCCACTCGTTCGTTTCGTCCGGCTTGATCTCCGGTCCGTGCGTCTCCAGTGTGTACAGCCGGAGCCGGTTGCCGTCCGGATCTTCCAGCACGAGGATCCAGGCATAGATCGCAGTGATGATCGGGGAGTGGCGCACGCCGCGTTCGGTAAGCAGGCGGTCCCATTGTTCCAGCGCATCGAGGCTCTGCACGGAGATCGTGACCGGATCGAACCCGCGGTGCTTCTCCGCGCGTTCCGGATGCAGCCGCAGCTCCAGCGCCGTACCAGGCCCGGCACCTTCAGGATGTAGGCATACAGTGAGCCGTCTGACACACGTTTGTGGTCGAACTGCGGGATCCGCTCCGCATTCAACGCGGCTTCATAGAACTTCAACGCCGCGTCGAGATCGCTCACCACGAGCTTCAGATGGTGGATGCCTTTGAGTTCCGGTATGGCCATGGCTTCCCTTTTTAGAACAGCAGCTTCAGCGCAAACTGCGCCTGGCGTGAAGTCCCGTTGGTGTTGTTGAAGGTGCCGGCCACGGGGTTATAGCCAACGATGAACGGCAGCGCAGCGATGTTTGCGGGCGTCGCCGGGGCGCCTTGGATAGCGACCAGGTTGGGGAAGCCCAGATTTGTGTGATTGAAGAGGTTGAAGAGCTCGCCGCGAATCTCCAGGTTCATACCCTCGCGGATGCGCGTGTTCTTCTGAACGGCCAGATCGAAATCTTTGAACCCGGGCGCGACAAATTGATTGCGGCGCTCGTTGCCGAATGTGCCGACCGGCTGCACCATCACCGCGCACGGGTTATACCAGTGCGCCTTGTTGTGAACCGAAGAAGGCGCGACGCACGTCGGGTTAGCCGCGACGGTGCCCGGCAGGTTCGGATTCCCCACCAAGTTGGGACGCTCTATGGCCGTGCCGTTATTGAAATTCGCGCGGTCGAAGCCATCCACGATGTTGTATGGCGTACCGGAGTGCAGTTGTGCAAGCAACGTGGCTTCCCATCCATTGGCCAGGCGACTGTTGCCGTGCTTCGGGAACTGGTACACAAGATTCGCGTTGCCCACGTGGCGTGTATCGAATGCGGACGGCCCGTAGTCCAGTCTGCGGTCGTACGGGTTCTCCACCGAAGTCGATCCGTTGATCAGTTCGGCCGCGTTGGCCAGCGAACTGAGATCCAGAGCCTTGGACCATGTGTAGTTCACCTGGAACTGCACGCCGTGGCTCAGCGAACGCACCAGGCTCGTCTGCAGGGCATGGTAGTGGGACGTGCCCGAGGAGGGATCGAACGCCAGCGAGCCGAAGCTCCGGTTGAGGCGTACATAGCCGGTAGCACCCGGCAGCGGGAAATACCGCGTACCCGGGGCAAGTGTCGCGGCGGCGGGGTTGAACGGATCGGTGCAGGGGCAAACCTGCGAGACCGGCGGGTTCGTTTCGTTGGCGAACAGCAGGTGCCGGCCCTCATTACCCACGTAGGAGACGGTCAGCACCGTAAAGGCGTCCATCTGTTGCTGAATGCCTAAGCTGTACTCCATCTGGTACGGCGTGCTGGTGTTGTTGTAGAACAGGTTGTTCGAGGCCGTGGGCGCGCCGGCCCGGCCGAGCAGCGGGTTCGGAAACGGTACGTTGGAGCCAGCAACCACCTGCAACTGGTACGCACCGGTCAGATTCTGTGGCGCGTTATAGGAACGCGCCTGGAGGGGGTTGTGATAGATCCCGACGCCGCCGCGAATCGACGTCTTGCTGTTGCCCGGCACATAGGCGAAGCCCACACGAGGATCGAAGTTCTTGAGCGAAGGATTGTTGCCGAAGGGATGCTGCACCGAAACGAACGCGGTGTCCGTCGCGGGATTGGGCAGCGCAACAAACTTACCGTTCGCTTCAATCGGATTGGTGACGAACTCATAACGGACGCCAAGATTCACGGATAGGTGGTTATTCACCTTCCAGTCGTCCTGGATGTAGGGGTTCACATCGATTTCGCGCGAGTTCCGTTCTCCGTTCGAGCCTGGCGCGGCGAACACAACAGCCGAAGGCGCGTTGGTCAGAAAGGTGCTCAGATTCGGAAAGGTGTACTGCCCCGCCTGAAACAGGTTGACGTTTCCGTTGGTCGAGGCGGAAGTTACATCGATCCCGAACTGGAGCTGATGGGAGTGGACAGTCAGGTAAGCGTCGTCCTGCACGGCATAACGGCTCTGGATGAACCGGGTAGGACCCTGAATACTCGGACCGAAACCCTGGCTGGCGCTGCCGCTGGGCAGCAGGCTGGCGATGAAGAGCGCGCCGTACTGCACATTCGGAAGAAACTGGAGCGCGGCGAACGCCGGGTTCTTGTACCCCTGCCGTGCGGCGAAGGCCGTGCGTGTAAAGTGCAGGCGCGCTGTGTTCAATAGCCGCGGCGAGAAGGTGTGCTTTTCTTCGATGGTTGCGAAGCGGTTGCGTTGGATGGATGTTTCCGGAAAGCCGGGAGCGATCAACCCCGGAAATGGATCCACCAGAGTCCCGTTGTCGGAGACATAGCGGAAGGCCAGATTGTCCTTGCCGGAAAGGTACTGATCCAGACGTGTCTGAAAGTAGTCCTCGTTGGCCGGGTTGGCTCCCACCGACGTCAGCCGGCCAGAGCCGTCGCCGTTGTCGGTGCCGTTGGGCAGAGGAAACAACGCAAGGTAGGGAGCGATGGCAGCGTTCACGCCGTAATTCTGCAGACCGCGGCCGGAGGGCGGAGGTGCGGGTGCTCCAGGCTGCACGGCCAGACAGGCCGGTGTTGCCGGCGCGCCGATCGTGCACGGAAGATAGCCGGCCCGCGCATTGACATTCGGCACGTTCGACACCAGCACCTGCCCCAGCTGCTGGCGCACACCCTCATAGTTCAGAAAACCGAAGGTTCTGTCTTTGCGGAACGGAAAACCGATGCTTCCGCCAAATTGGTTGCGGCGGAAGGAAGGCGCGCCGCTGGCAGGGTCAAAGTAGTTGCGCGTGTCGAACACGCTGTTGCGTATGAAGTCGTACATCGAGCCATGGATCGTGTTGGTGCCGGACTTGGTCGCCGCATTGATCACGCTGCCATTGCCGCCAAACTGCGCGCCATAGATGCCGGTCAGCGTCTGGAACTCGGCAATGCCCTCAATGCCCAGCGAGGTTCCGATAATGCTCGCTCCGGAGCCGCGGTTCCAATATCCCTGAATATTCGCGCCGTCCAGCAGCTCAGCTTGACCTTCCGGCCGCGCGCCGGAGATGGAGAACGACGCCGAGCGGCCATAGAGCGCCGTCTTGGGCGAACCAGAGGAAGGCTGCACGCCCGGCGCCAACAGGATCAGCTGCTCGAAGTTGCGGCCGTTCAGCGGTAGCTCGTGAATCTGCTGCGGGTTGATCAGCGTGCTCTGCTGGCCGGAGGTCGAGTTCACCTCGTTCTGCACATCCGTGGATACGGTAATGACGGTGTTCCCGGAGCCCACCGCCAGCGGCAGATCCACCGTCAGCTGGGCGCCGACCGTGACCTCAATCCCCTGCTTCGTCGCAGTACCGAAACCGGAGGCGGATGCCTCCAACTTGTACTGTCCCACGTTCACATCCGGGATGGAGAAGTGCCCCCTTCTGTCGGCTACGATTTTTCGCGTCGCGTTCGTGCCTGTATCCGTCAGGGTCAAAGCCGCGCCGGGAATCGCAGCGCCGCTGGGATCGGTGACCGTTCCATTCACCGTGCCAGTGCCCAATTGAGCAAGCAGCGGCCTCGCCGCCAACACAAAGAAAAGGAAGAGAAAGAAACCGTGAAGGCGGGGATTGCGAACGAAGGGCATGATGCGCATGGCGTTTCCTCAGACACGAACGGAGAGCAAAGTCTTTAGCGGCCCGACTATATGTGTTACAAAGCCTAATAGTCAATAGGACATTTTGTAACTTGTGGCTGGAACTCAAGTCACTAGCTCTCTTGATGTCTTTCGGAGGCCGCTCCGGTCATCGGCGAGCGGCTTTCACGCGACAGAATGCGGTTTCCTTAGCCGGGTCAGGCGCTCGCCAGCACCACTGGCACAGCTGCTTCTCCGACGCCTTTCGCGGGCGTTCCAACACTCTGGGAGTTCAGGATTTGCCGCAACGCCGCTCGCAAGCTGCCGCTTGCGTCCTCAGGGGCGGTCAGGCAGCGCCAGCCGACCACCTTATCGGGCCTAACCAGCAGGCAGCCGCTGTCATCGACCCCGCGCACGTTCGCCCACTCGCGCCAGACATCCTCATACATCAGCCCGCGCCCGATGCTGTAGACGGGCAGATCGAAGCCGAACTCGGCATGAATCTGTTCCGCCGCCTGCAGCCAGGCCAAGTGGTCATGACCGACGACCAGCGCAAACCGGCCCCCGCCCACTAGGTCGATAGTCGAAAGCGCCTTGCCTTCGCGCTCCAGCCACGCATGCGGCAAGTGCGCTCCAGGCGCGGTTGTGGGCACATACACAAGCTGACGCTCACGCCAGCTATCGCGCGCTTCCAGGCTATCGGCCTCCGCGACCATGGCTCCTTCGCCATAGCGCACACCCATCTCGACCCCATGCGTGCAGCACTGATACTGCAGCAGGTCGATCGCGCCGCTGAGCGCCTGGCGCCGCTCCCGGCCCATCTCGCCCGGATCGCTCAGCTTGGCATACTCCTTCCAGCCCTCCGCCTCGGTCTGGTCCGGCGCGAAGCCGATGGCTGCGCCGATCGAGCCGTGTTCCCGCACGCTTTGCATCGTGCGGTCGATCACCTGCTGCGCCACGGGCCGCCGCTCCAGGTTGTAGCTGTCCAGCAAGGCGGGCGGCGCGAGCCCTTCCAGCACGAGCTTAAGCTTCCACACCAGGTTATACGCATCCTGGATGGAAGTGTACGACCCCAGCGCATTCGTGGGCGGATGCCGATGCGCCGCATCCCCCGCGATGAAGACCCTGCCTTCCGACATCTTGTCCGCGACCTGCGCATTCATCTGCCAGGAGGAAGCTCCCAGCAGTTCGACGCCCAGCTCTTCGTTCCCCACCAGGTCGCGCACACGGGCTAGCAGTGCGGCTTCGGCCAGATCCGGCTCGCCCATCCTGGGGTCGTACATGAACGAAAGCACCCATTCGTTCCAGGGCCTCACGTTGATGAAGATTCCGGATCCGATCCAGAAGCTCCCACCGGGCCGATTGAGCAGGTACAAGATGCCCGGCCGGTGCGCGCAATAAGCAGTCAGGTCCGCGCGGAACCACACGTTGATGGCGGCCGCCCATCCCGCCGGTCCGGTGTGCGTAATGCCCACGGCCTCGGCCACGCGACTTCGTCCACCGTCCGCGCCGATGACATACTGCGCGCGCACCACGAGGTCCCTTCCGCTTACGCGGTTTCTGATACGCGCCGTCGCGCCTTCAGCATCCTGGCTCAGGTCAAGCAGTTCATGCTTCCAGCGGATGCTCGCCCCCCGCGCCTTCGCCGCGCGCGCAAGTATGGGCTCCAGCATGTGCTGCGGAATATTGGAAACCGGACAGGGACTTGCGCGGCGGTATTCATCCCGGCGGGTCACCGTATAGTGCGGCAGCCTGGCAAACTCTGTGCCTGCAAGGCTAGAAGCCCATACGAAATTCTGCGCAAGATGGTCGGGCATGCCGGTGGCGACCACTTCCTGCTCCAACCCGAGTTCACGCAATATCTCGATCGTCCGCTGATTCTGGAAATGTGCTCGTGGGGAGTTTGCCGTCCATCCATAGCGAGTTACCGTCAGCGCCTTCACCCCATACTGGTGAAGCAGCAGCGTCGCCGCGAGGCCGGCTGGCCCGGCGCCCACGACCAGAACAGGAACTTCGATATCGAACCCTTGTGTGTCGCTCATAGCCGCCCGAGTCTTTCGCTTAACCCTTCCATTCGCACCGTGAAGCAACTCAATATGCGCCGATGGCTAACAGCCCGCCGATGATCATGACGTTGTTGCCGATATGAACCGTCGCCATCTGTCGGCGCTCCGCCTTCATCGCATCTCTGGCGTGGAACATGAGCGTTGCCAGCAGCACAAAGAAAGCCAGCGCCACCGAATCCAGCAACACGTGCACACCGGCGAGCAGCAGGACGGCCCAGCTTAGCTCCCACAGAGTTCCCGCAGCCAGGGCCAGCTTTGGCTGAGGAAACTGGTAGCCTTGCATCATCTGAACGGTTCCTGCAAACTGCAAAAGCTTTGAGAGGGCCGAGTACACGAACATGCATCCGACCACGATGCGCGCCGCCATGTACAACCCCGGAAAGTGCATACCCACATCCCTCTCGCTTCCTGTCAGCCCGTCGCAACCCCAGACGCACACGCTTCGTGCGCGTCCTTACTCTCCCGCTTCCTCAACGGCCAAAGGTGGATACCACTCGTCCGGCACGGGCGGCTGGAACCCTGGCGAGCGATCCCATATCTCGAAGAAGGCGCCCAACGCATCGTCCGGCCCGATGAAGGCGTAGCCCACCTTGTCCAGCCAGCGCCCGGATTGCAGAACGTGGAAGCCGCGTTTGGCGAACTCGTCGATCGCCTCCTGAAAGCTACGCCCCGGACATAGAAACGCCAGATGATGAATGCCTTCGCCGTGCTTCTGGAGGAAGTCTTCGAAGACGCCGGTACCCTC
>CAXSHQ010000091.1:0-629 GCA_964236875.1 uncultured Acidobacteriaceae bacterium | reverse complement strand
ATGTTCCCGGAGGAAGCGCTTGCCGTGATCACACGATAGCTGTGCGGCTCGCCCCGATAGCGCATCTCGCTCAGCGTACCCGGGTGCAGCGTCTGGATGCGCCACGGCCCGATGCCGAGCCGGAGGAAGTGATCGATCGTCCGCTTGTGGTCGCGCGTCACAAACGAGATCTGCGCAACGTTCCCCAGCAGCTCGGTTCCCAGCATCCCTGCAGGCTGCAAAGCCTGTGCCATCGTCGTCATCGCGAACCCACTTTCCCCGTCGCTTTCTACATTCACTCGCAGCCACTCAGGCAGCCTCGCTACGACTGCGTCTTGTAGCCGGCACTTTCCACGCCGGCGATAGCACATGTCTCGTCATGGTCGGATAGATCACCCGTCACGCCCACCGCCCCCAGCACGTTGCCTTCGCCATCCAGCGCGATGCGCCCTCCGGAGATATCTCCCAGCGCCGCCACGAACGACGGATGGGATGCCGCCCGCTCGGCGATAGCGCGCCCGCTCATGCCCATGCCCAGCGAGCCCCACGCCTTGGCCTGCGCAATCTGCGGCCGCATAATGCTGCTTTTGTCTTCGCGCTTGAAGGCAACCAGGTGCCCGCCCGCGTCCAGCACCGCCACGCTCATCGGA
>CAXSHQ010000090.1:13166-14440 GCA_964236875.1 uncultured Acidobacteriaceae bacterium | reverse complement strand
GTGATCTGTTCATGTCAGAAGGTACCCGTGAGAGTTTGCAGGTTTGCCAGCGCAAGCCGGTAGCGGGTGTAGCCATCGAGTTGTGCGTTCTGGGCCGAAGTAAGCGTGCTCTGGGCGTCAACCACTTCCAGCACAGTGCTTTCGCCATCGACGTACCGCAGCTCGGTCAGGCGCAGGCTCTCGTGGGCCGTCGTCACACTCGCATCGAACGACGCTAATTGCTTGCTGGCAGCCTCGGCTTCGGCATAATACTCGGCAAGGTTGGCAACAAGCCGCCGCTGGGCCGCTGTCCATGCCAGCTTCGCAGCTCCCTCGCGCAAGCGGCTTTCCTTGATCCTGCGTTCGGTCGCTAACCAGTCCCACACCGGAATATCCAGCTGCGCACTGATCGAATAGCCAAGGTTATGAATGCCATCCGGCCCGTTCACGCCGAAGTTGGTGGCATCGATTCCATAGGTGAAGTTGAGGTTGAGCTCAGGAAGTAGACCTGTGCGGGCTGTGTAAGTCCCCGCCTGGCTGGCCTGCAATGAGGCGAGCGCGCTTCGTAGCTCAGGATTGTTCTTCCGCGCCAGAGTGTCGACGCCAATGCGATCCGGCAATACAGGCGGAGCATCGTTCTGGGCGAGTTCGAAGGGCGTGGTCGGATTCGGGTACAGGAGCACAGCAAGTTCCAGTCGCGCCCTGTCCGCAGTCACCCGCGCGTCGGCGAGCTCGCGTTGACGTTGCTGCTGCACCAGCTGCGCCTTCAGCACGTCGGCGTGTGCGGCCTCGCGAGCCGCTTCCCGTTTCTGCGTGATG
Source organism: uncultured Acidobacteriaceae bacterium (assembly GCA_964236875.1). GTDB lineage: Bacteria > Acidobacteriota > Terriglobia > Terriglobales > Acidobacteriaceae > Granulicella. The sequence goes on along the minus strand of CAXSHQ010000090.1, from coordinate 13,642 downwards.
TCCACGAATCGGTCTGCTTCCTGGAGCGCCTCCTGGGCTACGGTTACCTTCTTTCGGCCGGAACCGACACCGTAGTAGAGCGTCACCACCGTGGTCATGAGCCCTCTCCGTGCGATCTCCAACTGCGCCGATGCGCGTGCGGCATTCGCATCCGCCAATCGGATTGCTCCAATCTGCTGCAACCCGAGTGTTTCGTTGAACACTCCCTGGCTGGCGTACTCCCGGACTGCGTTGTTGGCGATAAAGATGGGAGCCGGCGCATCGGTCGTTTGCCCGATGCGACTGGCAGGAACTCCGTTGGACTCGGTGTAGATCGCCTGGTTGTGGTAGGTAGCGGTAGGCAGCAGGGCGGTACGGGCGTTGGTGCGTTCCAACATGAGTGCCTGCCTTTCTGCTTGTGCGGCTGCAAAGGTCGGTTCATTCGCCATCGCGCGGGCAATCGCCTGCTCGAGCGTGAGCGCCTCAGGCTGTGGTGT
>CAXSHQ010000090.1:5289-13070 GCA_964236875.1 uncultured Acidobacteriaceae bacterium | reverse complement strand
ATACACGAGCGCGGTGCAAGCGGCTCGGGCAAGCCTTAGAAAAGCCATCCCATCAGGTTAGTTCTGCAGGCTTAAGGGACGCTGAAGGACAGCATCCTCAATAGCCCGCCAGGCGTTAAGCCTGGCTTAAGCAGAGCCCGCTAGACTCCGACACACCGCGCGCACGTTACAGATGGAGCCTAATGACATCACCACGTTTCAAACTCCCGCATCCATGCTCCTGTATCGAGGCCATCCTTACAGGCTGTCTGCTTCTCTTCTCTTTCGGTAATGCGCCCCGCGCTGCGGCGCAGCAGTTCACCCAAGCGACAGAAGCTTTCCACTCCAGACCTGACTCTGACGTAAAGCCGGCAGAGTTACCGGATGCCCCGTTACCCAGCAGGGGAGTCACGCTCGCCGGCACGCCGAAGCGGATTCTGAGTGATGGAGTGCACGTGCTCCAGGGCCCTCGTTTCATCCGGGCTGCCGATGCAAAATGGCTACTTCCTCTCACAGGTGCAGCGGTCGCAAGTTTTGCGACTGACGAGAAGACAATGTCGGAGGTGGTGAGTTCGAACCCGTCTTTCAATCAGACGAGCAGAAATGTTTCCGATGGTCTACGCGACGGCTTCATCGCGGTTCCTGTGCTGATGCTGGGCGTCGGCCAGTTCGCGCACGCCGATCATGCTCGCGAAACCGGCATTCTGGCCTCGGAAGCCATGATCGACGCCTATGCGGTTGGCGCACTCATCAAGGTCGCTTCTTTTCGAGAACGTCCATTCACCGACCGATCGGAAGGAAGCTTCTACCGGCTTTCCGCGGGCACCGATTCCTCCTTCATCTCCGGTCACAGCCTAGTGGCATGGTCGTCCGCCGCCGTGCTCGCCGAGGAGTACCCGAACCATTGGGTACAGGCGGGTATTTACACGCTGGCTGGTGGCGTAAGCCTCACCCGTGTACTCGGGCAGGAGCACTTCCCTTCAGACGTGTTGCTCGGGTCCGCCGCCGGATGGCTCATCGGCCACTATGTGTATCGTGCTCACCACCGCCACCGGTGAGCTCGAGAACGAGCTGAAGAAGCGCCGCTGGGCCAACACCTGTGGGCTCGCGGGTACTTCTGTGCGAGCGTGGGGCGCGGTGGACGAGACACCATCCGGCGGTACATCGAAAATCAGCAGTGGGACGATCTCGGGGTGGAACCCTTGCGTTCACGAATCACCGGCAAGACTGAGCACCATGGGTTACAGCAATCAGTCATGCGGCTCACAGAGATGTCGAGAAGCCATGTTGTGTGTATCTGTATGCTTTAAACATCAGCTTTGTTCCACTTTCACTTCAGGCGTGATGAACCATTTAGCAAGTTTCGATGATGTTTACAAAATGCACGCGGCGGCCGTTTTCGATTTCGCCTGCGTGCGGTGTCTCAGCGAGACATTGCGGAAGACATGACAAGCGAGGTGTTTCTTGCGCTGCATCGGAGCTGGTCAAAAGTCACACCTGAACAACTGCCCGCGTGGCTGTTTACAGTTGCCAAGCGCCGTGCGGCGGACCACTGGACGCATCGACCTCGACGAGGTATGTGCTCCCAAGACGATGGAAGCGGAGGACGCGTGCATTCTGTGCGACGTGCCGATTTATAACGACGTATAGCTTTAGGTCGGCCGCAGTCTCTCCCGGACGACCAACTAGAAAGCCTGTTCCGCCTCGCGGCATGCGCTGCTCTGCATCATCGCGTGAGCAGTACAAGAATGCGACGCAATCTAAGTAGTCTTGGGGAATGCGCGGCATAGGGGAGCGTCTCCAAGCATTATCATTGCGCAGCACCGACATGGTTTCATAAAGCTGCGGTCGATGTATCCTGATCGCCGGTCCTGATAACTCGCATTCTCGTCAACAATACGCAATCGACGAGATGAGCGTTTGTCGTTACGAACCGCCGCTAGGTACGACACGCGCCTCTTCGTGGGTCAGATATTTCTGATAGCAAAGGCGAGCAGAGAGCCAAGGCCGATCAGGAAACAGATTCGTGCGACCCGTCCCAACCATGTCCACAGGCATAAATACAGGGTCTCACGGCGTTTCGCCTTCGCTGCTCGCTCCTCGTAAATTGCTGCCGCCTCTAGACGATTGGACCGAAAGTCATCTATGTCTTTTTGCGATACAGGGGCTTGGGTTTGCACGCTTCGCGCACCACGAAGCAGGGTGGCGTACTCTTCAGCATCGGTTTCGTGTTTGTCTTTGTGCGTATCTGCTGCCTGCCATTCATGGAAGAAGAAGCTGTAGTGGCGTAAACATAGGTCCAGAACAATGAACACGCGGCACATAACAGCAAGCAAGTCCATGCTGTGACGAGCCAGTGCGGGTGTGCCGGGGGCTTACCCAAAGTTTTCAGATACCCCATGAATGTCACGCTTAGTGCAATCGTGGCCCCGGAATATAAAGCGAGCCCATTGTAGAAACGCTCGTTTTAAGCCCTTGTGCCCTCGCTGTCTTTTCGCTGCGCATCGAGCGCGGCAGTTACAGTCTCCGAGGCGCGGCTTGTACGCTGCTGGGCGAAATGCTGTTGAGCGTTCTGCGTTGCGCCGAATAACGGAACGGCGACGTACACCACCGGTGGCCTCAGCAGCGGAACGTATTCCATGCAAGCCGTCTTTACCGGGAGCGCCAACAGCAACTCCAGCACGGTGTCCGTGACGGTCTTCGCTGTGCCGACGCTCTCCTTGAGCGCAGCCATCACGGTGGTGGGGTCCACGGCGCCCGTCACGGTTACGGCTACAGAAACGGGAAGCAATGGCGCGGCCTCCGGGAATGTGGTCACCTTCAGCGCCAGCGCGGGCGTGGGCGGAACTTTCAACCCATCCACCTGCGTGCTCTCCGCAGGTACGTGTTCGGTGGCCTACACGCCCGCGAGCACACTGGCCGTGGGTCAGTACAGCAATGCGATCACCGCCAGCTTCGCCGCGTCTTCTGCAACGGGCTACCTCCCGGGCTCCACGGCCGCGGGACTCGGTGTCAACACGCAGGTGGATACGCTGATCACGTTTACGGGCAGCGGAGGAGCCAATCCTGGCGCAGCGCCCGCTGTGGACAGTCTCATCCAGGGCAACGACGGCAACTTCTACGGACTCACGTATGGAAGTTACAAACCCAGCTTTGGCGGGACATTCTATCGCCTCATGCCTTCCGGCGTCATGACGGTGCTCCACACCTTCAACGCAGGGGCCTTTCCCTATGGCGGCCTTATCCAGAGCAGTGACGGCAGCTTCTATGGCGTGGCGATCAGTGACGGCGCATACGGCTACGGGACGGTCTTCAAGTTGTCGCCGTCCGGCGACCTAACCGTGCTCCACACGTTCACAGGAAGCACGGATCAGGGCTACCCCCAGGGCCCCCTGATCGAAGGAACGGACGGGAACCTTTATGGCTTGACGGAAGGCGTGCTCACCGCTGGAACAGTCTTCCGTACCGCCCGGGACGGCAGCGGGTTTGCGACACTTCACACCTTCGATTACGCGACCGAAGGTTATGTTTACGCCAATCCGATCCAGGGAAGCGATGGCAAGTTGTACGGAACGCTCGGCAGCGGACCCACCCAGTGCGGGAGTGTCTTCTCCATGACGCTCGACGGTACCTATTCCGTGCTGCACGCATTCAACAACAGTGAAGGCTGCGATCCCGCAGCATCCCTCGTCCAGGGCGGCGATGGCGCTCTTTACGGCGTGAACGATACGGGCGGCGCCGGCGGGAAGGGCACGGTGTACAAGGTCAGCCTGAGCGGGACGGAAACTACGCTGTATTCCTTTCAGGGTCCGGAGGGCGCGTATCCACCAGTAGCCCTCCTGCAGGGGACGGATGGCAACTTCTACGGCACCACCAGTAGCACGGTCACAGGCAGCGGAAGCAGCGCCGTCTCCGGGGGTGGCACCATCTTCGCCATCACGCCCGCCGGCGTCTTGACCACACTGGCACAACTGCCCAACGGCTGGGATCCGGGCAACTCGCTACTGCAGGGCGCCGACGGTAACCTCTACGGAGTCGACAGCGGCGACTACTCGTCTAACTACGGCCATATCTTTCGCGTCCACCCTCTGCACCCACTGTCTGCACCGGTCTCCCTCAGCGCGCCCGCTACCGTGACTGCGGGAAGCACCTTTGCGCTCACGTATGCGGCGCTCAACGCCTACAGCCAGACCATGCAGCGCTGTTTTGCGACGAACTCCACGCCCGACCGCACCGACTGGACTGGCGCGCTGACGGCAACGTCCACCACAGCTACGGCCTCGCTGCAGGCGAGCTTCACGCCCGGGACGTATACCTACTCGCTCACGTGCGGAGGCATGGAGTCCAACCTCATTGGCATCACCGTGCAGCCCGCACCTCCCACCGTGGCCGAAAGCTTCTCACCCACGAGCATCGCGCCCGCTGGAACCTCGACCGTGACTTTCACCTTGATCAACATCAACAGCCCGGGCGGCGCGCTCAGCAACATCGCCTTTACCGATACCCTGCCCGGCCCACTCACCATCGCTTCGCCGAGCGCCGCATCCACCACCTGCGGCGGCACGTTGACGGCGAACGGTGGCTCGAACAGCATGTCGTTCACCGGCGGCAGCCTCGCCGCGAACGCTGCCTGCACCGTGAAGTTCAACGTCACCGGCACGATGGCGGGCACCTGGACAAACGCCAGCAGCGCGGTCTCAACCTCCGCCGGCAGCACCGCGGCAGCCTCGGCATCTCACCATCGCCGTCACACCCACGAAGCTGGTCTTTACAAGCTCACCGGCTGCCTCGATCCGTCCTGGAGGCAATGCCGGCAGCCACATCCAGGTTCAGTTGCAGGATGCCGCCGGCAACGTCCCGGTCAACGACTCCTCCACAATGGTCGCAGTCGCGGTCACCGGCCCTTCCGGCTATTCGCGAACCTATACAGCGGCAGTTGCGAATGGTGTGGCGACGTTTGATCTCTCAGGAACGACGCTCAGTGTCCCGGGCGCATACACCTACACCGCGAGCGCGAACTCGCTCACAGCCGCCGTCGGGTCGGAAACTGTGCTCGGCACGCCGGTGGTGACCGTCAGCCCGGCATCCATCGCATACGGCGCCACTCCGACGACGCTGACCGCAACGATCGCCTTTAGCCAGCCATTCGCGCCCAGCGGGGCCGTGATATTTCAAGTGGGCTCAGGCTCGACCGTGAACGCCACCTCCTGCAGCGGCGCCTCCTCCCCGCTGACGTGCACTGCCAGCTATCCCACCGGCACGCTGGCCGCAGGTCAGTACACGATCACCGTATCTTCGGCAGCGGACACGAACTACACCGCGGCCTCCAACACCGGCACTCTCAGCGTAACCGCGGCAACCCCCATTGTTTCCGTATGGCCCATTGCCTCCGCCATCACCTATGGCCAAACGCTTGCTTCCTCCGCTCTCACAGGCGGCCAAGCTTCCGTCCCGGGCACATTCATCTGGACGAGCAGCACCACCGCGCCGCAGGCGGGGACAGCCAGCTACGCGGTCACGTTCACGCCCACCGACACCGCCGATTACACGACCGTTTTCGGCACAGCAAGTGTCGTCGTGAACAAGGCCACGCCCATCATCGCTTCGTGGCCCGCGGCTTCGACAATCACGTACGGACAAACACTCGCCTCTTCCACGCTTACCGGAGGGACCGCTTCCGTGCCGGGCAGCTTCTCCTGGGCAAATGGAGCGACGATTCCGGCAGTTGGCACCGCTGGTTATCCGGCCGTCTTCACACCGGCGGACCTGGCCGACTACAACACGGTCGACGTCAACGTGAGCCTGACCGTAAATGCTCCGGACACATTAGGCGCGCTGCGCGTGGGCGGTGTGCCTCTGCAGGCGAACCCCGGTCAGGCGTACATGGTCACGGTCAGCGCCATCGGCGTCTCAGGCAATGTGCTGAACGGCTTCACCGGCACAGTAGCGTTGACCACAGGCGACGCCAGCGCGGCCATCTCGCCGGGAAGCTATACCTACAGCGCAGCCGACAACGGCGTACACACGTTCCAGGTGACGTTCAACACCTCCGGCATCTATGCGCTGACAGCTTCCACAGGCGCCGTGTCGGGCGCGGAAACAGGCATTAAGGTTGGCGGCTACATCTGGGTAGTGGGCGCGACCGGCCAACTCGAACGTGTGTCCGAGGCGGGCGCCAGTGTCACCAGCGGTGTGGGGCAGCAGAACAGTCCCGGCCAGTATGGCGCGATTGCGTTCGACGCGAGCGGCAACACGTGGAGCGTCCAATCCGCAAGCGATAGCCTTCTTCGCACCTCGAACACTGGTGGCCAGCCGACAACACTGACTGGCGGCGGCCTCAGCACGCCAACGTCGTTGGCTGTAGACGGTGCGGGCATGGTCTGGGTGGCAAACTCGGGCAACGGCTCCCTTTCCGAGTTCAACAACAACGGCACACCCCTGACGGTAAACGGTTTGCTGCCTGCAAGTGGCATAGCACCCAGCGCGGTCGCCATCGATCAGCGCGGAGGGATCTGGGTGGCGAACCGCAGCGCCGGCACGGTTAAGCATGTGCTTGGAGCAGGTACCCCGGTCGTGACGCCCACAGCAGCCGCCAGTTCCACGGCACACCTGGGAGTTGCACCATGATCATGGCTACCCTCAGCACCCACTCTCACCGCGCCCGTCACGGCCGCTCTGTCCTGCACTTCTTTGACGACTTTTCGAGGTTCATGATGCGCAACCTTCTTTCGCAAGCCGCCGCCGTGATTGCCACCGCCGGAACATTGTTGCTGACCGGGTGCGCCGCCATGCAGAGCACCGGCCCTGTGAGTATCGCAATCCCCGCGATGCAGGGAAAGGCCTTCGGAGGCCAGCAGCCCGTCAACGGCGCCACCATTCAGCTTTATGCGGTGGGCACGACCGGCTACGGCAGCGCCGCAACCCCGCTGCTTACTTCCACCGTGAAGTCAGCCGCGGATGGATCGTTTTCGCTCACCAGCCGCTACACCTGCCAGACGGGGTCGGAGCTGTACATCACGGCCACCGGCGGTGATCCGGGCGGCGGCACAAACCCCGCGCTTGCCATGATGACTGCGCTCGGCCGCTGCGAAACCCTTACCGCATCTACCTTCATCTTCATCAATGAGCTCACAACGGTGGGGAGCGTGTGGGCACTCGCACCCTTCATGTCAGGTTCGAATGTTGGAGCTCCGCCGACCAACACACAAGGGCTGGCGGATGCCTTCTCGGATGTGAACCAGTTGGTGAACACCGGGAGCGGAACCACGCCCGGACCGACGCTGCCCTCCAGCGCAGTCGTTCCGGTGGCACAAATCAACACCGTCGCAGACATCCTGGCTGCGTGTGTCAACTCCACCGGCGCGGGCAGTGGCCTGGGGCCGTGCGACATTCTTTTTCGGAACACTCCGTCCGTGGGCGGCGTCGCGCCCACCGACACAATTCCGCGGCGCTGAACATGGCGCGCAACCCGAGTGCAAACGTGAACACCCTCGCAGGACTGGTCTCCCCCTCCGCGCCCTTCCAGCCGCACGTCGGGGCCGTCAACGATTTTGCACTCAGCATCACGTACAGCGTTGGAGCAAATCCCGCGGCACTGGCCGTCGACGCAAATGACAACGTGTGGATCGTCAATCAGGGTGCGAACTCCGTCACGCAGCTGACGGCCGCCGGTATCTCGACAGCTTACACAGCAGGCAATCTGAATCAGCCTGACGCGATCGCGATTGATCCCAGCGGCAATGTGTGGGTCACGAACCGTGGCAACAACACGGTCACTGAACTCACCAGCGCGAAGGAACGTG
>CAXSHQ010000090.1:0-5279 GCA_964236875.1 uncultured Acidobacteriaceae bacterium | reverse complement strand
GAACTGTCCGCCACAGGAGCGCCGGTTGTCACATTCGGCTACAGCGTTTCCGGTAGTAGCGGTCTACTCAACGTTTCGGTGAACCCCAAGTGATCGTCTTACGCCGGATGCATGGCGGAGCTCATTAATTGAGCCGGGCTGATGAAGCGCTCCACAGACGACTGGAGTGCCCGGCTTAAAATGCGCCAGTGGAGAAGAGAGACACTGGACAAGGAGAGCATATGGGACGAGGGGCGAAGTACCAGCCTGAGCAGGTGGTGAACCTGTTGCGGCAGATCGAAGTGGCGGTGGCAAACGGGAAGACAACGGCGCTGGCGGGCGCCGACGTCCTTGAGCAGTTTGATAGGCAGCTTGCAGCTAGGCCTTTCTAGTGAAAAGCCGGATGAGCAGTGTCAAAAGAACAGCACCGATCACAGCGACAAAGATCGTGTAGATCAAACCTCCCTGGTCGGCGAAGCCCAGCGCCCGCATGATGAAGCCTCCGATGATGGCTCCAACGATGCCGACCACGATGTCCATGAGAGCGCCGAAGCCGCTGCCCTTCATCAACTTGCCGGTGAGAAAGCCAGCCACCAGCCCAACGAGAATCCACCACAGAATGAACATCGCATTCTCCTTTACGAAATAGGGTTGTGGACCCAAGGGCAGAGGCCTTGCCCTCGGGTCAGGTGGCAATGGATCGCCGTCCGTGCGCCTCGCCGTCCTTGCTCAAGCTGCGAAGCGGCTTAATAGGATTTCGTGGAGACTGCGTCGAAGCGGCGATCCTCATCCACTGCTTTGGTCGCATTGTCTGTGTGCGTGCTGACGGCCTTCTCGCCCGAGGACGCGATGTCTTCACCTCCGGCGGCCTTGAGCACCTCCTTGGCGCGGCTGATCTCTTCCGACGTCTCACAGTGAACCGAGATCAGAATGCCGCCATCCTTGACGCGGCCTTCATAGCGTTTCGCTTCGTATTCAGGGATGCCCATCCCGACCAGGGCTCCAATCAGCCCACCTACGGCCCCACCGATGCCCAGACCGGCGAGCGCACCCATGATCGGACCGGCAGCGATAAGCGGCCCGACGCCCGGGATCGCCAAAGCTCCCAGACCAGCCAGCAGGCCGAGCGTTCCGCCCAGGGTTCCGCCGCCCAGGACACCAGCCGTTGTGCCTTCCGGCGCCTTCGTGTTTTTCTCGGCTGCGAACTCCTTTGAGCTGTCCTTGTCGGCCATGAGGACGGAGACATCGTCGTGCGAAAAGCCTGCCGCGCGCAGGCGATCGACCGCCGCGTCTGCCGCACTGTATGAGGGAAAGATTCCGAATGCTGCTGTGTTTTTACCGGCCATGGAGTTCTCCTTGTTCAAACTGCTTGTGCGTTGTTACTGCTTTACCGTGATCTGGTTGCTGACCTTGTCCCGGCCAGCGATGGATGCGGCTTTTTCGCCGATGCTTTGCTTCTCTGCCTCAGAGTGCACGGGCCCCTTGAGGGTGACGGCTCCGCCCACCACGATGATCTTCACGTTATGGCCGTACATGGACAGCGACTTGTCGGCTACCACAGCCCGGCGAATCTTTGCAGTCATCGTGCGATCGGACGTGTTGTCTTTCTGCTGATCGGCGGTACGGGGCTGGTTCTGCGTCTTGTTGGTTGCAGAGTTGTCCGGACTGGTTTGGGTCTGAGCCAAAGCTACGGGCCCCAGGCTCAAACCGAGCATGAGAACGCTCGCGGGCACCACGATGTAACTTCGTTTCCAAATAAACATTGCACATACCTCAAGGTCGTTCTCGCGCAGCGTAGCGCTGCTTTTGCGGTGAATGGATTCATACCTCTACAACTCACCGCGCACAGTTTGTGCGCGGTTCAGGTACGCATAGGTTCGGAAGTCTGCTCGCGGCTCAACTGCCCTGACGACCGACAGTTCATCAGTTGCCTACAGCGAGCGGACAGTTGTCCGGTTATGTCAAATATTTGACATAAGGATTGCGGCGGTCCGCCCCGGCATCAGGACACTTTTTGCCCAACCGCACATCTAAACGAAGGAGTAGCCCTGATCGTTTCCTTCGCAGATCGTGAACGGGCGGTGTTTCTTTCCATCAGGAGAACCATGCCTCAACCCCATCGCAATCGTCTGCTGGCCGCCATTCCGCAAAAAAGCCGCAAGCATCTACTCTCAAACTCGACCGAGGTTCAGCTTGCTGCAAAGAGTGTGCTGCACGAGACCGCTTCCCATCCTTCGCATGTGTTCTTCCTGACTTCCGGCCTGGCTTCCGTTTTTGCCGTCACCGAAGTGGGGCTTGCTGCGGAGGTGGGAGTGGTTGGCCGCGAAGGTTTCACCGGAGGCCTGCACCTGATTGGCCCGGTGGATGCACCGACGCACTGCCGAATGCAGCTATCGGGGGAAGCCGTGCGCATTCCGTTTGGCCATCTGCAAGACGCGTTCCATGAGGATGAGCAGGTCAATCGGCTCGTCCTGGAGTTCGTTCAGGCGCAGACGCATAATCTAAGCCAGTTGGCAGGATGCCACCGCATCCACGGAGCGTCTGAGCGGTTGACGCGCTGGCTGCTCACGGCGCAGGACCTTACCGAGTCTGCCACGATCGACATCACGCAAGAAGCGTTGAGTGAGCTCCTGGGAACCAAACGCGTGACCATCGCTGCCGCCGCCGGAAAGTTGCAGCGCGGAAAGCTGATCAAGTACAGCCGCGGGCACATCCATGTTGTGAACCGTAAAGGCTTGGAGGCCCTGGCGTGCGACTGCTACTCGACGGTACGGGACATCCACAAGGGGTTGTATCACTGAGCATGCGCCAATCGTTCGAAGGATATGATGACGTTGCGAAGTGGGCCTTTGGGTTTAGAAGCGGGTTGTCAGCTTGGGTGCGGACTTCGTCCTAAGAAACGCGCTTCCCGTCAGGAACGCACCTCGTAGCCCTGCCGCATTCGGAACAATCCCACACCGCGGCTTCCCACGCCAACGTCGAACAGCACGCATCCCGTCTTGGGCATCCTCGTTCCGCTAGACGCCACCTCAAGTCGCCTGCCAAGCACCCGAAGCCGCCCCCCCCCCGGGCACGACCCTCCACCCTGCGCGCAGCATGACTAGTTCCATGCCGCAGTCTGCTGAGAAGCCGCTTCAGATTCAAGTGCGGGTGCCGTCATTTTGACCCATCCCGCTAAGTTGTTCAGAAGAGTGGTGGCCAGGGACGGGATCGAACCGCCGACGCCGGCCTTTTCAGGGCCGCGCTCTACCACTGAGCTACCTGGCCTTCCTTTGTAGGAAGAAGTTCGCGCGCACGCGCCCGAACCTTCGCGTTTCTCTTTCAACCGCCTGCCTGGAAAGCGAAGGAGACTTGGCCGCGCCGCCATCTTCGCGGGGGCCATCGAGAACGACTCCCTGAGTATACCAAATCCGTCGCAGCGCTCGTGTCACGCATGGCTCCCTCCGCGTGTTCTGCGGGGACGCCGCGCAAGCTGTGTGCCGCTTTTCGCTTGGCCAGCCACCGGTGGCCAAGCGTATCCTGAAACGCATTCCAATGACCGTTCGCAAGCTGCTTCTTCCTACCGTACTCACAGCCGCACTCGCCACACCCGCTGCCCTCCCGGCCCAGGCGCACGCGCCCCTCGCTCCTGCGGAAGCCCGTGCCAGCCGCGCGCTGGAAGCCGCGAAGAGATCCGGCGCACCCGCGCTCTACGCCTTCCTCAAGCGTTTCCCGAAAGGCGCCGACCTCCACATGCATCTCTCCGGTGCCGTGTACGCCGAGACCTTTCTCGCCGAAGCCGCCGAGCAGGGCCTCTGCGTCGACCCCGTGGCGCTCACCTTTGACCGCCCCGACGCGAAGCCCGACTCCCGGCTGAAGCCCGGCGCCTGCGAGCCCGGCCACCTCCTTGCCGCCGACATCGTCCGCAAACCCGACACCGCGATGCAGGTCCTCTACGACAAGCTCGTTGACGCCTTCTCCATGCGCAGCTTCGTCCCCTACGCCGGCTGGAGCGGCCACGACCAGTTCTTCGCCACCTTCGATCACTTCGGCGGCCTCGATAAGAAGTTCCAGGGCGCCTGGATCGACGAGCTCGCCACCCGAGCCGCCGCGCAGAACGAGCAATACCTCGAGATCATGAACACGCCCAGCTTCAACCACGCGCTTGCGATTGGTTACAAGCTAGGCTGGCCCACTGACATCACCGACGCAAATCACATGCAAGTTCTCGCCAGGCTGCGTGATGCCCTGCTCGCCGGCGGCTTGCGCGATGACGTGGCGGTCGACACGAAAGAGTTCAGGGACTCCAAGACAATGTGGCTGTTCGGTCACTGTCAGGAAACTCTCGGCCAGCTCCACTCAGACTCCGGCGCGGGAGATAATCCGGTCGTTCTGAGAAAGGGTCAACCAGACCCCCCGCCCGGCTGCATACGCATCCACTTCCTCTGCCAGGTCCTTCGCGGCTTCCCACCCGAGCAGGTCTTCGCCCAGACCCTCCTCGGCTTCGAGCTAGCCTCCGCCGACCCCGACGTCGTCGGCATCAACTTCGTCCGAGCCGAAGACTGGCGCGGCCCCATGGCCAACTACCACATCGAGCAGCTCATGCTCGACTACCTCCACTCCGTCTACCCACAGGTCCGCATTTCGCTGCATGCCGGCGAGCTCGCCCCCGGCATGGTCCCACCGGACGGCATGAGCTTTCACATCCGCGAAGCCATCTCCCTCGGCCACGCCGAGCGCATCGGCCACGGCATCGACATCCTCCACGAAGACCACCCTGCCGACCTGCTCCGGCAGATGGCCGCGAAGCACATCGCCGTGGAGATCAACCTCACCTCCAACGACGTCATCCTCGGCATCAAGGGCACGGACCACCCGCTCGCCGCCTACCGCGCCGCCCACGTCCCCTGGGCTCTCTCCACCGACGACGAAGGCGTCAGCCGCATCGACCTCACCCACGAATACGTCAAGGGCGTCCTCGACCAGAACCTCACCTACGCCGACCTGAAGCAATCCGCGCGCACCTCGCTAGAACACGCCTTCCTGCACGGCCCGAGCCTCTGGTCCACACCCGACAACTTCACCAGGCGTGTCGCCCCATGCACCGCGCCCATCACCGCCACCAGCCAGCCCACCGGCGCCTGCGAAAGCTTCCTCAGCACCTCCGAGCACGCCGCCGCGCAATGGGAGCTCGAACGCCGCCTGTCAGCTTTCGAAACCGCTATTCATTAGCTGCTCCCTCTGCTGCTTCTCCTCTCGGAAGGCATCATCCTGAGCGCAGCGAAGGTGTGGATTCACATTCGAAGTGCACCCGTTGGGAT
>CAXSHQ010000089.1:13415-14479 GCA_964236875.1 uncultured Acidobacteriaceae bacterium | reverse complement strand
CAAGCCTGGTTCAGACTGCCCTTCCAACAACTACACCCTTAGGCGAAATGCTCTAGCCCAGTCACTGATACCCCAACCCCCCTCGGGGTGGGGTATTTGTGGCTAAGTGGTGCCGTTGGTGTAGCTTGGCGGCGGGAGTATTCTGCAAGTTATTGCAAGAGCACAACTTAGCCGTAAATAATGTAAGCAGATGAGTTAGCCGGTATTTCTCGTGGACCGGCCGCTTCTTTGAGCTCTCCTAAACTTAGAGCGGTTCTTCTCCAGGTGTAGTCGCCCACTCATTCCGTTGTCCTATAGCGGATCGGCTCAAGTAGTGGCGCTACGAGCGGAATGAGGATCCTAAGCTTCGCTCAGGATGACACCTGTGTGTAGGCGTGCAGTACACGTGAAGGTAAACGGATAAGTATCCATTTCTGCTGCGAGCGAAGTACGGGGCCATTCACTTCGTTCAGGGAATCCACACCTTCGCTTCGCTCAGCATGAAACGTCTTTCCAGGAGAGGACTACACCTGAAGGAGAGCTGCTCTAGCGGGTTGAGCGTGCGCTGCTGCGGGAGAGCGGGATGTTGCGGGCTGTCATATAGCCCTCCAGGCGCTGTACCGGTGAGGGGTTGGCCTTGGAGGAAGCGCCGCGGCGGGGCATGAGGCACCAGAAGAGCGCGGGGCCGTCTCCGTGGCGGGCGCGGAGAACGGATTCCTGCATGGCCCGGTACATGGCGACGGCGTCGGCACCGTCGACGGAGAGAACGGGGAGCTGGATCTTTCTGGCGGTGCGCGTGAGGGTGGGCCAATCGAGGCTGCCCGTGGTGGCCTGATCTGGGGCTGCTGTTGGGGCTGGCTCCGGGGCTGCTTCCGGACAGATGACGATGAGGGGGAAGCGGTCGCGCTGGGCGGCATCGAGAAGAGACGGCCAGTCCGCTTCGGGCTTGGCTGTGTCGAGCAGGGCGACGACCAGCCGGCTGTTGCCGGCCAGTTGGGCGCCGGCAGCTGTGCCCGCGGCGAAGGCCAGCGGAGTCGGCGCGGCAAGCACGCGCGGGACAGGTGCGTTGCGTTTTGCCGGGAGGA
>CAXSHQ010000089.1:9622-13403 GCA_964236875.1 uncultured Acidobacteriaceae bacterium | reverse complement strand
GCTGCTGGAGGGCGGGCCCGGGCTGGGCGGCGACCACAGCGTCACCGAGTTCGAGCTGCTCGGCGAGCGTGGCGAGGATAGCTTCGGTGGCGAGGGCGCGGGGGCCGATGGCGGCCCGCACACGGGTCATAGCGGCATAAAGCTGTTGCAGCTTGAGGTTGGGCAGGAGCGGGTTTTCTGGCACTCGGGCTCTCTTGGATCTTTGAGTACTTGGTTACGGTAAGGTGCGGAGAGGCTCAGGCGCGCGCGGCGCCGGAGCCTTCCGTGTTGAGGCCGAGTTCGGCAAAGGCTTTTTCGGCAACCTTCGGCTTGACCGCGCCTTCGCGGGCGAGCCGGGAGAGCGCGGCGGCGACGATGGATTCGGCGTCGACTTCGAAGTGGCGGCGGAGGTACTCGCGATTGTCGGATCGGCCGAAGCCGTCGGTGCCCAGGGAGACGAGGCGCTGGCCGAGCCAGGGGGTGAGGGCGTCAGGCAGCGATTTCATGTAGTCGCTGGCGGCGACGATGGGCCCCTTTGCGTCGCCGAGCTTGGCGAGCAGGAAGGGCGTGCGTTCCTTCTGTCCGGGGTGGAGGCGGTTCCAGCGCTCGGCCTCGAGGCAGTCGCGTCGCAGCTCGTTGTAGCTGGTGACCGACCAGACATCGGCGGCGATGTTGTATTTTTCGGCAAGGATGCCCTGGGCGCGGAGGGCTTCGTTGAGAATGGGGCCGGAGCCGAAGAGCTGGATCTGGGCTGCGCCTTTCTCGGCGGCTTTGAACTTATAGAGACCGCGCAAGAGGCCTTCGGTGTCAAGGTTCTCCGGCGCGGCAGGCTGCGGGTAGTCCTCGTTGTACATGGTCAGGTAGTAGAAGCAGTCTTCGCCGGCCTGATACATGCGGCGGAGACCGTCCTGGAGGATGACAGCCATCTCGTAGACGAAGGCGGGGTCGTAGGTGATGCAGGTAGGGATGGTGCCGGAGAGAACAGGCGAGTGGCCGTCCTGGTGCTGCAGGCCTTCACCGAGCATGGTGGTGCGCCCTGCCGTGCCGCCCATGAGAAAGCCCTTGCCGCGCGAGTCGGCGAAGGCCCAGGCCATGTCGCCGATACGCTGGAAGCCGAACATGGAGTAGTAGAGATAGAAGGGCACCATGGGCACGCGGTAGTTGGTGTAGGCGGTGCCGGCGGCGGTGAAGCTGGCCATGGAACCGGCTTCGGTGATGCCTTCCTCGAGGATCTGGCCGTTCTTCTTTTCGTTGTAGCTGAGCAGCATGTCGGCGTCGTGCGGGATGTACTTCTGACCTTCGGGGGCGTAGATGCCGACCTGCTTCATGACGGATTCGAAGCCGAAGGTGCGGCCTTCGTCGGGGATGATGGGCACGAGAAACTTGCCGATCTCCGGGCTCTTGAGCATGCCGTTGAGCATGTTGACGAAGCCCATGGTGGTGGAGATGGAGCGGCTGCTGGAACCGGCAAGCCAGGTCTTGAAGAAGTCCAGCGGAGGGGCTTTGAAGGTGGGCTCCGGAACGGTGCGCGCGGGCAGGTAGCCGCCGAGTTGCTGGCGGCGAGCCTGCAGATACTCGAGGGCGGGGTCGCTGGCATCGGGACGGTAGAAGGCGGCGTCCTTGGCTGCGCCTTCCGGCAGGGGAATATCGAAGCGCTTGACGAAGGCGGCGAGACCCTCGTCGGTGAGCTTCTTCTCGCTGTGAGTTGCGTTGCGAGCCTGCGCGGCGGCGATGCCGTAGCCCTTGACGGTTTTGGCAAGGATGACGGTGGGGCCGCCCTTGTGGTCCAACGCGCGGCGGTAGGCGTTATAGATCTTGGCGGGGTCGTGGCCACCGCGATGTAAGCGGCCAAGCTCTTCGTCGGTCATGTCCTCGACCAGCTTGAGGAGCTCGGGGTATTTGCCGAAGAACTCGGCGCGGAGATAGGCGCCATCCTTGGTCTTGAAGCGCTGAAAGTCGCCGTCGACACACTCTTCCATGCGCTTGAGGAGCAGACCCTGGTGATCGCGGGCGAAGAGCTCGTCCCAGTCCGAACCCCAGATGACTTTGATGACGTTCCAGTTGGCGCCGCGGAAGGTGCTTTCCAGCTCGTCGATGATGCGGCCATTGCCGCGCACTGGCCCATCGAGCCGCTGGAGATTGCAGTTGATGACGAAGATGAGGTTGTCGAGCTTTTCGCGGCTGCCGAGGTTGATGGCGCCGAGGGTATCGACTTCGTCGGTTTCGCCATCGCCGACGAAGGCCCAGATCTTGCGCTCGGTAGGCGGGATGAGCGAACGGTTTTCCAGGTACTTCATGAAGCGTGCCTGGTAGATGGCGTTGAGCGGGCCGATGCCCATGGAAACCGTGGGGAACTGCCAGAAGTCCTTCATGAGCCAGGGGTGCGGGTAGCTGGAAAGGCCGGGCTCGCCGCGCAGCTCGTGGCGGAAGTTCTTGAGGCGGGCTTCGTCGAAGCGGCCTTCGAGGAAGGCGCGGGCGTAGACGCCGGGGGAGGCGTGGCCCTGGAAGTAGACGAAGTCCCCGGGCTGGTCGTCATAAGAAGCACGGAAGAAGTGGTTGAAGCCGACCTCGAGCAGCGTGGCCTGCGAGGAGTAGGTGGAGATGTGGCCACCGATGCCGGCGTCATACTTGTTCTGCTTGTGCACCATGGCCATGGCGTTCCAGCGAAGGAGCGCTTCGATGCGACGCTCCAGCGGGCGGTCGCCGGGGTAGGGCACTTCGTCGTGCTTGGGGATGGTGTTGAGGTAGGGCGTGGTGACATCGCCGGGGGCGGGCACGCCAGCCTCGCGGGCACGGGTGCGGAGCGCGGCGAGGAGCTCGCCGGCGTGCTCCCAATCATGGGCGACGACCTCGTCGAAGGCTTCGATCCACTCCGCGACCTCGGCGGTCATGTCCTGCGCTACGGCCTCGTCTACCTGGGTCGCCATACCTGAAACCTCTTTCTGTGCTGGGGCGTGCTGCCGACTCTAACGATAAACATATGATGCTGGGTTGTCATGCAGGTGCGGATGGAGGAGTCCCACGTCAAGACGGACGAGTCGTGAGGGTGTAAACCGTCGCTCCCGTATCTCGTCATTGCCACTCTTTCGTCCTTGATTCGTAAACTTCAGACTCACCCAGGGATGTACCAAACCAGACTTCGTACGTGTCTGCATCCACCTTCCGGTAGAAGACTCGGTCGGACAAGTCCTTTGTATCGAGTTCCTCAAGGGTTTCGGGGAGCCGGCCCTTTTTGGCCCGGAACGTCTCTATACGTTTAATTGCAAGATTTCCATTGCGGAAATCCTGCCGGTGAAAGAGGCGTAAAGGCCACCCAGTCAATAAGCATATGGATAGTGCGGAGGTCAGGATGACTGCAGCAACCGCGAGTTGGATCGACTGCTTGCCCAAGGTTCTTCCTTGTCGGTTCACAAATTAAGGTTGCGCGCGGAGTGATGCAAGAGCGCCGCGCGCGCCTGCGATGGTGTGCTCGACGTCGTCCGCGGAGGTCTGCCAGTTGCACACGCTGATGCGCATGGCTCGCATCCCTCGCCATGTGGTGTTGGAAAAGAGAGCGTGGCCGGAGGCGCAGATGGCGGCCGTGACCTGGTCGGTGAAGCCGTCGTGGGCGGCTGCGTCGGCGGAGGGGGAGGGGTGGAGGAAGCGGACGAGGCCCTGGTTGAGGGTGGGCTCCCAGAGGAGCTCCGCGCCTTCGAGCGCACCGATGCCGACGGCGAGGGAGCGGGCGTGGTCGCAGCAGCGGTCGATCATGTCGGCGATGCCGTCGCGGCCGAACTCGCGCAGAGCGGCGTAGGTGGCGAAG
>CAXSHQ010000089.1:672-9612 GCA_964236875.1 uncultured Acidobacteriaceae bacterium | reverse complement strand
CGCGGGCGGCAGCGTTGCTGGAGACGTAGGACGAACTCACGGAGAAGGCGGCGCGGTGGGCTGCGGTGTCGCGCACGAAGGCGTAGCCGCAGTCGTACGGAACGTTGAGCCATTTGTGTCCGTCGGTGGCCCAGGAGTCGGCCAGGTCCATGCCGGTGGTGAGCGGGCGGAAGCGCGGGCTGGCGGCGGCCCAGAGGCCGAAGGCTCCATCGACATGCACCCAGGCCCGGTGGCGATGGGCGAGTGGGATGAGCGAGGTGAAGTTGTCGAAGGCGCCGATGTTCAGGTCGGCGGCCTGGAGGAGGACGACGGTGGGTGCGCCGGCGTCCTCCTCGAGCGCCGTGCGCAGGGCTGCTTCGGAAAGCTGTCCGTTGGCGTCGGCGGGGAGCTTGACCAGGCTGCGCTCGCCCAATCCAAGCAGCCGCAGGGAGCGCGGGACGGTGCCGTGAACTTCGGTGCTGGTGAGGACGCGGATGGGCGGAGCGCCGGCAAGGCCTTGTTGCTTGACATCCCAGCCGCGGTCGCGCAGCAGCGCGTGCCGCGCGGCGGCGAGGCAGGTGGTGTGCGCCATCTGGCAGCCGGTGACGAGGGCGAAGCTGGCTTCCGGGGGAAGGTGGAGGATGTCTTTGAGCCAGGCGCCTGCGACCTCTTCGACGGCGCTGGCTGCGGGAGCTACGGCGGAGGCGCCGGCGTTCTGATCCCAAGTGGAGGCCAGCCAATCAGCGGCGAGAGCGGACGGGACGGAGCCGCCCATGACCCAGCCGAAGAAGCGGCCTCCGGTGGAGCTGTGCAGGCCGCCATCGACGGCGGCGATCAGCTCGTCGATGATTCGCTGCGGGTCTGCGTCGGTAGCGGAAAGGCCGACGTCGAGACGCTGAAGCAGGGTGGCGTAATCGGTCGCTGCGGCGGCCGGTGCGGTGTCCTCGGCTGCCCTGTAAGCCGCGGCGCGGTCGGCGGTGTGAAGGAGTAGATCCCGCAGCGTCGTCTGGGAGTCTTGCATACAGGGGATTGTAGACAGGCTGCGGAGGTGGAGCGTGGGACGACGCTTCCGCTAGGTGGAGTAGTCGGCGTTGATGCTGACGTAGTCGTGGGTGAGGTCGCAGGTGATGAAGCGAGATGCGGCCTTGCCCTGGGCGAGGTCGAGGGCGATGGTGTACTCGCGGGCGGACATGGCGGCGTGGGTGGCGGCTTCGTCGTAGGCGGCGGCGCGCAGGCCGCGGGCGAAGACGGGCAGGCCGGCTATGGTGATGGTGACTTGGGCGGGGTCGAAGGAGACGCCGGCGCGGCCGGCGGCGGCGAGCAGGCGGCCCCAGTTGGGATCGGCGGAGGACCAGGCGGTTTTGCAGAGCGGCGAAGTGGCGATGGTCTTTGCGATAGCTCGGGCATCGGCGGCGTTCTGCGCCCCGGTGATCTCGAGCGTGACGACGTGGGTGACGCCTTCGCCGTCGTCGACGATGGCGTGGGCGAGCTGGTTGCAGACGTGGGTGAGCGCGGCTTCAAAGGCTTGTACGGTGGGGCCCTGAGCCTCCACGCCGCTTTGGCCGCTGGCCAGGAGCAGGACTGTGTCGTTGGTGCTCATGTCGCCGTCAATGGAGATGGAGTTGAAGCTGTTTTCGACGACGGCGGCGAGCATGGTGGACAGGTGCTCGGACGTGGCGGCGAGGTCGGTGAAGAGGTAGACCAGCATGGTCGCGTGCGGGATGAGCTGGGGGCCGATCATGCCCGCGCCCTTGGCGCAGCCGAAGAGCGACACGGTGCGGCCGGCGACTTCGAAGGTGGCGCGGGCAACTTTGAGCCTGGTGTCGGTGGTGAGGATGGCGGTGGCGAAAGCTTCGGCGTGAGCAGAGGTGTCGCCGAGCGCGGCGGCGGCCTGCGGGATTGCGGCGAGGAGCTTTTCGACCGGTAGCGGAACGCCGATGATGCCGGTGGAGGATGGGACGATCTCGTCGAAGACGCAGCCGAAGTGGTCGGCTACGGCAATGCAGCTTTGCTGAGCGGCCTTCAGGCCGGGCTCGCCGGTGCAGCAGTTGGCGTTGCCGGCGTTGACCAGCACGGCGGAGACGCGGCCTCCGGTGGCCAAGAGGTGGCGACGGCCCACGATGACGGGCGCGGCGACTACCTGATTCGAGGTGAACATGGCTGCCGCAGACGCGCCGCCTTCGCAGACGGCGAGGGCGACGTCGGGCTTGCCGCTGGACTTGATGCCGGCGGTGACGGCGGACCAGCGGAAGCCGCGGGGAAGGGAGGTTGAGAGAATCGGAGGAGCAGCGACGTTCACAAAACACAATGTATCAAGTGCACCTGTTCGACTATCCCTCTACCGGGTCTTCTACTGCCGGTTGCGGAGAGATGGTTTCGAAGGAGAAGGAGCGTCGGCTTGAGGACTCGGACACACAGGATCCCAAACGATTCCGTAAGGGCCGGCGACCCCCTTACTGTCATATAGGTCGATCCGAAACAGAACCTCTTTTGTCCCATCCCGGCGAAATGACCAGCTCCAAGTGTCTTCGGAATGAGTGCCAGGCGGATAATGCCCACCCAAGTGATCCAAATCCGAATCGTCGCCACCCCCTGTGTGTTGCAAAAACTCCGAATAGAAGGGTGTAGTGTTCATAATGTCCTCAGTTGTACTGATGAGAACAGGATGATTTACATCGAAAGATTCGCTATGACCAGCGTGAGGGCTTTGATCGGCGATCCATCCTCGTAATCGAATCCTCAGAATGTCGAAGCTTCGAACCCCGGTGTTCTTGACCTGTGCAGACAAGGTTGCGATACAGGCAGACGGATCGCCAGAAGGAACCCAATAGACACTCATATCCACATCGCTCCGGTCTTCAAGACCGGGCCGGACTGATTCGCTGAAGGTCATATTGGCCCAGATCGCTGCGCCGATAACGGCAAGGATCTGAACAATCTTATTGGCAGTGTCAAAGCCTTTGTTTGCAGTTTCGCTGGTTAGGAATCTGAGCAAGCTTCTACCTCTCGATCACAAAGTGAAGCGACCTGCATGGGCCCGAGATGAACGTCTCGGCATTCTTACGCAAACCGGCAGTTCCCTCAAGCGTCGTATACTCATGCGATAACAGCGCAGGCACGTGGACGCGAGTTGCAGGGGGTAGCAGCGGGATGAGCAGCAATGGGAACGGTCACAACGGGAATGGTAACGGGCACGTGATCGGCAATGGGCACCCCATCGGCAACGTCCACCCGATCGGCAATGGACATGTGATCGGCCAGGCGCACGCGGCGGGCAATGACTACGCCGTGCCGCAGCCGCGGCGTGAGTGGATTGTGAAGCGCAAGGAAGAAGCGGCGCGAACGGGCGACTGGAACATGAGCCAGATGCACTTTGCGCGCAAGGGCCTGGTGACCGAAGAGATGGCCTATGTGGCGCACAAGGAGAAACTCCAGCCGGAGTTGGTGCGTGCGGAGATCGCCAAGGGGACGATGATCATCCCGGCGAACATCAATCATCCTGAGGTCGAGCCAATGGCGATCGGGGTGGAGAGCCTGTGCAAGATCAATGCGAACATCGGCAACTCCGCGCTGGTGTCGAATGTGGATGAAGAGCTGCGCAAGCTGCATACGGCGGTGCACTACGGCGCAGACACGGTGATGGACCTGTCGACCGGCGGGGACATTCCGATGATTCGGGAAGAGATTCTTCGGCATTCGCCGGTGCCGATTGGGACGGTGCCGCTGTATGAAGCGCTGAGCCGGGTGAAGCGCGTCGAGGACCTCAACATCGACCTGTACCTCGAAGTGATCGAGGAGCAGGCGCAGCAAGGTGTGGACTACTTCACGATCCATGCGGGGGTGCTGGTGCAGTTTGTGCCGATGGTGTCCAAGCGCATCACCGGGATTGTGAGCCGTGGCGGCGCGATCATGGCGCAGTGGATGACGGCAAACCACAAGCAGAACTTTCTGTATGAGAACTTCGACCGCATTACAAAGCTGATGGCGAAGTACGACGTGAGCTACTCGCTGGGCGACGGGCTGCGGCCCGGGTGCGTGGCCGATGCCAGCGATGAGGCGCAGTTTGCAGAGCTGAAGACGCTGGGCGAGCTGACCCGGCAGGCCTGGAAGGACGATGTGCAGGTGATGATCGAAGGCCCCGGCCACGTGCCGATGGACAAGATCAAGGAGCAGGTGGAGAAGGAAGTGGAGATGTGCGACGGCGCGCCGTTCTATGTGCTGGGGCCGCTGGTAACGGACATCGCGCCCGGGTATGACCACATCACGTCAGCCATTGGCGCGGCGATGATCGGGTGGCATGGCGCGGCAATGCTTTGCTATGTGACTCCCAAGGAGCACCTGGGCCTGCCAAACGAGAAGGATGTGAAGGACGGCATCATCGCGTACAAGATCGCGGCGCATGCGGCGGATATTGCGCGGCACCGGCCGGGGGCTCGGGACCGCGACGATGCGATCTCGCATGCGCGCTACACGTTCGACTGGGATAAGCAGTTTGCGCTCTCGCTGGACCCGGAAACGGCACGCGGGATGCATGATGAGACGCTGCCGGATGACTACTACAAGGAAGCGGCTTTCTGCTCGATGTGCGGCCCGAAGTTCTGCTCGATGAACTGGTCGAGCAAGGTGGACAAGTACAACGAGGAAGTGCACGGGCTGAAGAAGAGCGACCTGACGCAGATCGTGACGGAGCAGATGGCGCTGCGGGGATAGGTAGCTTTCGCGGGCATGGGCGGGAGCAAATGCGGGGATCCTTCGCTTTGCTCAGGATGACACCCTTCAATAACAAATGAGAGAACGGCCCGCGCTTGCGGGCCGTTTGCTTTGCAATCACCCTTGCTTAGTGGCTGGCGTACTCGAGGATGGCGGCGGAGCGGTTGAGGGCCGCGGCTAGCTGGGTGAGCTGGTCCTGGGTGCGTGGGGCGTCGTTGGCGTCAATGCCTTCATTGACGCCCGGGATGACGACGGCGGCGTAGCCGGTGTATTCGCCGGGGTCGGCGATGGCGTGGCGGAACCAGGGGCGGTGGGGCAGGCCGTTGTCGAGGAGAAGGGCGGTTTCGGCGTCGCGCAGCGCCTTGTTGAGCGCGGCCCGCTGGGCCGGTGTGGATGCGGCGGCGGAGTCCTGCTCCGTGCGGATGGCGGCGCCGGCTGCGGCGAAGCGCTGGGCGGCAGTGTTGGCGGCGGTGAAGTCGACGCTTAGATTTGCGGTGGTGGCGCGTTGCCGGGCCGCGCTCAGGTAGTCGAGGACATCGCGCCCATAGAGACGGTAGTCGTAGGGAAGGATGTCGGCGTCGGCCATGTGGAGGAGCTCGATGCCGAAGACGCGGGCCTGCTGCTGCTCGAAGATGAAGGCCGGGTCGGCGTTCCTGATGAACCAGTTGTAGTTGTCGTAGACGGAGTGGTAGACGCCGTAGGGGCCGTCGGAGCCGATGTCGGTGGAGGGCACGCCGGCATGCTGAAAGAACGGCGTGTAGTCGGAGCCGGAGCCGAGATCGCCGACGCGCACGGCTTCGCGCGCGTTCGCGGCATTGGAAGGAGCGTTGAAGGGGTTGGCTGCGGCGCCACGGCGGTTGGGATTGGCGGCCTGCGATTTCTGCCATTGCTCGTAGACGGTGCCGCCCTTGGCGCTGGGTACGGAGCGGGTGACGTCGCGCACGAACTCCTTGAGCGAGGGCACTGCGGAGGCGTTGAAGTTGGGGCCGGAGACGCCGACATCAGTGTTGAAGTAGGCGACGGCGTGGGCGAGAGGGTTCATGTGCTGCTCGACCCACTCGGTGGAGCCGATGAGGCCTTCTTCTTCGGCGTCCCAGGAGCCGATGACGATGCGGCGCTTGGGCTTCCAGCCCTGCTTGAGCAATGCACCGAGGCCGTGGACGGTTTCCAGCATGGCGGCGGTGCCGCTGTTGGGGTCCACAGCGCCGTAGGTCCAGGCGTCGCGGTGATTGCCGGCGACAACCCAGTTTTCCTTTTCAGCGGGGTCAGCGCCGTCGATGGTGCCGATCACGTCCCAGATGGTGCGGAGCTTGTACTCCTGCTCCAGGTGCATGTGCACCTTGACCGAGCCGGTGCCGCCGAGGTGATACGCGAAGGGGAGAGCGCCTTGCCACTCGCGCGGGACGTTAGGGCCTTCGAGCGCCTGGAGGATGGGCGCGGCGTCATGGTAGGAGAGCGGGTTTACGGGGATGGTCGGCTGGTTCTGTTTCGCCGGGTCCATCACTCGTTGCGAGTCGGGGAGGTCGGGGGTGGCGGCTATGCCGGGTGAGGAGGGGTCGCCGGCGTAGATGGGCAGGAACTGCACGCTGCCGCGCTGCACGCCGGTTTCAGGGCGATAAGGGCCTCGCGGGTACATGTGCGGTCTTGTAGTCCTCGGGCGAGCTGGCCCAGTGGGGAGCGGCGGTGAGGATTTTGAGGTGCTGGCCGGCGAGCGCGGCATCGGGCACGGCGAGGAAGGCTGCGTCCCATTTGGCCTGCTGGGTGAAATCGCGGTAGCCGAAGACGGTCGCGGGGGCTGGCGGCATCGGCTGCTGGGCCTGGAGTGCGACAAAAGCGAGTAGAGACACAAAGGACACGGCCGTGCGCAGACGAGGCATGGGGAGCTCCTAACAAGCTGTCGGTGCTTCGATGGAGTGTAGTGGTGCGCTGGGCGGAAAGCAGATCCCATTCACTTCGTTCAGGGCAGGCTCTTCGCTTCGCTCAGGATGACAATGGTTTTCCGGAGACGCTACACACGAAAGTATTCGATCAGACGGTGAAGGCCGGGACGGGCTGCGTGCAGAACTTGCAGCGCGTAGCGGCTAGGGGGATC
Organism: uncultured Acidobacteriaceae bacterium; assembly: GCA_964236875.1. Taxonomy (GTDB): domain Bacteria; phylum Acidobacteriota; class Terriglobia; order Terriglobales; family Acidobacteriaceae; genus Granulicella. The sequence goes on along the minus strand of CAXSHQ010000089.1, from coordinate 2,831 downwards.
TCGCCAAAGCACTGGGGGCAGGCACGCGTGGAGGGCGGCTCGGCCTGGGGCGGGTTGAACCGCTTGAGCAGGTATTGCGTGGGAACGACGAGGAAGAAGTAGACAACTGCGGCGATCAGCAGGAAGTTGACGATCGCGGTGAGGAAGGCGCCGTACTGGATTTTGCCGCCGTGGATATCGGCGACCAGGTAGTCGAAGTTGGGCTTGCCGACGATGGCGCCGAGCAGTGGGTTGATGATGTTCGCGGTCAGCGACGTCACGATAGCGGTGAAGGCACCGCCGATGATCACGGCAACCGCGAGATCCATGACATTGCCGCGCAGAATGAAGTCGCGAAAGCCTTTGAGCAAGACTTTTTCCTCTTTCAAATCGATATGCATGCAAAACCTTTGGCCCGGGGAACTTGCCGAAAGTATAGCGTAGAGCGCCCAGTTTGCTTCAGGTGAAAAGCAGCTGGTTGGGCGCGATGCAACACGGAGTGGAGCGCCGTGGCTCTCAGGACATGAGGAGCATTATGGCAATCAAGAAGGCGGCGACGACGGCAGGGAAGAAGAGTGCACGCAAGGCGGCTGGCAGCAGCACGGCAGCAGCGAAGAAGAGCGCTCCCAAGAGCATGCCGAAGGCGGGCAAAGACCCGCAGGGTGGGTTGACGGCGAAGGGCATGGCGTTTTTCGCGCAGTCGGAAGGCTCGCACCTACGTCCCGGCGTGCGTGGAGCCGCGGACACGCCGGAGAAGATGATGCGGAAGGGATCGTTCCTGCGGCGGCACTTCACGCATCCGCGGGGGCCGATGGTGGACGATAAGGGCGAGCCGACTCGGCTGGCGCTGAGCGCGCATGCGTGGGGCGAGCCCGTGCCCAAGACCATGGCCGATGCGAAGAAGCTTGCGGATAGGGGGCACGCATTGCTGGAGCAGTACCATGCGGCGCAGGGGGACACCGCGGGGGAGAAGGGGGCTGGGAAGCAGTCGACGGCGAAGAAGTCAACCGGGAAGAAGGGTGCGGGGAGGAAGACGACTTCAAAAACCGGCTAGGAAGAAGTGAGTCGGGTGGCCTGAGGCTTTTGTGCTGCTGCCGGCGGAATACGGGGATTCTTCGCTACGCTCAGGATGACACCTCAGTTGAGCGCTACATCTGAGACTGCTGGTATAGGGTGCCCGTGTATCGGCATGCGGATCGAGCCTCACGTATTCTTAGGCGATGCGTCCCAACAGCATGCGGGTGCGGTTGATGTCGTTCGGGCCGTGGAAGGCGATGTTCCCCGCTGGTGGGCGGGAGGTGGAGCTGCCGGCTGGGGAGACGGTGCGGGGCGTGCTGCGGCTTCTGACAGACGAAGGTACCAGCGAAAGCAGCCTGCGCTCGGCAGCGGTGGCGGTGAACCAGGAGTATGCGCCGCGCGATCACGTGCTTTGCGAAGGTGATGAAGTGGCGATTCTGCCGCCGGTGAGTGGGGGCTCTGACGCAGCGGCGGGTGGGCGCGTTGCGATTGTGTGGGAGCGGATCGATGGCGAGCGCCTGCTGGCGGAGTTGAAGGACGGTAGCGACGGGGCGGTGGTGGTGTTCGACGGGATCGTGCGCAACAACACCCGGGGGCGCGAGACGCTGCACCTGGACTACGAAGCGTATGAAGAGATGGCGCTGAAGGAGATGGGCTCGCTACGGGCGCAGGCGCTGGAGCGGCATGCGGTGCGCGAGATCACGATCGTGCATCGGCTGGGCAGGCTCGTTGTGGGCGAGACGAGCGTGTGGATCGGGGTGGCTTCAGCGCACCGCGGGGCGGCGTTCGATGCGTGCCGGTTGGTGATCGACACACTGAAGAAGACGGTGCCGATCTGGAAGCGCGAACAGTTTGTGGACGGCGCGGTGTGGGCCGATGGCGAGCCGTTTCCCGAGATGGCGGCTGAGGTGGGGCTGTGAGGTGTCTGGGTGTCGCTGGGTTGGTGCTTGCGTCAGGCGTGTGGCTTAGCGCTTCCGCCCAGCAGGCGCCTGCACCGATCGAGCGCAGGCCGGCGGATGTGGCGGCCCAGATGCCGACGATCCGGGTGGAAAGCCGGCTGGTGACGCTCGCGCTGAATGTGACCGACGAGCACAATGCGCCGGTAGCCGGGTTGACGGTGAACGATTTCGAGCTGGCGGAAGACAGCAAGCCGCAACGGATCG
>CAXSHQ010000089.1:0-662 GCA_964236875.1 uncultured Acidobacteriaceae bacterium | reverse complement strand
GCGACCCGGTGCTGCGTCCCCCCGCCGAGCGGGTCGCGGTCTTCGACAAGGAGTCGGCCTCGCCGCTGGCGGTTGTGCTGGCGATCGATTCAAGCGGCAGCGTGTGGAGCGACGAGCACCTGGAGCGCGAGGCTGCGAAAAGCTTCGTGAAGACACTGGTGCGGCCGCAGGACCTGATCGACCTGATGAGCTTTTCGGAGTATGTGAATGAGCTGGTGAGCTTCACGAGCGATGTGCATCAGGTGGAAAGCGGCCTGGGGCGGATTCAGCGCGGGGATGCGACGGCGATGTATGACGCGTTGTACCTGGCGAGCGAACGGCTGCAGCAGGCTCCGCAAAAGCCTGGGCAGCGGCGCGTGGTGGTGATGATCACCGATGGCGAGAACACGACGCGCCACGGCAGCTATGATTCGGCGCTGGAGCAGGCGCAGCGTGCGGGCGCGATGGTGTACGCGCTCATCGTGGTGCCGATCTTTGCGGATGCGGGGCGCAACGTGGGCGGCGAGCATGCGCTGATCGGCCTGGCGAACGATACGGGCGGCAAGTACTACTACGTGGAGAACAAACACGACCTGGCGCCGGCGTTTGCGCATGTGTCGGATGACCTGCGCACGCAGTATGCGCTGGGATACTACGCGCCGCAGCGGGGCGGCGACTCATCG
>CAXSHQ010000088.1:14028-14776 GCA_964236875.1 uncultured Acidobacteriaceae bacterium | reverse complement strand
GGCCAACCACCTGAGCTACCTGGGCGATGCAGTCATCGGTGCGGGCACGAACGTGGGCGCGGGCGTGATCACGTGCAACTACGATGGCACGCACAAGCACCGGACCACCATCGGCGAGCGGGTGTTCGTCGGCTCGGATTCGACGCTCGTCGCGCCCCTGACGCTGGGCGACGACTCCTATGTGGCGGCGGGTTCGTGCATCACGGACGACGTGCCGGCCGATTCGCTTGCACTGGGCCGCAGCCGGCAGACGACCAAGCCCGGTTGGGTTTCGGCCCGCAAGCAGAAGCAGGAGGCTGCAGAATGAAGGCGATAAGTGTGGCGGACGTAGAGCTGGCTCTCCATGACCTGCCGGAATGGCGCTTGGAAATCAGCCGGGAGGGCGGCAGGATCGTGCGGCACTGGACCTTCGCCGATTTTGTGCAGGCGATGATTTTTGTGAACCGCGTGGCGGAGCTAGCCGAAGAGGCCGGGCATCATCCGGACATCGACATGCGCTACAGCCGAGTTACGCTGGGCTTGGTAACGCACGACGCCGGCGGCATCACGGAACGTGATCTAAATATGGCACGGCGTCTCAACGAGGTGCTGACGGAGTAGCGAAAATATTATTTTGCGTAGACGCGGAACTTCGTGCTACAGTAAGTCATCGATGAAGCGCTGCAGTCGCGGCATCATCGTACGGTTCACCCGGACACCTTAGCAGTCCGTCCGGGAGCAAGTTGCGTCACTGGCCTCCCGCCACGGA
>CAXSHQ010000088.1:0-14018 GCA_964236875.1 uncultured Acidobacteriaceae bacterium | reverse complement strand
TGTTCGTGGCGTCTTTTTTGCTTGGACGTGCCGGCGAGTCGATGGTCACCGCCCGGCATCTATAATGGCTATAGTTCTTTGCAGCGCCACAACGCAATGTTGGGCCAACTCCACAATGGGGGCGTCACGGCTTCGACGGGATTGCTTATGGCAGAGAGGCATGCCGGGGTGTGGACACCCGTAATCGCTCACAAAACCATAAGTGCCGAACCTCAATTCGCGCTTGCTGCTTAATTGAATTAAGTAGCCGCTTCCTCGGGCTTCGCCTACGGGCTTGAGAGAAGCGTCGCACAGTAGGCTGGTCCGCGGGGTTCCGCCTGTACGCCAAGGACGAGATCGACCAGGCTGGTGGCCGGCGCATCTTCGCCCGTTCTAAGCTCCGGCCACGAGACAAAGATGAACCCGGGAAAAGCATGAAAGCTCTCTGTTGTCGGTAGTTTCGGACGCGGGTTCGACTCCCGCCGCCTCCACCATCACACTTTGTAGAAAAAGGGCTCCTGAAAGGGAGCCTTTCGCTTGCGCGTCGAACGCTGCCGCCTTCACGGCCCGTCCCATTTCTTCACATCCTCGAAACCAGTGCGGCGCGTCGCTCAGTTACCCTCGTACTATGCAGAGTTCCCGCTTCCCTGCCCGCTCGTTCGGCCTCCTTTCGGCTTTGCTGTTCCTGCTGCTTCCCTGCTTGCCGTCCTGGGCAGGGTCTACCAGCGTGGTCATCAGCCAGCTCTACACAGCTGGCGGCAACAGCGGCGCGAGCTACAACGCCGACTACGTCGAGCTGTTCAATCTCGGCTCCACGAACGTGAACCTCAACGGCTTCGCGCTGCAGTACATTTCAGCGACAGGGACAAGCGCCAGCGCGATCATCTCGCTCCCGTCCGTTACCCTCGCGCCGGGCCAGCGGTTTCTGGTGCAGGCGACGGCTAGCGCCACCGGCGCGGCCCTGCCCAGCACAGGCGACCTGACGACCAGCACGCTGGCTCTGAGCGCCACCGCCGGGCGCGTTTACCTGACCAGTTCCACCGTCACCCTTTCGGGAACCTGCCCCACCACCAATGTTGTCGATTATGTGGGCTATGGCAGCACAGCGGCTTGCTTTGAGGGCAGCAAGTACGCTCCGGCCCCGACAACTTCGCTGGCCGGCGTCCGCACGAATCCGTGCACCGACACCGACGACAACAACGCCGACTTCACTCTCGCTACACCCACACCACGGAATAGCTCTTCCACCTTCACGCCCTGCGGCTCCACATCCACCGCGCTCGTGGTGAAGGCCGCCGTCTCGCCCGCCACCGTAAACCTGGGCAACAGTGCCCTGTTCACCGCCGCAGTGACGCCCGGCACGTCCCCGTCGTCTTCCGGTGTCAACGTAACGGCGGACCTGAGCGCACTGAACGGCTCCTCGACGGCCATTCTCTACGACGACGGCACGAACGGCGACACCACTGCCAACGACGGAACATACAGCCTCTCGTTCCCAATCGCGACGACCGTGGCCACGGGCTCCTACACCGTGACGGTCAGCGCGAAGGACGCCCAGTTGCGGTCTGCCTCGAGCACAGCGAGCCTTACCGTGGCGCCCGCTGCGGGGGCCGTTGCCATCCACACCATTCAGGGTTCCGCGTCCACCTACAACGGCGTGTCAGTCACCGTTTCCGGCATCGTCACCGGCGTTAAGAGCAGCGGCTTCTTCCTGCAGGCTCGCGACAGGGATGCCGACGCCGATCCCACCACCTCAGAAGGCGTTTACGTGTACACCGGTTCCGGCAACGTACCAGCGACCGCTGTGATCGGCACTGAGCTTTCGTTCACCGGCAAAGTGAATGTGTACACCGGCAGTTCCACGGCGTTCCCCAACGTGGAGATCGATAGCCCCACCGGCGTGCAGACGCTGAGCACTGCCAACACCCCGCCCACTGCGGTCACGCTCACCACTGCCCTGCCGAGTCCCACGGGCGGCTTTAGCCAGCTCTATCGCATGCAGTCGATGCGCGTTGCGGTGCCCAGCCTCACCACAACCGAGGGCACAGACGGCAGCTTCACGGAGTCCACCGAGACCTATGTCTCCAACGGGATCTTCTGGGGCACCGTCACGGGCGTCACCCGCCCGGCGCGCGAGCCAGGACTTGAAGTGCTGGACAGTCTGACAGCCAGTCAGCCAACCACCATCCCGCGCTTTGACGACAATCCGGAAGTTTTCCAGATCGACTCGCTCGGCATGAAGGGCCGGCCTGCCGCTCTCGACCTGACCAGCAGTACCGTGCTGGCGGGCGTCACCGGCATCATCGATTTCTCGAGCGGCACGCAGACCGTTCTGCTGGACGGCAGCAACAGCCCCACGATCAGCGGCGGCACTGCGACTACCGCAGCGGCGCCCTCTGCCGCGGGACAGGTCACGATGGCCGAGCTCAACATGGAGCGCTTCTATAACGACGTAAAGGACACAGCCGGCGCCGTTGTGATCACCACCGACGCATACAACCGCCGTCTGCAAAAGGCTTCGTTGGCCATCCGCAATGTGTTCGGCACGCCCGACATCATGGCGCTCGAGGAGATGGAGAACCTCGACACGTTGACCAAGCTCGCCAGCCAGATCAGCGCGGACGCTGTGGCTGCCAAGCAGACCGATCCCGCGTACGCGCCCTATCTGCAGATCGGCAACGATACCAGCGGCATCAGCGTGGGCTTCCTTGTGAAACCTGCGAAGGTCAACGTGGTAAGCGTCGACCAGATCGGTAAGACCGCCACCTTCACCAACGCCGCCGGAGCCCAGGCCACACTCAACGACCGTCCGCCGCTGGTGCTCCATGCCGGTCTCAAGCGCACCGGCACCACCGACTACCCGCTCACCGTGATCGTCAACCACCTGCGGTCGCTTAACAATGTCACTGACAACACCACCAGCGGCGCAACGATCCGTCTCAAGCGCGAAGCCCAGGCGGAGTATCTCGCCAAGCTGATCCAGAGCTACCAGTCCGCGGGCGAGCATGTTATTTCTGTGGGCGACTACAACGCATTCGAGTTCAACGACGGCCTAGTGGATTCCATGGGCGTCATCACCGGCAATCCCGCGCCTGCCAGTGCCGATGTCGTCGCCGGCACGGCCGGCCTTGTCTCTCCCACGCTCAAGGACCTACTGCCTACCGACGTTTCCACCGGCACGTACACCTATGTGTACGTCGGCAACGCGCAGAGCATCACGCACTTCCTTGTCACGCAGGACCTCGCGTCCATCACCAAGGTGATCCCGGTTCATCTGAACGCCGACTTCCCCGTCGTGGGCCGCAACGATGCCACCACGCCGAATCGCACTTCCGATCACGATGGCGAGATCGGGTACATCACCGTGCCGCAGCCCACCCCAAGCCTCACCTTCTCTGCGACCAGCCTGACCTTCGCGTCCACGGTGGTGGGCGTCACGTCGGCCTCGCAGATGGTGACCGTCACCAACAAGGGCGCAGCCGCGATCAGCATCACGAGCATCGTAGCGAGCGCGAACTTCTTGCAGACCAACACCTGCGGTATGTCGGTCGCTGCCAACACGAGCTGCACGATCACGATCAGCTTTGCGCCCATTGCAACCGGTGCCGTGCCGGGTACGGTCGTCCTTACCGATAGCGACATCACGAGCACGCAAACCATCGCACTCATCGGCACCGGAGCAGCAGCAGTGGCCTCTGTCACGTTCGGCGCTTCCGCCACCAGCGTCGTTGCGGGAACGTCGGTGACGTTCACGGCCACCGTCACCGGCAACTCTGCCACAGCACCTGCGGGACCGGTCAACTTCCTGGATGGAGGCACGCAGATCGGCTCCGCAACTGTGAGCTCCGGCACGGCGAAGTACACCACCGCGACACTCTCCACTACCTCTCACCCCATCACCGCGGTCTACACCGGCGGCGGTGTTTACCCCACGGCAACATCCAACGCAGTTACAGTCGCGGTGACGGCCGCTCCGGTGGCCGACTTCAGCCTGTCCCTTTCGAACGCGACCGTAACCCTCAGCCGTCAGACGCCCTCGCAAAGTGTTCCGCTGAGCGTCACGATGAGCAACGGCTTCAGCTCCACGGTGAGCTTTGCATGCACCAGCGGCCTGCCGGCGTTCAGCACCTGCAGCTTCGCGCCGACAACCCTCAGCGCCACCGGCAGCACCACGCTTACCGTCACCGCGTTCACCGGCTCGGCCAGTGTGCATGGCGGCTTCCTCGGTTCCGGCTCGGAAGCTGAGGCCGGAGTCCTGCTAGCGGTCCTGGGACTTCCGCTGCTGCTGGTGAGCCGGCGCAAACGCAACCTGCTCTCGCGCATCGGCCTGCCGATGGCTGCGCTGTTCCTGCTCTCGGCAGCAACCCTGGTCACAGGCTGCGGAGGCAAGGCAGCCACTGTGACGCCGCAGAGCACACCCGCGGGCACCAGCAGCATCACGGTGACGGCGACGGGTGGCGGCCTCACCCACACCGCCGTCGTGACCATGGTGGTGCAGTAGACCTGCTCAGCCGTCGTCGAGCGGCTGGGGAGCAGTAGGCTCCGGCCGCTCTCCGGCCGCTCAATGATTCGCTTGTTGACCGGCAGAATGGGCCGTGGCTCGTGCTCTCACCGAGCGCGCTATGCTTTCCAGTGCGTACAAAGGCAAGGCTCGCGATGCTGCGTGAGTGGCGCGAGCTGATGTTCGAACTTACTATGCCTTGATGATGGCGCCTGGAAGAAGGTGTGGAATGATTTCTGCGTGCACTTTGACACTGCGGTCTGCCCCCGCGTCGAGGTTGAAACACCCTCACAGCTACGCTCGGCATCTGGTTTTGTGTCTGCTCGCCATCGCAGCGTGGAGTACGGCTGGACACCGTTTGCACGCGCAACGCACAGCTCCCATGGACCTTGCCGAGTTCGAGCACAGAGCAAGGCTGGCCAAGGAGCTCGGCGCGACTCACATGGCCGTGACGGAAGGGCTTCCCCTGGCCACGTGGCAGTTGGATGCCGCTGATCCTTACCCCGCGTGGTTCGCTCATCACGCTGGCCTGCTCACCATCTTTCCGCCAAGCGATGTTGCGCCGTACGTCGACAAAACCTACGCTGCGAATGTTACGGGCGTACTTGGGAAGCGGTGCGAGGTCCTGCGCACGCTCGGGCTCAAAGGAGTGTGGAGCGCAAACGAGCCCGCCGTGATGCCGGAGAGTTTCTTTGCTGCGTTCCCTGATCTGCGCGGCCCCCGCATCGACCAGCCGAATCGCTCGCGCAAGCCTTACTTCGCGCCCAATGTCGACGACCCGCAGGCTTTACGCATGTACCGTGACGCTGTGCAGGCGCTGCTGAAGGTTTGTCCCGAAGTCGAACAGTTCAACTGGGTGACCACCGACGCAGGCTCCGGCTTCGACTGGGCGCCCTCCCTCTACCCAGGCTCCAACGGCAACAGCCGGTACAAGAACCGGCCGCTTTCCGACCGCGTTGCCGGCTTTGTCATCAACGCGCAGCAAGCTGCCGCGGCCAGCGGCCACGCAATCAGGATCAATCTTCGCGCGATCGAGGCACGCCAGTGGATGGTGCCGACGTTCTCGCCTGACACGTTGCGCGAGATCGTTCGCCAACTTCCTCCGGGCCTCGCAGTGGAGGGCCGTGAAGGGCCGAACAATCACCCGTTTCGTGGAACTACGGTGGTGCGGGCGGGCAATGGCACCTTCTACCCCGTCATCGGCGTCGTCGTGCCGCCGCTGCGTGCGGCGAGCCCCTTCTGGAATCTTGGAGGGAAGTTTCCTGATGGCCTCCTGATCGATTTCGGTGACAAGCCATCCGTCGACTTCGCGTATCGGCTGCTGAAATCTGTGCGCACGGCTTCTCCGAAGACTCCTGGTGAGCGCCTCACCGCACTGCGTTCGTTTGCCGTCGGAGAGGTTGGGGAGGCGCATGCAGACGATCTGGTCGAAGCGTGGCTCGCACTCAGCGACGCTCAACTGTATTTGGACACGCTGAACTTCGGCGACATGCTGCGCATGGGGCACGTGCTCAATCGTTGGATCAGCCGGCCGATGGTGCCCTTCCCCGGCGAGCTCACGGAGGATGAAAAGAGGGATTACCGTGCCTTCCTCTTCCAGGCAAAGGGTGAGGAACAGGCCGGGAACCTCGCGGACAGCCAGGCCATGCGCATGTATGAAGGCTGGGGGGCGCACCTGCTCTTTCAGCGCACCACGGAGCTGGCCCTACCTTGCATGCAGCGCGCCCTGGCTGCGGTGCAGCGTATTCGCTCTGGAGCCAGCGATGCGACCGCAAAGGCGCAGTGGGAAAGCATGGCCATGCGACTGGAAGCGGTCATGGATCTTCTTCAATCGGCCGAAAACATGGTGGCCTACCAGGCGCAGCTCGATCGGGCGAAGGCAGTGGGTACAGCGGTGGAAGTCGACCCGGTGCTGGGCACGCAGTCTTCCTGGGACCGCACCGACCTGATGGAGATCGCGCGCAAGGAGATCGATACGGCGCTGCATCTCGCGCACCTGCTGGAGAGCGCACCTTCACCGCTCCTCGACATGGCGGCTACACCGCAGGAAGAGACCGTAATGCGGCTGGGACCCAACCTTGCTGCTCAGTTGCGACACAAAGTCGCGGTCATGAACGCACACTGGCGAGACTACGACAGGCTCTTCACGCAACCCAACCCATAGGCCCGCTACCCGGGCCGTTCCGCCGCACTGCTCTTGCGCTGCGTGCGGAATGTCAAAGAGGAAATTATTTTCCTGTTGACAATCGGTTAAACGGCTGGGAATAATTCCGCGCAACACACATTCTGTCTTCCAAGCGGCCGCGGAGTCTTTGCACGTCGGGGCTTTTGGCAGGAGGTACTCGATGGCGACGGCAACACACAGGCAGCATACCCAAGGTTCGTTGGCGAATGTCTCACAACACATCCGTGGCAGCTTCGCTGCCGTGCTCCGCGCGGTGATGGCTTTTTCTCTGCTTCTATTTTCCGCGGCAGCCATCTGCCAGACCAGCGGCACGGGATCCATTCAGGGCACCGTGACCGACGCCTCGGGCGGGCTGCTGCCGGGTGCAAAGGTGACCGTCACCAGCACGCAGACCGGCGTCACCAGCGAGTTCGTCACCAACGGAGCAGGACATTTCGTCGCCCCCCTGTTGCCCCCGGGCGACTACACCGTCACGTTCAGCGCGGCGAGTTTCGCTGCGGTGACTGAAAAGAACGTCATCGTGGATGCGCTGGCGGCGGTCGCCGTCAATGTAAAGCTTTCCGTGACCGCGTCCACCGAAGTTACGGTGACGGGCGAGCAGGGGGCTCTGCAGACCGAGGATCTACGCCTGGGCTCGAACATCGACAACGAAACATTTGATTCGCTTCCGCTGTCACAGAACAAATCCGCGCGCGATCCGACATCGTTCATCGGTCTCGCCGTCGGAGTGAACAGCTTCAGCACGCAGGCGGCTGGCCCGTCGACTGCCTCCTTCAACGGCGGCCAAACCTATCAGAACGAGACCTATGTCGAAGGTCTGCCGCTGACAAGCGCGGGCACGGAAAGCGACACGCGCAACCTGGCGTTCGGCATCTCGGTGGAAGCGGTCGAGCAGTTTCAGGTGGCCGTGACAGGATCGGAAGCGACCTACGAAGGACAGGGTGTCTCCAACTTCATCATCAAGTCCGGCGCAAACAAGTTCCATGGCAACGTGTTTGAAATCTTCCGCAATACAGTGCTGGATGCAAAGCCGTTCTTCACGAGCAACTTCCAGCGGCTCCCCGAGCACCAGAACAGCTTCGGCGGCACCATAGGCGGTCCGGTTCTCAAGGAAAAGCTCTTCTTCTTCGCGAACTACGAGGGCTACCGCTACTCGTCGGCGACGCTGCCGCTGCTGCAGAACGTTCCAACGCTGGCCGAGCGCAACGGCGACTTCAGCGCCTCCGGGTTTCAACCCATCTACGATCCCACTGTCTGCCTCACCGTAAACTCCAGCGGCGCCTGCACCAGCCGGCCGCAGTTTTCCTATAACGGCGTGCTGAACGTGATCCCACCCAGCCGCCGCGAAGTCCCTGCAGTCGTACCTGCCGGCACCGATCAACGGCAGTATCTCAGCCAACTACAGTTCATCGCTGCCCGACAAGGTGAACAACGACAGCGGCACGGCGAAGGTGGACTACGTACTCTCGCAGAAGCAGCGCTTGTCCGGGATATTCACGCGCGGCAAATACATTAATCCGTTGACCGGCAGTCTCGCAGCCGGCACGCTGACGACACAATCGGCTTTGCCGCCGCCCTACACGGCCGCGCGCGACGTCGTGGAGTACTCCACACTGACGCAGCTGCATCACCAATGGACCATCAAGCCCTGGATCGTGAACGACTTCGGCTTCGGCTTCAATCGCCTGTTCGTTCCGCTGGGCAGCTTGAGCGCGAACGGAAACTATCCCTCCAAGGCGGGCCTTACCGGCTTGCCTCCGGGTATCGCGAGCACGGCCTTCCCTGACGTTTCTTTCAGCGGCAACAACGTGCCGGTCGCCTGGGGCGGCACCAACGCCCATATCAACACAGAAGCCCAATCCAGCTACACGGCGCAGGACAATCTCCTTGTCACCAAGGGCCGCCACCAGATGACGTTCGGCTACCAATGGCAGGCGCTGCAGGACAACTTCAACAACCCGCAGACTGGTTCTCTGGCCACCTTCACCTTCAACCCGGACCAGACCGCTAATTTCAACGGCGGCGCGGGCTCGAACAATGCCGCCCTCAACACATCGACCGGCAACTCGTACGCGAGCTATCTGCTCGGCGGCGTTGCGAGCAGCAGCGTGACCTTCAACTCGGTGGCTGAAACCGGGGCCCGGTACAAGACACATGCCGGCTACTTCCAGGACAACATCAAGGTGACGCCGAACCTTACCGTCAACTTCGGCGTCCGCTATGACGTTTGGGAGCCCTTCAAGGAAGTGCTCGATCGCCAGAGCTTCTTCGATCCGAACGCCGTGAATACCGTCGCCGGTGGACGCCTCGGCGGTCTCACCTTCTCCGGCTACGGCCACTCCTACAACTGCAACTGCCGCACACCGGTGAACGTCCACTACGGCCTGTTTGGTCCGCGCATCGGCTTTGCGCAGAAGCTCTCGGACAAGCTCGTTCTCCGCGGCGCGTACGGCATCCTGTATGCCCACGCGGGCTCGGTGGGCGGTCGCACCAACGGACGCCAAGGCCTCAGCCAACTCGGCTTCAACAACGCCGGGGCGGCCAGCAGTACGGTGACCGGTCAGCCCGCGTATTTCTGGGATGCAGGTGTCCCGGGCAACGTCCTGACGCCGCCCTTCTTCAACCCGAGCTACGGCATCGGCTTCATCTCTGCAACCTCTCCGGGCGCTGCCGCAATCGGCGCGGGCCCGGGAACGGCGACATCGCCCTCCTACACAGACAAGCTCCGCGATGGGCAGCCGCCGCAGTACCAGAACTTCTTCCTGAATGTGCAGTATGCCTTTACGCAAAACACGACGATGAGCGTGGCGTACAGCGGAAGCGTGGGACGCTATCTGCCTGGCGCCGGCCTGGCCGACCAGTTCACCAACCAGATTCCGGTGCAGAACCTGGTCTTGGGCGGTCTGCTGACCCAAACACTGAATACAACCACCCAGGCGCAGGCAGCGGCGCTAGGCGTGACCGTCAGCACACCGTTTCCGAACTTCACCGGCACAGTAGCGCAGGCGCTACGTCCGTATCCGCAGTACAACGCCATTTCCAACCCCTGGCGTGACGTGGGCAAGAGCTCCTACAACTCGCTGCAAGTCACGTTCAATCGGCGCTCCGCCAAAGACGTCACGTTCATGGTGAACTATACGTTCTCCAAGGAAATGGACGATCTCGCCGGACTCCGCCAGCCGGGGGCGCTGTATCTCGAGTACACGATCGGCAGTCTGTATCGTCGCCACGTCGTGCAGTCTACCGTCGGCTACTACCTGCCGTTCGGTGAAGGCAAGCACTGGAACCCGTCGAACCCTTTTATCCGCGCAGCCGTGGGCGACTTCAAAGTGAACGCGATCGTGACCGGGTCTTCAGGGGCTCCGCTGTCTTTCTCGGGCGTCTGCACCGGCGGCGGCATTATCGATGCATCCTGCTATCCGAATCTCGCCGCCGGCTTCACGGGACAGGCATCGACCGGTGTGAGGCCGCACACCCAGGACCAGGCCCGGAACACCCAGGTGATTACGCCTACAGCGTTCACTAACCCCACCGCCTATACCTATGGCAATGCACCGCGCAATGCGCCCTACGGGCTCTTCGCGCCGCACATCGCCAACATCGACGCCAACGTGCAGAAGCGCTTCAAGCTCTATGAAAATGTACGGCTGTTGTTCGAGGCCGACGTGTTCAACCTGCCGAACCGTCCCTACTTCGGCGCTAACAACTCCACTCTGAGCTCCGGCTGCGCTGTAAGCACGACCAATACACCCCAAAGCGGGTGCGCGTTCGGAACATACACCACGCAGGCCAACCAGGCACGCAGGTTCCAGTTCCTGGGACGTATCGAGTTCTAGATCGCCCTGCAACGCTCTCCTCCTAACGGGAAGAAGAATATCTCTTCCCGTTGTCCCGTTTACGGCGAAGGGTCCCTGTGAAGCGAAAAGAAGAAGCACTTGCCAGCGGGAGGAAAGCTGCTCAACCTTCGCGCCGCAACTTTCTAACTGGCGCCGCGGGAGCAGCATTGGCTTCGGCGCTTCCCGCTGCCGCTGCCACCGAAAAGCCCGGGGCGCCCGCGGTGCACGCGCGCAAGCGTCCGCTGAACGTGCTTTTCCTTATGTCCGATGACATGCGCGTGGAGCTTGGCTGCTACAACAGCCGCTTCCACGTGCACAGTCCTAACATCGATAAGCTCGCCGCGCACGGCGTGCGCTTCGACCGCAACTTCTGCCAGTTCCCTCTCTGCAATCCATCGCGGTCTTCGATGTTCAGCGGACGTCCGCCGCTCACCACGCGCGTCCTCGGCAATCGAGACGGCTTGAAGCAGCTTCATCCCGACTGGATGACCCTGCCGCACCTCTTCAGAGAGCACGGCTACACCACCCTGCGCGCGGGCAAACTCTTCCACGCCGGTCTTGACGATCCGACCGCGTGGACCGACTTCTTCGGCGACGTGGAGTTACTGCATCCGACGGCAACCGAGAAGAAGCTGGAAATTCCCAAGGCGCTCATCCCGCGCCCGGATGGCGTTCTGCCCACCCTGCCGCAGGACACCGAGCGCGCCGGGCACTCCGACCAGTTGTTGGTTTTGGAAGGCGACGAAAGCAGATCCGGCGACGGCATGGTCACGGATCTCGCCATCAAGTACCTGCGTGAGAACAAGGATAAGCCGTTCTTTATCGGCTGCGGTTTCTCCAAACCCCACAGCCCGCCGGAAGCGCCACAGCGCTTCTATGACCTGTACGACCCGTCCTCCATCACCCTGCCGCCCGACTTCGCCGACTGGCCCGTGGTGCCCACCGGCTTTCCGCAAGGCTCCATCCGCATGCGCAATGCCGACCTCTTCATCGGCCGCGGCGCGTCTACGGAAGAAGCCCGCCAGCTCATCCGCGCCTATCTCGCCTCCATCTCCTGGGCCGACTACAACCTTGGCCGCGTCGTCGACGAACTTGACAAGCTAGGCCTCCGTGACAACACGCTCATCGTGTTCGTCGTCGACCATGGCTACCAGCTCGGCGAAAAGGGCAAGTGGTCCAAGGCCGGCTCACTCTTCGAGCCCGGAACGCGCGTCCCGCTGATCATCCACATGCCCGGCGCGGCAGGAAACGGGCGCTCGTGCACACGCATCGTGCAATCACTCAACGTGTACCGCACCGTAGCCGAGCTCGCCGGCCTGGAGGTTCCAGCACAGATTGAAGGCTACAGCATGGTGCCGCTGCTTCAAAATCCCCGCGTAGCGTGGGAGCATCCCGCCTTCAGCATCTGGAGCGAGGACGGCACTACGATCCATGGCGCCGCCATCCGCACCGAGCGCTGGCGCTACGCCGAGTACGGCAAGCGCGGGCCTGCCGATGCCATGCTTCTCGATTCGCTCGCCGATCCCCTGGAACACCAACGTAGCCGCCGATCCCCGCCACGCAGAAGACCGAGCCCACCTCTCCAGGCTGCTTGCCGATTACACCGCCGGCAGCGCATGGGCTACTTGACGCCGGTGACAAGCCGCAAGCCTGTTGAGGATCGCCTTGCGGGCCTCCCTCTTCTCGCGTCTCTCCTGCTCTCGCGTTCCTGGATGAACAAATGCCCTCAGCCGGTGAACCTTCGCTCACTGCCTGAGAGCATCGTCGTTAGTTGAGCCTCGCGACGCCTAGAACTGAATGCGGCCAGAGAACTGGAAGTCGCGTGGGTCAGCACTCGCGAAATTCAGTGTGCCGAACGAAGAGCTGTTCACGTTGACGTTGATC
This sequence comes from uncultured Acidobacteriaceae bacterium, assembly GCA_964236875.1. Taxonomy (GTDB): domain Bacteria; phylum Acidobacteriota; class Terriglobia; order Terriglobales; family Acidobacteriaceae; genus Granulicella. The sequence goes on along the minus strand of CAXSHQ010000088.1, from coordinate 1,633 downwards.
TGGTTGTTGCCGGCGTTATTGCCGAAGGTGGTGTGGTTGGTGAGGTTCGCGCCATCGACACCGAAGATGAACCTCAGCCGGTCCGTCATGGAGAAGGTGCGGCGCAAAGCCATGTTCAAACGGTAGTTGCCATGCTGCGCAGCCCGTAGGGGAAACGCGGTGCATCACCGATGCTGTACGCTGCCGAGTTGCAGAACGCTCCAGTGGACGCGCTGCAGACGACATTGCCGGTGCCATTGCCCGGCGTGGTGCCGAGCGCCGCTGTTCCCGAGCCCATCAGATAGCTCTTCGAGCCGAGCGTCGCTGCCGTAATGCCTTCGCCCCACTTGCCGTTCACGCGCACATCCCCACGGAAGTTCGGATTCACGTCCGGCATGCACGTTCCCTGGCCCACATTCTGCGTCGACTGGCACGTTGCCACGATCGCGAGCGGAAGCCCGGAACTGTACTGGAAGATCAGTGAGGTCTGCCATCCGCTCAGCAGCGCTCGCGTGATGAAATGACTGCCACCAAAGCTCTGCTTCCCGTAGGTGCTCGTGTAGACGCCATAGATGCTCAGGTTCTGCGGCTGGTCGTTGATGGAGATCGAGCGGTCGATGCGGTTCTTCGGGTGGAACTGCGCATCGGCAATCACGTTCGCCGGGATGTCGTATCCACTGCGCTGCGTGCCTGCATCGTCGATGTTTTGCGAATACGTATAGTTCACATTGAACGTCACCCCGTGCGAAGCGCGCTGCGCGAGTGCGACCTGGAACGAGTTATAGTTGCCGTTCGCGACGTAGTTCCCCCAGAAGTCGGATGTGCCGGAGTACTGCGGCTTCCACGTCAGCATGTGGGCGATGGTCGCGTTGGTGTTCACCGCGGCCGCCGCTGTGTAGCCAGGGTATGGAATTGGCAAGGTCATTCCAGAGGCTGTCTGTGCGGCGGCAACGTTTGCCGCCGTGGCCGGCTTGGACAGGTTCGCCCCCAGCACCAGGTATTTCGGATCGAGCTGGCCCGCATAATAACCGCGAATGCCGCCCGCGCCGGAGATGAAGTGGCTCTGGCTGCCGACGTAGTCCACGGAGATCGTCAGGTCACGCGTAATCTGGCGCTGCATGCCGAAGTTGAAGAAGGAAAACTCCGGCGCGCGGCTGCCGATGTACGGGTCGGCATAGTTGATTCCAGTGCCGGTGCCCCCCGACGCGCCCGTACCCGTGACGTAGTAGCCCGTACCCAGGCTCTGCGTCGCCGCAGTGACAGGTGAGGTGCCTGGCAGTGTGTAGGTCGGCCCGCCATAACGCGCGTTCTGCGCCGAGAAGGCCGGGTTTGTGTTCAGGTAGAAAGCCGGTCCGGATGTGGAGTCGGTGAAGGAAATCGGTGTATTGAAGCCGGTTTGCCCGGTGCCCGTACCCGCGCCCCCGGCGCCGCCAGTGGCACCGCCGTGGGAGAACGTCAGGCTGTACCCGCCGCGGAAGACGGTCTTGTCATCAGCAGCGAAAGCGAAGCCGAGACGCGGCTCGAAGTTCTTCCAGTAGGTGTTCACTGGTGTCCGGCACTGGCAGCCCAGGCCCGATCCGCGGTTTCCCGCGAACTGCAATGTGGAGTGCCCGATCTTTTGTGCCGTTGGAAGAGTTAGTGTAGCGCAGCTATT
>CAXSHQ010000087.1:11004-14861 GCA_964236875.1 uncultured Acidobacteriaceae bacterium | reverse complement strand
CCCAGCCCAGGAAAGAATCAAGAGCTATACCCTATGGAGAAATGATCTAGACAGACGAAAGAGTCTCCGCAATCCGTTCAAAGCAGAACTGAAGCAAAATTGCAGATACGAGGAAAGCAGCTTCAGCTGTAGCCTCGGCCTGTTCAAGGGATCAGGCAACCAGCCGCGCACACGGCTGCTGCCGTTCCGTTGACCCACCGCGAAACAAAGACTACTTGACTTGCGCCAGTGCCGCCTCCGCATCCTTGGCGATTTGAGTATTCGTCCCCAACGCTACGGCCCTCTTCAGGTGGAGAGTGGCCTTGGGCTTGTCGCCCAGCTTGCTGTAAGCGAGCCCCAAATGATAATGGATGGACGTGTCCTCCGGAGCCTTTTTCAATGCATCCTCGAGAAGATCACGTGCGGAAGCATACGTCCCCTTCCGGTAATAGATCCATGCCAGAGTATCGGCTGTATTAGGGGAGTCGGGCATGCCCTCCCGTGCCGTTTGCGCAAAGGAGAGCGCGACGTCGAGATTCTGACCGTTTTCTGCCATTAGATATGCCAAATTGTTCGCCGCGAGGGCCTGATGAGTGTCAAGCTGCAAAGCTTTTCTGTAGGCATCCATGGCTTTGGCCTGATCACCCTTGGCTTCCTCAGCCATGCCAAGCAGCGAAGCCGCTGGTGCATCGTTCGGATGTTTGCTGATCCACTGCTCCCAAACCTTAATCGCTTGGTCGTTCTCACCGAGTGCTGCTTCTGATTCGGCGTACGACTGAACGAATTGACGCTCGGAGGGATTAAGCTGCATTGCCTTCTGAGCGTTGTCTCGAGCGGCGGCGAAATCCTTTGTGCTTACGTCTACGGCCGCCAGCATCCCGTAAAAGTTGGCATTCAGAGGTGATTTTGCAATCTGCTGCTGGATACGATCTTTCGCCTTGAGTGGTTGTTTTTGAAACAGATCATAGCTGACCAACAGGTTCAAGGCAGATACCAGATTGGGGTCGATTTCAAGGGCCTTCTGGAGCATTGGCATGGCTTCCGCAGCTCGCTGCTGCCTGAAGCGAAGCTGCCCCAGATTGTGAAGAGCAGACGCGTTATTGGGATCCTTCTTCAGGGCGATCTGAAAATCAGCGTCGGCCGCAGCGTCCTGCTTCTGGTTTGCTTCGGCTGTGCCACGCCACAAATAAGGGTCCGCAAGGTCTGGGTAACGTGCGATCGTATTGTTTGCCACCTGGGAAAGCAGGGCTCCATCGCCGCGGCCGTTGGCGATTTGTGCTACGCCTCGAAGGGCGTCAAGGTTTCCCGGTGCGATCTTTATGGCCTTCTGGAAAGCATCCTGCGCTGTGCTCAGGTCCCCTTTGAGTACAGCCACTTTGGCGAATGCAGTTTGCATCTCCACATCGTCCGGTGACTCCGCGGAGCCTTTCTGCAGCAGGTTGAACGCTTCATTAAGTTTGCCGTCCTTCATCAACAGCGTGGCGTTCAGAATCTGTACTCCGGGGTTGTTCCCGCTTTTCTTGCTGAGTTCCTGTGCCAATGATCGCATTTTGTCGATCTGGTTTCTCATTGCAAGAATGCGAGCGTAGGCTACTTTCAAGGCGACGCTGCTTGGGTGTTTATTTACCAGATCAGCGTAGGCGGCCTCCGCAGTTTCCATTTGCCCGGTGTTACCGTAGTACTCGCTCAACAGTTCCGCGCCTTCTTTCGTGTCAGAGAAGTCCTCAGTGGCCTGTCGCAACGTTTTCTCGGCCTTGGCCTTGTCTCCAGCGCGCAGGTAGGCACCCGCGAGGCTGATGCGCGCCCGCAGGTTCATGGGATCGTTCTGCACCGCCGCCGTGTCTTGCTGTACTGCGCCCGCAACGTCTCCTTTTCTCTCGAGCATCTCGGCGAGAACCAGATGCGCCGTCGCAGCCTTAGGGTCGAGCGCAATTGCTTTGTGTAGCTCCTGCTCCGCCGCACCTGACGTCGGTGAATCGGCGCTTTCCAGCATGGCTAAGGCCGTGTGAAACTCCGATCGGTTCGGATCAATCTGCAACGCGTGTTGAATTTGCGCCTTCGCCTGCGCGCGATCGCCTTTTTTTACAGCTACGTTTGAAAGCAACGCGTAGCCCTCTGCATTGTTCGGATCCACGGCGAGAACTGCATTTGCCTGCTCAACGGCCGGGGCAAGCAATCCTCCGGCCAGCTGCAGGTTGCCGAGATCGATGCGTGCTTTTACATTCGAGGGCGCAAGCGCCACGGTACGCAGAAGTTCCGGATAGGCGGCATTTCCCATGCTTAAAGCCATATAGCTCTTCGCCAGCTCGTAGTGGGCGTCTGCGTACTTCTTGTCGAACTTGAGTGCGTTCGTGAACTGGATGACGGCTTCCTTGAGCTTGCCATCCCTCTCGTACCGCATTCCACTCTCAAAGTACTTCTGCTTTTGCACATTGGGATCGCGCTTGCAACCGATAAAGGCGAGTGTGACGGGTAGCGCGATTGCTACAGCGACATACCCGAACGAGGGAGCAATTTTCTTGCGCATCAGCTTCTTCCTTAACACGACGTCTCCGCGCCTTTCTCAGGCCCCTTTATCACTTCGTGCGTTTAGTCTGGAACGTAGGCCGGCAGCAATGGAGTTACCATCCTGGCAAACAGCACGACACGCTCATGTGCACTTTGCCGGCCTTCGTTGCGCTCCACAGGGGTTATTACACGTACCAGGGCCGCGTCCGTCCGTCCGTACCGGATCGAGTTTGTCAGCATGTAGAGCTTCGCCACATAATCGTTGGCGATGCTGCGGCCGTGAGATTGATACCAGTATAGAACTTCCTGCCTGTCGCTCCCGTTGGAGATGATGTAGTCGCCGACTCTGAATGTCTTTCCGTTCGCGTCTGTAAATTCCGTTACTCCACTGGAATCGAAGGTCCACCCAGCACCAGGCAGGCAATTCTGCGGAGAATGAATAGACTGCCCGCTGCGTTGCGTCGGGAAATAAGCCACAAAGAAGCCCACCGGGACACCCTGAGGCCTTACCTCCACCGGACGATTCCCCGCAGGGAGCCCTTGCTGATAGACCCGGTTCAGAAACACTCCTTTCCCCAGAACGTCCAGCACGTCCTGGCTGATCGCAACGTCCTGCCCCACCCAGCCCCCCACAACCGTTGGCAGCTGATCAAGCGGCTTGCTCGGCGGCACATAATCGACGTCTCCGCGCGCATGCAGCAGAATCATGGCAGCGGCAAGAAGGGCCGTCAATACCCAAAAGTGGGGCGGCTTCATTGCCTGCCCTCTGGCACTGGCGATCCGAACAGCTGCATGCCCTTATGGACGAGGTACAGGAGTGTGAACGAAATCACGAACATCAGCCACCCCGAGAACTCGTGAAAAAATCCGGATGCTCTTTCAGGGTTCCAATATTGAACGCATAGTCCTGTGCCGACAATCCGCGCGGCATTGGCCGCGACGGCAATTGGCACACTCGCGAACGCGAGAACAACCCGTCTCAGGATGCCGCGCTCCACAAAGTGCCCGTAGATCACCGCCAACGTAAACAAACTCATCAAGGACCGAATGCCGCTGCAGGCTTCAGCGACTTCGAGTTGCATGTCGGCGAGTTGAATGATGTTCCCTTCCCGCAGCACGGGCACGCCGAAAAGCGGGAGCAACGCGCTTGCCGCACGGGAAGCGAAAAGCTGGAGTGGGAACGTCACCTGATTGAACACGACGGCCGGCAACGGGATCCCCAGCAGAAGAACGAACAGAATGAACCTGATCTCCCGCAACATGGCTGAACCAAACAGCATCCACACACCACCGGCAAGAACCAAGATAAACGATATGCGGGAAAGAAACAGGTCCGCGCCGAAAGTGCCTACCAGCAGAAGAAACAGCCC
>CAXSHQ010000087.1:0-10994 GCA_964236875.1 uncultured Acidobacteriaceae bacterium | reverse complement strand
ATGAGGAGCCCCTTCCAGCTGGGTACGGCACCCACGCGAAGGAAAACGCTCCGTTTCTCCCACACCAGGTATCCGGCAAACAACGGAATCAGGAAACCATGGGAGAAGTCTGGCAGCTCGTACCAGTCCTTCATCAGCTTGCCCGCCACTCGGGCGTAGAGCAGCACAAGGAGCAGCATCAGCAGCACATAAGGCCAAACGGATTTCCTCGACCGATGCTGCTGGCTCGGCAAGGGCCCTTCGTTCAGGACTTCTTCAGCGGCGAATATAGGGGAAGCCGCGGTGGCAGACGAAGATGTAAGGAAAGAGGTAGACACATGGTCCCTTTGTGCGATTTCGTGTGTGCCCATCTCCGCTACTGTTGTTCTCAGCACAAACTCGCTCGGCACTTCTGATTCCGCCTACACGTGGAGGAGCCCGGCCCAACGAGCATAGAGCTTGCTTCAGAGACCTTCAAAGGAGATAATATCAAAGGGTTCGGCGGTGCATCCATAGGCAGTGTACTGAGAGCGAGAAGTTTCCTGCCCGAGAACCCAAAGCCATTATGAAGCGCTCTGGTTCCATCAGTTTGCCCCTTCCGGCTCTGCTGCTTCTTGCCGCTTGTGCTCATGCCCAACAACCGGGCACCGCAAAACCTGTTTTGACTCCGGCCCCGAGAGTCCAGCCTGCTCCTCCTTCAGTCGTAAATACCACGCCAGCCGCCCCTGAACCTGTTGGGACGAACACGGGCTCCCCTTCCAACAACCATTCCGTTCCGCCCACCCCACCGTCGGCGCCGGAAGCTTCCTCGCCTAATTACGTGATCGGCCCTGAGGATTCATTGTCGATCAATGTGTGGAAGGAGCCGGGCGTCTCCGGTTCTGTGCTGGTCCGTCCGGACGGCAAGATCTCCCTTCCGTTGGTGGCGGATATTGAAGCTGCCGGGTCGACGCCGATGAACCTGAGCAAAGCCATCGCAACGCGGCTCAAGGACTTCATCAAAGATCCCACGGTGACAGTCACCGTTGTGGGCGTCAACAGCAAGCGCATCTACATGATTGGCGAGATCGGTAGGGTTGGGCCTCTACCCCTCACTCCGGGGATGAGCATCCTCCAGGCCATCGCGACGGCGGGAGGAGTGTCGCAGTACGCCAACTCACGTCACATCTACATCCTCCGGGGACCACCCGGAAAACAGCAGAAAATCAAGTTCGATTACAAGCGGGCCCTCAAAAGTGGAGACATGCAAGGCATCACTCTGGTTCCGGGCGATACCATCGTGTTTCCATGATGAGGCTTCTTCCATCCGTGCCGATCCTTTTTGCCTCGCTTCTCTGGCACGCTCTTGCGAAGGGGCAAGACATTCCAGCGGGAGTTCCGACAACCGGCGTCGGTTTTCAACTGCCCACCATCGGCGGCAGCCTTCAGTATTCCTTTTCCACGTCCGAGTCGGCAACGTTCGGTTTTTACGGTGGTGGTCCCAGCCTCTCGACCAACTTCGGGGGAAATGTTGCTTTCATCACGAGAAGCGAGAAGCACCCATTCAGCGCCATCTACTCAGGGGGGGCTCTTGTGACGAACTCGCAGCAGCCAACCAGCTTCTACCAGAACCTCGCCTTTTCACAGGTCCTGAACTTCAAGAGGTGGATGATCGTCGTCGCGGACTCCCCTAGCTACTTACCCGAAAGCCCGACTTCTGGCCTCTCCGGGATTCCCGGTGTGGGCGATGTGGGAGTGGACCCCGTCTCTGGCGGTTCGGCCGCGGAACCCGGCATTCTCACCACCTATGGCCCTCGGTTCGCCAACAGTGCTAGCGGTACCGTAAGCCGGTCATTCACGCACGGCCTCTCCGCGAATCTGTCAGCCTCGTACAGCTTGCTGCACTTCTTCGGAGACAACGCCTCCGTGGCAGTGAACAGCGCAAGTGAGAGCGGTTCCATTGGTTTGAGCTACCGCCTGAATGCCCGGAACGACCTCAACATGGGTTACAACCTCTCAGGGTCCACTTTCTCGGGCGCTCCCGCGGTCATTTCCCAGGGCTTCAACGTTGGGTATAGCAGGGAATGGACGCGGCGTTTCTCCACTAGCGTGTCTGGAGGCCCGGCACGCACCAGCAGCTCCGGGCCGCTCTCGGCCGCTGCGGCTATGCAGTTTTCTGCGGGGGCTTCGGCTTCCTACGCCGGACGAAGGATCAACTATGGGCTTTCGTATTCACGCGGTATCAGTAATGGGAATGGTGTGATCGCAGGCGCGTTCTCCGACAGTGTCTCCTTCTCCGCGCACCGTCAATTCAGTCGCTACTGGAACGTTTCCGCTTCGGCGAGTTATGGTCATTCGACTTCTCTTCCGATCTTCAACACCGTTTCGTTCTCCAGTCAGAGCGGGTCCGCGAATGCACAGGTGTCGCGGGGCTTTCGTCGGCAGTTCTCCAGCTTCGCTTCGTACTCTTTGTCGAAACAGTTCGTCCAAACCACCCTGGGCGCGCAAAACGCCTTCAACGGCGTTTATCAGACCTTCAGTTTCGGAATGTCTTACTCACCCCGGACACTTCGGTTCGGAAGGTAAGGAAAGGCCACATGCTAGGGCACCGTACTCTAAGTCCGCTGGAATATGTCGATATCTTGAAGCGCCGCTGGTGGATCATCCTCCTTCCGCTCCTTATTGGTCCGATCATCACGTACTCCTATAGCCGCACTCTCCATCCTCTGTATCTTTCTCAGACACTTGTGCTGATCGAAGGTCAGAAGGTGCCGGATAACTTTGTTCGCCCGGTCATTACTGCAGGTCTCGACAGCCGGCTCGCTTCCATGAAAGAGCAGATTCTAAGCCGTTCGCACCTTCAGCCGATTCTCGAGCGCTATAACCTTTACTCAAGCTTGCACCTGGACCTTGACGAGCGCCTCCAGGTGGTGCGGCAGAATGTTCTCATCACGCCAGTCGCATCAGGGTTCTACATCGCCTTCATCGCGGACGATCCTCGCACCGCGCAGTTGGTCTGCAGCGACATCACCTCGCTCTTCCTGAATGAGAACCTGCGGCTTCGTGAGGCTTCGGCAGAAGGCACCACCGACTTTCTCAAGAGCCAGTTGGATGAAGCCAAGCGCAATCTGGACGATCAGGACGCGAAGTTGGCAGAGTTCCAGCGCCAGTACATGGGAAAACTGCCGGGAGACGAAAGCGCGAACTCCAATGTTCTGGGCAGTCTGAACACCCAGTTGGAGGCGGCCAATCAGGCAATTGCTCGGCTGCAGCAGGACAAGTCCTACGAGGAAGCCATGCTGGCGCAGCAGGCGCAAACGTCCTCGGCGCCGGGCGCACCCGCCTCCGCGGCTCCCACCCCGCTCGAAGATGCTTACCGGTCTCAGCTGCAGGCATTGCAAGCACAGGAAGGCGAAATGCTTCTCCATTACACCGCCGACTACCCTGACGTGGCGGAGGTGCGGAGAAAGGAGGCCGACGTGCGCAAAAAGCTCGATCAGGAGATTTCGGCCTCGAAAGCCGCTCCCAAGGTAGCCGCCACCCCGAATAACCGCCAGGAATCTCCGGCGGTGCGCCAGCTCCGTGCACACATCGACGCCACGGAAGTCGGGATCCAGGAGAAGCGGAAGGAGCAGGCGGCGCTGCAGAGCAACATGCGGACGTATCAGGAGCGCCTCGAATCCACCCCTGACGTCGCCGCGCGCTATAAGGAACTCACTCGCGACTTTGGGACTGCGCAGGCCTTCTACGATGAACTGCTGACTAAGATGAACCAGTCCAAGATGGCGACGGATCTTGAAAAGCGGCAGCAAGGCGAGCAGTTCCGCGTTATGGACGCTGCGAATCTGCCGGACGCGCCTTTCTATCCTAAGCGCACCTCCTTCATCCTGGGCGGGCTCGCGGGGGGGCTCGCACTAGGGCTGTTGATCGTCGGTCTGCTGGAGTACAGGGACACATCGCTTCACAGCGAACGCGACGTGTGGGCCTTCACCAAGCTCCCGACGCTTGGGATGATTGCCTTCTCGGATGGCGTCACTCCAAGGGAGATTCGTCTGCCTCGAAAGTCGCGGATGTTTGGCTTTCGAAGAAGCAAACAGATCGTCGGAACCGACGGCTAGCTATGTATAAACATTTCTATTCTCTGCAAAGCGACCCTTTCCGGACGAACCCGGATCCTCGCTTTCTTTACATGATGCTCCATACGCGCGAAGCTCTTGCCGCGCTGCAATACGGCATCTCCTCGCGCAGAGGGTTCATGGTGCTTACCGGCGAGGTCGGAACAGGCAAGACGACCATCCTGCGCAGCACGCTAAACACTGTCAGAAGCAATCGGACCCATAGCTCGTTTGTGTTCAACCCTCGCTTGGAAGTGCTCGATTTCCTGGCGTTTGTGCTGAATGACTTTGGGGTCAAGTACTCAGAACGCAACAAGTCCCACATGCTCATCCAGCTCAACAAGTGGCTGGTCGAGTGCTTTCGCCAGGGAGAGCTTTGCGTCCTCGTCGTCGATGAGGCACAAAACCTTTCCTGGGAAATGATGGAGGAAATCCGTCTGCTGACCAATCTGGAGACGTCGTCCGAGAAGCTCTTGCAAATCGTTCTGTGCGGTCAGCCGGAATTAGAATCAAGACTTCGGGAAGCCAACCTGCGGCAGCTTCGCCAGCGCGTCTCGCTTTGGTGCCGTACTCAGTCGCTCACACCCGAACAAACGGCCGAGTACATCGCGACGCGCCTTCAGATCGCGGGTGGATCGAGCCAGATCTTTCCTGTCGAAACGATTGCAATCATTCACGAGGGCAGTGGCGGCATTCCTCGCATTATCAACCTTATTTGCGAGAACTGCTTGATTTTCGGCTATGTCGACCAGACGCCCACAATTTCTCCTGATCTTGCCATGGCTGTCATCAAGGATTGTGATTTGGGCGGTGCTCAAGAGGAATCCTCTCTCCCACTCGGTCAGCAGGCGCTCTCCAGTTGTCTCGCGGCCAGTCCTGTGCTGCCTGCCTCCGCGTCAGACACCGACAGTATGCCCAACGGAACGAGGCTTGGACGTGAGTAAAATTTATGAGGCGTTGCTCCGCGCCGAGTTGGAACGTGCACGCCAGAATGGACATTCAGTAGACCTGCCCGCGCAAGCTCCCGTGGAGCCTCTGCAAGATACATTGCCGAGAACCCGTACACATGAGGATCTCGCCGAAAAGGTGCTCGCACCGGCACACCCACTCACGCCTCTTGACCTCGGAAGCATTTCGCGCAGGCGATGGGAACCGGACTTCTCGCAGTTACCCGCGCTCGAAAAGGCAGGGCGCGCCGTGGAGCAGTTCCGCAGCTTGCGCTCGCATCTTGTCGAGTTTCGCGATTTGCACACGCTGAAGTCCGTGTTGATCGCCAGCGGTTTACCGGGCGAAGGAAAGAGCTTCATCGCTGCCAACCTTGCGCTTTCTCTCGCCCGCTACAAAGCGAACCGGGTCGCCCTCATTGACGGAGATATGCGACGCAGCAGCCTGCACGTGTTGCTTGGCGCGCCGCGCAGCCCGGGTCTTTCCGACTATTTGTCCGGCAATGCCACTCTTCTTGAAGTCCTCCAGCGGCCCGATCCGGTCACTCGAAGTGGGCCGATCCGGTCAGGCATTGGCTCGCTGGGTTTCATTGCTGCCGGCGTTAACTCAGACAAGGCGAGTGATCTGTCCGGCAACGGGCGCTTCCACGAGCTGATTGACGAGCTCGGTGAACTGTTTGACTGGATCATTATTGATTCACCGCCTATCGCGGTGGTCTCCGACGGAGTCAACTTCGCCCGCTCCTGCGATGGCGTTCTGCTTGTCGCGCGAGAGGGTGTCACCAAATTCAGCGCGGCCCAGCATGCTCAGACACAGTTCAAGAACTCACATGTAATCGGCTTCGTCCTGAACGCCATGCGCAAGCTTCCTCTCAAAAATGACTACTACAAGCCGTATACGAGAAGTAACCACGAAGACGAAGACGCGGCATAAGGGGGCCAAACCGCACGATGATTCGGTTCTTCAATGTCTATTACCCCACGCGAACCGTAGCTCTTCTGTTTTGCGAAGCCCTCGTCGTCAGCGGCTGTTTCCTCCTCGCAACGCTTCTGCTTCTGGCACCCGGTGACGCCTTCATCAAGCTCAATTATGAGCAGGGTTACTTCAAGATCGCAGCGATCACTTCGGCGACTCTGGTCTTCTCCTACTACTTCGACCTTTATGAACCGCAGATTGTTTCCGGCTTCATGGAGATCTACTTCCGGATACTGCTCCTCCTCGGGTTCGTGTGCTTTCTGCTCTCCGGAGCCATCTATTTTGCACCCGATCTCGAAATATCGCCTTACGTCTACCCCCTGGGCTTTGCTTTGCTTACCCCGGCGCTCATCATCTGGCGAAGGCTCTACGACTGGATTGTCGGGCTAAGTTTCTTCCGTGAAAAGGTATACGTCCTTGGGGGTGGGGAGTCAGCACGCACCACCGTGCAAATGCTGCGTTCTCGTCCCGATGTTGGCATGGAAGTGGTCGGGTGGAAGGGGTACGAAATCGACAAAACCGACCGTAAGCGGGTGTGGATTGAAGAGCTTGCAGCGATCTCGCGCGAGGCGCGGTCGGTTCAGCGCATCATCGTCGCCATCGAAGATGGACGCAACGAGTTGCCCGTACAAGAGCTGCTCAACCTCCGCTTCGCGGGTCTTTCCATTGAGAAAGCGGAAGACCTTCACGAGAGACTCTCCGGGAAGATTCGGCTCGATGGGCTTCGTGCGAGCAACTTTCTCTACAGCGACGGTTTCCGCATCAGCCGCTCGCGGCAGTTGCTTCGTCAGATGGTCTCGATGATAGTTGCGGGCACAGGGCTGATTCTGACTCTGCCGTTGTTTCCCCTCATCGTCCTGATCATTCGCCTCTCGTCGAAGGGTCCGGTTTTCTTCCGTCAAGTCAGGGTTGGCATGGGGGGGCGCAACTTCTATGTCTATAAGTTTCGCTCGATGTTCATCGATGCAGAGGCTGGTGGAGCCGCTTACGCCACCAAGAATGACCCGCGGGTGACCAGGTTCGGCATGTTCATGCGAAAAACCCGCATCGACGAAATACCTCAGCTCTGGAACATTCTCAGGGGCGATATGGGCTTCGTGGGCCCGCGTCCGGAACGGCCGGAATTCGTTCCCGGGCTTTCACAGGAGATGCCCTTCTACTACTTGCGGCACCTCATACGGCCCGGTCTCACAGGCTGGGCGCAGGTTCGCTATGGCTACGGCGCCACTATAGAAGAGAACCGCGTCAAGCTCGAGTATGACCTCTATTACATCAAGCACATGTCCCTTGGCCTCGACCTGCTCATCATGTTCGAAACCATAAAGACCATTGTGCGCCGGAGGGGCGCGCAGTAACGTCACAAGTCTCGGAACATCGGAACCGGGCGGAACAGACGGGCTCGCATCGGCCGAAAACCCGGTCCTGCTTCCGGCTCTATGGTGGAACACGCCGGATGTAGATCGCCGCTCGGAATGGCGGCAGCCAGAGCCGGTAGGGAACAGCTGGGAACGTTGACTGGTCTTCACAGGACTTCGTGTCATACGAAATCGCGTATTTTGCGTGGATCACCGAAAAGATACTCATGTCATAGCCACAAGGGCGATCCCAGTCAGGTGCCTTCTGAAAAGGCTTCGCTCCAGGCGGAAGCCCAATGCCCCCGGTGTTCATGTACCCCGCCTCTTCCACCTGCGTCCAGCCGTTATAGCCAAAGGTGCCGTAGTACGCGTCTCGAGGCAGGCCCGCACTCTGCAGTTCACCGATGGCGGCAAGCCGCGCGCGTTCCGTGGCAAACAGATCGTGCGTGCTTGCAACCCCATAGAGTGCGAACACCGTAAGGACTGCCCATGTGACGGGTGGAAGGTGCGTATCGACCCTCTTCTGGTAGATCCAGACAATAGCAAACGTGAATACGGCCAGAAGCGGTATCAGGTAGCGGTCCACGATCGCGCCTTCTGAAAGCCGAATGGATAGAAACAGCAGGTAGGACAGCGTGAATGGTCCAAGCAGTACGAGTAGTCGGTGGTTCGTCGGCTGCTCCGCCGTTTCGGCCACCGCTGGTTTCTCGCGCGGCAGCAACAGGAGGAATGCTGCAAAAGCCAACGCGGACAAGGCGATGAACAAAGTAAGGACATCGCGCACCGTTACGCTCAGTTGCAGGGGACGTTGGCCTATGCTGAAGGTCTGAAGAGTGCCCTGTGGGGTCACATAGCTCCCAGCTATCCAGACCGAAGGCGCACGCAGGATCTCCACCATGTAGCTGTTCGGCCGAAGGAAAAGGAGGCCGGCAACCACCAGCCAGATCCCCACCACGGCTGCCATGGGAAAGACGCGGCGCCCCTTGAAGATCCTCCCCACATAAGCCATAAGGACAGGGCAGAGAAAAAACGCCAGTTCCAGAACCGCCTGAACGATCGCGACCGCCACCTCGAGACGGTGGTTCGGCTTGTGAGGCGCAGCCACGCCCTCGTGGGTTGTGTAGAGCTGATGACTGAACCAGTAGAGGCAGCCCAGCATGAACGCAACGGAAGCGGCCCAGAGAGCCCCCAGCGGAACGAGCTTCAGTCCGCGGCGTCGCAGCAGCCACACGGTGGGGGGCACAATGGCGAGCGCGCCCAGCCAGACGGTCTGGCGGGCAGTTCCCAGCAAGGCGCTAGCGATGATCGCTACTGCAAGCCACTTCTGGGAGGCGCCGTTCTCGTCGCTCTGCAGGCTGCGAACACAAGCGTACAAACAGAGCACAATGCCGAGGAGGGCCGGTACGTCCGTCATGAAGCTGAAGCTCAACGGGATAAAGAGCGGAGAAAGAACCATCGCAAGAGTTCCGAAGGTAGCATTCCTCTGATTCAATCCGAGCCTCACGTACAAGCGCTGCAAAAGGAAAGCGGTTCCTGTTCCTACGAGCAGAACAGAGACGCGAGCAATCGTGAACGAAAATCCGAAAATTTTGATAAAAAGCGCACCGAGGGCAAGCTGCCACCCGAGCATAGCGCTCGACCATCCGCAATAGAAGATGTGCCCAGTTTCAGCGAGGCGCTTGGCAGAATAGGTGTAGGCAAAATCGTCGTTAGCACCAACTTCTGCCAGAGGATATGTTGCCAGCACACAAAGTGCGAGGAGAAGAGCACAGAGCGCGGCAGCACGCCTGTTTGCGAAGGCAGCTCGCATCAAGATGACTCCTGCTCTGGAGAGATGTCTGGCAAGTGACTGGCCGTTGACCAATCATACCCGAGCGAACTGCGAGAATCAGGCAGATACTTCGAATTCAGCGACAGTCCGTTCCAGCGCGTACCACGCGACTGTCTTCTCCAGGCCTTGGCGAAAGTTCGTGTTGGGTTGGTAGCTCAGCCCTGTTCTGGCGCGATCGATATTGGCCAGCGAGTGCAGTATGTCACCGGCCCGCACAGCACCGTAAATCGGCTGCTTGCCAAAGCCCAGGATCTCAGCAAGGTGAGCGTACAGATTATTGAGCGTGTGGCTTTGGCCCGTTCCTACGTTGAAGACTCCCCCGTTCGCGCGTGCACGGCTGGCCGTGCACGCGAGTAAGTTCGCCTGCACAGCATTGTCAATATAGGTGAAGTCTCGGCTGATCTTGCCGTCACCAATGATTGTCGGAGTGACACCGGACATCATTTTGTAAATGAACTGAGCGATCACTCCTGAATAAGGGGAATCAGCAGCCTGTCGAGGCCCGAAGATGTTGAAATATCGCAAGCAGATCGCTTCCATCCCATACACCTTGCAGAAAGCTTGCATATAGTGCTCACCGGTCAACTTCTGCACAGCATAGGGCGACTGCGGTTGCGGGATCATCTCCTCGTGTTTGGCGTTCCCGGCTTGGTCCCCGTATGCGGAAGACGATGCTGCATACACAATCCGTTTCACGCCGGCATCGCGCGCTGCCACCAGCAGGTTCAGCGTACCGTTGACATTGGATTCGTGCGAGGTGAGCGGGTCTTTCACGGATCGCGGCACGGAGGCCAGGGCAGCCTGGTGCAGGATGTAATCAACACCTTCGCAGGCGGCGCGCATCGCATGGAGGTCGCGCAGGTCCGCCACCTCGAACTGCACCGAAGACAGCACGTCTTCAAGGTTCTCCATCCGTCCGGTGGACAGATTATCGATCCCGTGTACTGTATGGCCCTGCTCGACGAGCGCATGCGCTAAAGACGAGCCGATGAAGCCGGCCATACCGGTGATCAAGTACTTCGCCATCAAGTGTCTCCACGACCTGCCCCGCAACATTGGGGGTCTTCACTCCACTTCACACCTGAATTCGCCCGATGAAAATCCCACTTTCGCTGCGTGTTGGGCAATATACCTCTTTTAGAGGATATGACAAAACTGGCTGATATGCCACCCGTGACTCGATGCGATAATGGCCTCGACATGCTTAAGGCATCTACGCCAGAACTGCCCCCCACTGCAGCGATTCGATTAGCGCGTCTCCGTGATCACACTGCCAGGATCGGTGTCATCGGACTGGGCTACGTTGGACTTCCACTTTCGTTGCTGCTTTCTGACGCAGGGTTCGCTGTCTGCGGTTTCGACATCGATGATCGAAAGATCTCCGACCTGGAGGCTGGGCGCTCATATATCTTCCGGATTCCGGCGGAGGACATCGTTCGAGCCCGCAGTCAAGGTTTTCGCGCCACTTCCGATTTTTCGGATCTCACGTCGCAGGACGCTGTTCTTCTGTGCGTGCCGACCCCTTTGACGACCCATCGGGAGCCGGACCTCAGCTACGTCGAGAAGACCGCCGCTGCTATCGCACCCTGGTTACAGGAAGGGCAGCTCGTTGTGCTCGAAAGTACGACCTACCCCGGCACGACGGAAGATGTCCTAATTCCTTTGCTGGAGGCTGGAAGTCCAGGAGGTCTCAAAGCGCAGACGGTCTCCGGTTCAAATGAGAGCAAGGTCTTCTATGTGGCCTTTTCCCCCGAGCGCGAAGATCCCGGCAACACGGAGGTGGCCCGGCGAGACATCCCGAAAGTGGTTGGCGGG
>CAXSHQ010000086.1:12971-14915 GCA_964236875.1 uncultured Acidobacteriaceae bacterium | reverse complement strand
GGAGGCTGTCGAGGGCGGCGGTAAAGAGCAGGTCTGGCAGGTGGCGCTGGACCGGACGGCCTTTTATCCAGAGAGCGGTGGGCAGCCCTGGGACACCGGCGTGCTGCTGGCGAGGGCGCGCAGTGGCGTGGTGCTGGAAGTCACGGTTGAGCGCGTTGAGAAAGACGAGGCCACGGGCGAGGTGTGGCACTTCGTGCGCAAGCCGCTGGTGGAAGGCACGGAGGTGGTGGGGCGCGTCGACTTCGCGCGGCGCGTCGATCATGAGCAGCAGCACTCGGGCCAGCACCTGCTTTCCGCGATGTTTCTGCGCGAACTGGGGGCGCAGACGGTTTCGTTCCATCTGGGTGCAGAGTCATCGACGATCGACCTGGCGCTGCGCGAGGGGATGGAGCGGCTGAGCACGGAGGAACTGGCGCGGGTAGAGGAAGCCGCAAACCGTGTGGTGTATGAAGGCCGGCCGCTGATGACGCACTTTGTGGAGCGGGAGTTTGCCGAGGACATGCTGCGCCGTGGCGACCTGCGCAAGCTGCCCGAACGACCGGGGCGGATGCGCATCGTGCAGATGCAGGGCATCGAGTTCAACGCGTGCGGCGGGACCCATGTGGCGAACACGGGAGCCATCGGCGCGATCACCATTCGCCGCGTGGAGAAGGTGCGACAGGGTTGGCGGGTGGAGTTCTGCTGTGGTCTGCGGGCGGTGCGAGCGGCTCGACGGGATTACGCGCTGCTGGCGACGGGCGTGCTCAGCGTGGGCATGGCGGATGTGCCCGGGCGGGTGAGGACGCTGCTGGAGGAGATCAAAGGCGCGGGCAAAGAGCGCAAGGTGCTGCTGGAGGAGTTGGCGGGGCTGGAGGCTGCGCGGCTGCTGCGGGAGGCTCAGGGAACGGGGAGCAGGGAACAGGGAGCAGAAGGCACAGCAACAGTGGTGCAGGCCGTCTTCAGCGGGCGCGATGTGGAGTTCTGCAAGCGCGTGGTGTCGCGGGTGGCAGGGGGTGGATTGGCCTGCGCGAGGTGTTGGCGGCGGTGGGTGCACGCGGCGGCGGGTCGGCGGAGATGGCGCAAGGCGTCTGCCGGGGCGAGCAGGTCGAAGGACTGGTCTCTCTTTTAGCCTCGCGGCTGGCCTGACTAGGAGATCCACGTTCCTTGTTCATCGATGACCTTCCATGTGTCTCCGTCCTTCCGCACGAGGACGAACTCGCCTCCACCGCATAAACCGCAAAGGTGTTCTGTATAGAACAGAGCCTGCGTGGCATTGTGATTGAAGCTGACGGCGGAGAAGGTCAACAAGCCGTAGCTGCGGCGTTGCTCCTCGGGAGTGAGATCCGGCTCTTCGAGCGACGTGGAATGCACCAGTTTGTAGTGCGCCGGCAGATCGAAGCGTGCTGAGAGCCGGTGCAGGAAGAGGCTGCGCAGTGCGAGCTCGTACCGCATGGCCCGCGAGACTTCCGGCAGGCGCGTGGGCGGAAGGACGCGGAACATGCCGTTGACCGAGTGGTCAGCGATGACCACCAGACCGTTGGGGGAGCCGAAGTCGTGTGAGTCCCCCGTCAGTCCCCCGGCGATATACGCATACAACACGGCGTAGGTTTCGCGATCCGAGACACGGGCAGGAGGCATGTAGAACCATGCAGCCAGTGCGCCGCACGCGCACGCGAACAGCACGACGAAGGCGAGGCGCTTGAGCCAGGTGAGCATGTGTCCCGAGGATACGCTGGCCGGCAGGAGCGGTCAGCGCTTCGTTGCTGTGATCATGCGGTACGACATGGGGCCCAACGGTGCGCTGACCAGGGGCAGAAGTGCAGGAGCGAGAACATTGTTCCAGCGCGCCCGTGTCATCTCCCGCTTGCCGGAGAGGACGTCCGTGAGGAAGAACTTGAGGGTGACCCAGGGGATGTGCGCGACTGAGGGCGCGACGCGCCACTGCAGATTTTCTACGGCGATATC
>CAXSHQ010000086.1:0-12945 GCA_964236875.1 uncultured Acidobacteriaceae bacterium | reverse complement strand
GTGAAGCCAAGCTGCTCGAGCTTCTGCACAAAGAGGTCGAGACGGCCAAACTCCTCAATGACCCAGCACGCGCATAGCTCGCGGTAGATACGTTCCTGCAGCGGGGTGACGAACCTGTCTGTGTTGAGGAATCCATCGACGACGACGAGGCGTCCGCCAGGGCGGAGAAGGCGGTGTATCTCCGTCAACAGAGCACCCTTGTCCGCTCCGTGTGCGTGGCAAGCGCTCTCGATCGCGTAGGCCCCATCGTAGCTGCCGCGCGGCAGGATAGTGTCTTCGTAATCGCCTTCCAACACACGTACGCGCTCGCCGCAGCCGGCTGCCTGATTGAGCGCAGTGGCGCGCTCCACCTGCCAGGGGACACGCGTGAGCCCGACCAAGCGCGCCTTCGGCAACCGGCGGGCGAAACTGCGGAGAGTGGCGCCGAGGCTGCAGCCAAGGTCCATCAGCTTGGGTTCTTCGAGATGACCTACATGGAGCCGGGCGAGAACCTCCGCATTCATCTGTTCCAGCATCGACTCCCGATGCAGCGGATTGGCGCCCGCGCGGTAGTAGCCGAAGTGCATGTTGAACTCGCGGCTCCAGGCGGCGTAGTCCGGACCTGCTTCCCGGTAGTACTGCTCCAGGCCGATCTGCGGTGTGACCTGGGTCTTCACAGAGGCCGGCGCGGCCGTTTGCTCTATCGGATTAAATTCCGTGGCGATCATTTCTCTCCTTTGGCTTTGCGCTGGCCCGGCAGCCACCGGGTAATGCCCGCGCCCAGATGGATGAGGCTGCGCAGCGTGCTGGGAGGCAGCTTGGCCATCTGCCCGTACCAGCTGTGAAGCTCATGCAGGAAGGCGTGCATGCTGACGATGCGCGCGGCTACCTCAGGCTGCTTGTCGCCGCGGGCTTCCGCGGCCAGGCGTCCGAGCGCGGCGATGGTGGGCTCGATCTCGCGCTCCACGCGCTGTTGCACGACGGTGAGAAAAAGAGACCAAACGTCGTGCGATGTGGAGAAGAAGTCGCGGCGGTCGCCGAGTTGGTGTGTGGCCTGTACGAGCTGCCAGTTCTGCAGCTCGCGCAGGCTGGTGCTCACGTTGGAGCGGGCAACGGAGAGAGCCTCGCTGATGACTTCCGCGGTGAGCGGCTCCGGGGACAGATACAACAGGGCATGGACCTGCGCTACGGTGCGGTTGACGCCCCAACGGCTGCCCATCTCGCCCCAGTGGAGTATGAATTCGCGTGCTGTTTTGGTGAGGACCATCTGCTCCTCCAAACTGTCCTTTCAGTATAGACAGAAATTGCAGACACGCAAGTGGGGAGAAATGGCCAAGTCTGCCGCTGCATGGCAGGGTGGTACGCCTGCTGCTGCTGTGGCAGATAAGCTGAGGGAGTGAGCCTGTACTGCGATGCCGTCCTGCCGGTGCCCCTTGACCGGAGCTTTACGTATGAGCTTCGCGGGCAGCGGGCTGTGGTGGGTGGGCGTGTGCTGGTGCCGTTTGCGGGGCAGCGGCTGCTGGGTGTGGTGGTGAAGGTGCATGACGTGCGGCCTCCGGCTGAGGTGGAGCTAAAGGCGGTGGATCGCGTGCTGGATGAGGAGGCACTGCTTTCCGAAGAGTTGATGGAACTGGGGCGGTGGATCGCGGAGTATTACTGCGCGCCGCTGGGCGAGGTGCTGCGCGGGATGATTCCGTTGACTGCGGAAGTCCGGCGGCATTGGCAGTACAGGATCGCCGAGGCGGGACGGCGGGTGCTGTATGAGGGTGCGGCGAAAGGGTCGTCGCGGCGCTCGCGCTTGAGCGCGGAGGAGCAGAACCGCGAGTATGCGGTGTTGAACTATCTGGAAGCGGGCGATGCGGTGAAGCCTGCGACGATTCGCGCGGCGACCGGCGCGAACAAGGCGCTGCTGGATGCGATGACACGCAAGAAGTGGCTCGTGCGTGAGCCGCTAGCGGAAGTGCGGGATGCGCGACGGGTGGAGAAGGTGGCGGTGCTGGAGGAGCAGGGAGCGGGGAATCGAGAGCAGGGATCAGAGATAAGGCGGCTGCCGAAGCTGAATGACAACCAGCTTGCGGTGATGGCGGAGCTGGCAGGCGCCGGTGGGCGGTTGCGTATGCGTGAGCTGCGGGAGCGGGTTGCGAGGGCTGGCTTGCCGGAGTCGAGCATTGTGTCGTTGGTCAAACGTGGACTGGTGCGGCTGGAAGAGCAGGCGCAGGGTTTCTCCATCACAGGGTTGGGCGATGTGCTGGGCGGGGCAGGGAAGAAGTTTGCGCACGAGCACTCGTTGAACGAGGGGCAGATGGAAGCGTTGGCGGCAATTGTCGCGTCGATGGCGAAGAGTGAGGGTCCAGGGCTCAGGGGCCAGGGTTCAGAAGGCAAGGACAAAGGCGATGCCGGCCAGAGCGCCGCCGGTGGCTTTCGGCCGATGTTGCTGTATGGCGTGACGGGGTCGGGCAAGACGGCGGTGTATGTGGCAGCGATGCAGCGGGCGCTCGCGGCAGGGAAGAGCGCGCTGCTCCTGGTGCCGGAGATCGGGCTGACGCCCGGAACGGCCGCACAGATGGTGGCGGCGTTTGGGAGCGAGGTGGCGCTGCTGCATTCGCAGCTGACGCCGGATGAGCGCGCGGAGCAGTGGCACCGCATACGGCGCGGAGAAGCGCGGGTAGTGGTGGGGACGCGGAGTGCTGTCTTTGCGCCTCTTCCCGCGCTGGGGCTGATCCTGGTGGATGAGGAGCACGACGGCAGTTACAAGCAGGAGGAGACGCCGCGGTATCACGGCCGCGATGTGGCGGTCATGCGGGCCAAGCTGCTGGGGTGCACGGTGGTGATGGGGTCGGCGACGCCTTCGCTGGAAAGCTGGAACAATGCCGAGCGCGGGCGCTATGAGCTGCTGGAGATGCGCGACCGGGTTGGTGGAAGGCCGCTGCCGGTGGTGGAGATGATCGACATGCGAGAGGAGTTCCGGCAGGTGGGGCAGGAGCAGATCTTCTCGCGCGACCTGGTCGATGAGACCAGGGCCACGCTGGAGCGGGGAGAGCAGGTGATCATCCTGCTAAACCGGCGCGGCTACAGCTTCGTGGTGATGTGCCGGAGCTGCGGGGAGAAGATCGAGTGCGAGAACTGCGCGATCTCACTGACATATCACAAGCCCGGCGATGAGCGGGAGCTGAGCGGGGAAGCGCGAGTAGGTCAGCGGTTGGAGTGTCACTACTGCGGGTTCCGGCGCGGCGTGCCGAAGGCGTGCCCGCACTGCGGCAAGGAGCACCTGTACTACCTGGGCGCGGGATCGCAGCAGGGCGAGGAGAAGCTGCTGGAGCTGTTTCCGGGAGCGCGCATCGGGCGGATGGACCGCGATACGGTGCGGTCGCGCGGAGACATGGAGCGGCTGCTGGGGCGGCTGCACTCGGGCGAGATCAACCTGCTGGTGGGCACACAGATGATCGCAAAGGGGCATCACATGCTGGAGAGAAAGCCGGATTGTTCGGATTGGTGGGCGTGGTGGGCGCGGACTTTGCGCTGGGGTTGCCGGATTTTCGCGCGGCGGAGCGGGTGTTTCAACTGTTGACGCAGGTAAGCGGGCGCGCGGGCCGCGGCGACAAGCCGGGACGGGTGCTGGTGCAGACCTACCAGCCCGACCATTACGTGAACAAGTTCGCGCGGGAGCACGACTTCACAGGCTTCGCGGCGCGCGAGATGTACTTCCGGCGCGGGGCGCGGTATCCGCCGTTTGCGGTACTGGCCAATGTGGTGGTGCAGAGTGAGCGGCTGGAGGAGGCGCTGGCCTGGTCGTCGCGGCTGGGGCAGTGGATGGCCGGGCGTAAGCCGGAGGGTGTGCGCGTGCTGGGGCCGGCGGCAGCACCAATTGCGCGGTTGAAACGGATCTACCGGTATCACTTTCTGCTGAAGGCGGAGCGGCGTGATGTGCTGCGGCGCACGCTGCGAGAGATGCTCGCGGAAGCGGAGCGGGCGGAAATTCCAAGGCGGGCGCTGGTGGTGGATGTGGATGCGCTGCACTTGATGTGACGGCAGGCAGTGAGTAGTGGTTAGTGAGTAGTGATCAGTGAGTAGCGTCAGGACTGTTCTGCTGAAGGGGCCGGGCTGCATCCAGTGAATACAGAGGTCCTTCGTTACCTATAGGGAAGGTCTGATCAAGTCCGCAAGCATTCCCCAGCGGCTAAAGCCGCATTGATATTGCGGCGTTTACGGCGGTGCTGAAGCCCCGCCCTGATGAGACTGAGACTTGTTCAGAGGTTTCTCAAGATGACGCCCTTCAGGGAGCTGTCACGGACATCGGGAAAGCTGCCTTGCCCGCTGATCACTAATCACTAGCCACTAACCACTGCTTCAGTGCAGGATGTGGAGGTCTTTGCCGGGCTTGAAGCGGACAGCGCGGCCCGGGGTGATGGTGACTTCGGCGCCGGTGCGGGGGTTGCGGCCTATGCCGGTTTTGCGGGGCTTTACGGTGAAGACGCCGAAGCCGCGAAGCTCGATGCGGTCGCTGGCAGTGAGAGCCTTCTTCATGGCGTTGAAGATCGCGTCGACGGCTGCTTCCGCCTTCGCGCGCGGCAAGCCGGTGCGATCCACCACACGTTGAATGAGGTCTTGCTTGATCAACCGGGGAGACCTTTCCGCCGCGGCCTGGGCGCCAGACGTCCGAGTGGAGGCTTAGGTGGATGGTAGGCGGGTGCGTTTTGGGTTGTCAATGGCGCGCGAAAGAGAGCCTGGGAGTTGCTCCGACAGTTTTGGGGGCGAAGCGTCCGCCGGGAACGAGCCGAAAGACTCGGCGCCGCGACCGCGGTGCTACCGCCCGGCAGCTTGAGAAGGCCAACGGGAATGGTCCCGCTTTCCAACAGGCCTCATGGAATACTCACAGGAAAAGTGCCGAGCGGAACGGGGAACATTGTGCCGGCGGAGGCAAGAGGAGAGCGATGGCGATCAAGAGCGACCGGTGGATCAGGCAGCAGGCTTTTGACCACGGCATGATTGCGCCGTTCAGCGAAAAGCAGGTCCGGGAAGGCGTGGTTTCGTACGGGCTTTCATCGTACGGCTATGACCTGCGCGTTTCCGATGAGTTCAAGATCTTCACGAACGTGAACAGCGCGATCATTGACCCCAAGCAGTTCGACGAGCGCTCGTTTGTGACGGTGACGGCGCCGAGCGTGATCATTCCGCCGAACTCCTTCGCGCTGGCGCGGTCGATCGAATACTTCAAGATTCCGCGCGACGTGCTGACGATCTGCGTGGGCAAGAGCACGTATGCGCGCTGCGGCATCATCGTGAACGTGACGCCGGTCGAGCCGGAGTGGGAAGGCTTTGTGACTCTGGAAATTTCCAACACCACCCCGCTGCCGGCGCGTGTGTATGCCAACGAAGGGCTGTGCCAGATTCTGTTCTTCCAGAGCGACGAGGTGTGCGAGGTGAGCTACGGCGACCGGCAAGGCAAGTATCAGAAGCAGCAGGGGATTGTGTTGCCGAAGCTTTGAGCATCTCGGGGCAGAGAGAATGAGCGGCAGAATGCGTCAAACAGCAGCAGCCGCATGGGACGCTCCCGACGTGTGAGCGTGAGGTTGGATGGAAGGGCCACAGCGAGTTCGGGTGGGGATTGTTGCCGGGGACCCGCTGCGTGCGGTGGGGCTGGAGGCCATCCTGAAGGGCCATGCCGCTGTCGAGCCGGTGCTTGCCGATCTGCCCTCCGCGCTGGCGGACAGCAGCCTGCAGGCGCTGCTGTTGGACGACCGCTTTGACGGCGAGGACGCGACCTTCGTGGTGGGCCGGCTGCATAGAGAGCGGCCCGACTTGAAGCTGATCGTGCTGGGAGAGGCTCCGGATTTTGAGTACATCCAGGCGGCGATCGATGCGGGAGCGCGCGGGTATCTGCTGGAAACCACCACGGAAGCCGAGATTCGGACGGCGATGGACGCGGTGCTGGCGGGTTCCGTGTGGGCGCCCAGGAAGGTGCTGGCGCGGCTGATCGGCGCGGGGCGTGTGCCCTCGGAGAACGGGGTGGACGAGCGCGCCAGCGTGGTGCGGATGCTGACAGCGCGCGAGCGGCAGGTGCTGGAACTGCTGATCAGCGGCAGCTCCAACCGGGAAATTGGGCGGGCGCTGGGCATCGACGAGGTGACAGTGAAGGCCCACCTGGGCAGGATGCTGCGTAAGACGCGCTGCAAGAACCGCGTGGAGCTTACCTTGCGGACGTTGCAGGAGAAGGCCGCGGCCCGGCGCGAGTTGACCGAGAGCACGCAATGACCGGTGCCGAGACACGACTGATCTGCTGTGTGCGAACAGGTGAGGCAAACTTTCGTACTCTTGCGCGATCATCTTTCCGGGCGCAGAGTAAGGCTGTAACACAGACCTGGGAGAAGCGGGGCTGTGGCTGTCGGCACGAGTGCCGGGGCCCAGCCCCCATTTTTTCGCTGGGTGCAACCTGCTATGCGGGGCGTCCATCTTAAACGTCTGTAGCCAACAGCGGGCGGCAAGGCCTCTCGCACTCTAGGAAGATGGAAGGCACGTTTATGAAAAAGATTTCTGGTGTTCTTTGTGCTCTGGCGATGACCGCAAGCACGTTTTCTGCCCACGCGGCGGACATGGAGAAGCTGAGCAATCGACTCAACCATGCCACCTCGGTTCTTCAGGAGATTATGGGGACGCCCGACAAGGGCATTCCGCAGTCGATTCTTGCCGGCGCCTCCTGCGTCGTAGTAATTCCGGCGTACAAGAAGGCAGCTTTCATTGTGGGCGGTGATTATGGCCAAGGTGTGGCGACCTGCCGCGTGAGCGCTGGAAAGTGGAGCGCGCCGGTATTCGTCCAGGCAACTGGCGGCAGCTTCGGCTTCCAAATCGGCGGTCAGTCGACCGACTTGGTGCTGGTGGCGATGAACCAGGGTGGTCTGCAGCACATGCTCGGTAACAAGTTCAAGCTGGGTGGGGACGCCGCTGTGGCAGCGGGACCCGTCGGCCGGAACGCGCAGGCTGCAACGGATGCAAGCCTTCATGCCGAGTTTCTGACCTACTCCCGTAGCCGTGGGCTCTTCGCCGGTATCGATCTGACGGGTACCTACCTGGGGCAGAACAAGGACGATACGCGGGATGAGTACGGTTCCGATTTGCCCTTCAAGTCGGTGCTGATGGGTAGCCAGAAGACCCCCGCGAATGCTGTGAACTTCGTGCACACGGTCGCGCGCTACTTCGCGGTTTCCAAAGCAAACCAGTAACGCTTTAGGCAGTGCGAGTCGGACGGGAGCGGCTCCCGTTCTTCTTTTGCACACAAGAAGAGCCGCGGAAGGTACGCGGCTGGCGCGGGAAGCGGGCGATAATGGGCAGTGGCTGCGCTCCGGTGAGTGTGAACCGGGCGTGGCGTCTCTCGCGTGAGGCGATCCACCTTTGCTCTTCTGGCTGCTGTACCAAAAGTTGTTTCCGTACTTCCGATTCTTTCGCGTCTTCCGGTATGTGACGTTCCGGTGCGTGTTCGCCAGCGTAACCGCGCTGCTGATCGGCCTGCTCATTGGCCCGTTCGTCATCGACCGGCTGCGGCAGTTCCAGATAGGCCAGTACATCCGCGAAGAAGGACCGCAGAGCCACCAGAAGAAGGGCGGCACGCCCACGATGGGCGGCGTGCTGATCTGCATCTCCGTGCTGGTGCCGACGCTGCTGTGGAGCGACCTGTCGAATCCCTTTGTGTGGCTGGTCATGGCGTCCACACTGGCTTTCGCGGCGATCGGCTTCGCGGACGATTACATCAAAGTAGTGAAGAAGCGGAACCTCGGACTTATGTCGCGGCAGAAGCTGCTGCTGCAATTCTTGGTGAGCGGCGGGGTCGCGGTTTGGCTGGTCCTGCTGCAGTGGGAAGGCTTCTACTCGACGCGGCTGGTGGTGCCGTTCCTCAAGCACCTGCGGCCCAACCTCATCTTCGACAGCCTGCTGCACACGCATGCCTGGCCGCTGGCTTTTGTGCCTTTCGTGCTGTTCGTGATGGTGGTGATCACGGGCTCCAGCAACGCGGTGAACCTGACCGACGGGCTGGATGGGCTGGCGATCGGCTGCACGATCATTGCGGCGGGCGCCCTTACCGTGCTCACCTACGTGAGCGGTCACGTGGTGTTCGCCGACTACCTTGAAATCCAACGCATGCCGATGGTGACCGAGCTGACGATCTTCTGCGGTGCGCTGGTGGGAGCCAGCATCGGTTTTCTCTGGTACAACGCGCATCCGGCGGAGATCTTCATGGGCGATGTAGGGTCGCTGATGATTGGCGGCGCGATCTCGACGGTAGCTGTGGTGATCAAGCAGGAGCTGCTGCTGCCGTTCATCGGGGGCGTGTTCCTGATGGAAGCGGCTAGCGTGATGCTGCAGGTGGGCAGCTACAAGCTGCGCGGGGGCAAGAGGATCTTCCGCATGGCGCCAATCCATCACCACTTCGAACTGGCCGGATGGTCGGAGTCGAAGGTGATTGCGCGGTTCTGGATTCTGGCGCTGGTGTTTGCGTTGATGGCGCTGACGTCGCTGAAGCTGCGGTGAGGCCGTTTAGCTTGGACGGAGGACTGCAACGACAGCGTCGCGCACAGCGTGGAACGCAGTAAGCGTCAATGTGCCCGCATGTGCAACGATCAGCGATTCGTGAGAAGTGAACAGCTTTTCGGGACGTGCGTAGCTTACATGTCGTAGACCACCGGAAGCGAAGCTCGCCGCATTGAGTTCTACCGCTAGCAGGCCGGAGACTGGATTTGTGGTGATCTGGCACGCAATCCAATCCTCCCTACCAGCAGTAGCGAGGAGCAGAACTGGACGAAGTTTGTGTGAGGTCAGGTTGGTGTATGGGAAGGGAAGAATTACGACCTGTCCGGCTGCAAGTAAGCCCACGCCTCATCCTCTTCAGGGCGTAGCCAATCTTCGGCGAGTGACTTCTCGGAGAGCCGATACAGGCTGTGATCTGCAGTATCCCAAACAAGTGTTGCTCGCCCGTGCGGAAGCGGAGAAGATGAGTCGACGGGATGCACTTGTCCAGTCTCATCGATGTCTACATCCAGTGTCCGCATGGCAGCTCTCCAGCTTGCGCTTCCTTCCTATAATAGCGTGCGTCGGATCGAGTGTAAGACGTCGGTCTTGGCCGCTGTGCGGCCGTACTCTGAGGAACAATGGAACTTGCGAACAAGCGCGTGCTGGTGGTGGGGTTGGGGAAGAGTGGGCTGGCGGCGGCTCGGTTCCTGAAGGAGCGCGGGGCTCGCGTGACGGTGAGCGATGCGCGGCCAGCTACCGTGATCGCGGAGCTGCCGGGGCTGCTGGAGCAGGGCATTGTGGTGGAGACGGGTGGACACGGGATCCTGACGTTTCGGCGGCAGGACCTGATTGTGGTGTCACCGGGTGTGCCTGCTAGTGTGCCGGAGCTGAAGCAGGTGCGTGCGCTGGGGATGCGCGTGATTGGCGAGTTGGAGCTGGGCGCGCAGTTTCTGCAGGGTGAGGTGATTGCGGTTACCGGGTCCAATGGAAAGACCACGACAACTACGCTGCTGGGTGAAGTTCTCAGAGCAAGTGGGCGGTCTACGCTGGTAGGCGGGAACATCGGCCGGCCCGTGGTGGAGATGGTGGTCGAGTCCACGCCGGAAAGCTGGTCAGTCCTGGAGGTGTCGAGCTTCCAACTGGAGACGATCGAAACGTTTCGGCCGCACATTGCGCTGGTGCTGAACATTACACCGGACCACCTGGACCGGCATGGCAGCCTTGCGAACTACGCGGCGGCCAAGGCGCGCATCACGGAGAACCAGACGCCAGACGACTTCCTGGTGCTGAACGCGGAAGACGTGGAG
This sequence comes from uncultured Acidobacteriaceae bacterium, assembly GCA_964236875.1. Lineage (GTDB taxonomy): Bacteria > Acidobacteriota > Terriglobia > Terriglobales > Acidobacteriaceae > Granulicella. The sequence continues at coordinate 3,160 of CAXSHQ010000086.1, read as the reverse complement.
GCGCAGAAGGTGGCGGGGTTCGTCTTCCCGAGCGGCTCGCGCAGCCAGGCGCAGGTGTATTGGTTTAGCCCGCGGCGACAGGTAAAGCAGGGTGCGTTCGTGCACGGAGAGTCGATCTTCTTTCGCGCGCAGGAGGGTGGGACGGCGGAGCCGGTGATGCCGGTAGCGGAGATTCCGCTGGCCGGGGCACACAACGTGGAAAATGTGCTCGCCGCCGTATGCGCGGCGCGGCTGGCCGGCGTGGAGGCCGAGGTCATTCGCCGGGCTGTCGGCGCATTTCAGGCCGTGGAGCACCGGCTGGAGTTTGTCCGCGAGCTTGGCGGAGTGCGCTTCTACAACGATTCCAAGGCGACGAACGTGGACGCGACAGCGAAAGCGCTCCAGGCGTTCACGGGCGGCATCCACGTGATCCTCGGCGGCAAGGACAAGGACTCGGACTATAGCACGCTGCTGCCGTTGCTGGAGGCGCGAGCCAGGACGGTTATCACTATTGGTTCCGCCGCTGAAAAGATTGAGGCCGCACTGGCGTCATCTGCTCCGCGAGCCTTCAACATAGAACGAGCGGAGACGATGGACCGCGCAGTGGCGCTCGCGCATCGCGTCGCAAAAACAGGCGACACGGTGCTGCTGGCTCCCGCGTGCGCGAGCTTCGATCAGTTCCAGAACTACGAGCATCGCGGCAAGGTGTTCAAGGAGTTGGTGGCTGCCCTCGAGTAAAGTCGTCCCTCCGCAGGTTTGGAACGAGCTCAGAGCGGAGAAGTTTTCAAGCTCAGAGCGCGAAGCGGCGGGTGTAGATGGCGAAGCGGGTAGGCGTTGACAAGTGGCTGTTCGGAACGGTGATGCTGCTGGTCCTGTTCGGGCTGGTGATGGTGTTTTCCGCGTCCGCCGTGATGGCCAAGGCGACGGTCGGCAACCCGTATTCGTTCGTGGCCAAGCAGGCGCTGTGGGCGGCGCTGGGCATTGGGGCGCTGTTCCTGCTGATGCGCGTGGACTACCGCAAGTACAACAACCCGAAGCTCATCTTCCCGATAATGGCGATCACGGCGCTGATGCTGATGGCGGTGTTCGTGCTCGGCGGCAAGGTGAACGGCGCGCACCGCTGGATTCCACTGCCTGGGGGCACGCTGCAGCCTTCGGAGCTGGCCAAGCCGGTGATCGTGATCTTCCTGGCGTGGTTTCTGCAGACCCGCATGCATGCCATTGATTCGCTGAAGGAGACGATCCTGCCGGCGGCGCTGCCGCCGCTGGTGTATATCGCGCTCATCCTGAAAGAACCTGATCTGGGCACGGCGATGGTTTGCGCAGCCGTGCTGATGTTCATGCTCTATCTGGCCGGCATGCAGATGAAGTGGATCTGGATGGCGCTGCTGGCGGCCGCGCCGGTGATGTACTGGATGCTGTTTCGTGTGGCGTTCCGGCGGGCGCGCATGATGGTCTTCTTCAACCCGGAAGCCGATCCCAGGGGCGCGGGCTTTCACATCCTGCAGTCGCTGATCGCCGTGAGCACGGGTGGCATCCATGGGCGCGGTCTGATGGAAGGCGTGCAGAAGCTGTTCTTCCTGCCGGAGCCGCATACCGATTTCATCTTCGCGAATATCTGCGAAGAGCTGGGGCTGATTGGGGCGCTGTGCGTAGTGGCCGCATTCTGCATCCTGGGGTATCGCGGGCTGCGGACGGCATTCCTTTCTACCGATCCGTTTGCGCGCTTTCTGGCCTTCGGACTCACGGTTACGATCCTGGTGCAGGCGTTCTTTAACATGAGTGTCGTACTGGCGCTGCTGCCGACCAAGGGCATCCCACTGCCGTTCATCTCCTCAGGCGGAACGAGCGTGTTTGTGACGCTGGCGTGCATGGGCGTGCTGCTGAACGTGACGCGCGAGATCGATTAAGTGCCGGGCACAGGGATCAGAGAACAGGGAACAGATATAGCAAGCCAGCAGATATGTGAGTCAGCGACTCCGCTTCGAGTGGTGATTGCCGGCGGTGGTACGGGCGGGCATGTGATGCCGGCGCTGGCGATTGGGCGAGAGCTGCGCGACCGGCATGGGGCTGAAGTGATGTACATCGGAACGGCGCGCGGGCTGGAGACGCGGCTGGTTCCAGAGAATGGATTCCAGCTGGAGCTGGTGCGGTCTGGGCAGTTGAAAAACGTGAGCGTGGCGGTGCGCGCGAAGACGGCGCTGGATGTACCCCGTGGCGTGCTGCACTGCCTGCAACTGCTGCAGCGCTTTCGGCCCCACGTTGTGGTGGGTGTGGGTGGGTATGCGAGCGGGCCGGCGATGCTGGCGGCGCTGGTGCTGCGCGTGCCGACCATGGTGTACGAGCCGAATGCGGTGCCGGGGCTCACCAACCGGCTGATCGGCAAACGGGTGGGGGCGGCTGCCGTGAACTTCGCGCAAACTGCAGGCTTCTTTCGCCGGGCCGAGGTGACGGGTGTGCCGGTGCGGCCGGCCATCTTCGAGCTGCCCCAGAAGCCGACAGACGCACCGCCGCAGTTGCTGGTCACGGCTGGAAGCCAGGGCGCCAAGATCTTCAACGAGACCCTGCCGCTGATCGTGCGCGATCTGCTGGAGAAGGTGCCCGGCCTGACGATCGTGCACCAGTCAGGACCGAAGGCGCTTGACGCAACGCTTGCAGCGTATGTGGCCAGTGGGGCCGATCCGGCACGATGGCAGGTGGAGGCTTTTCTGGAGGACATGCCCGCGCAGTACGGAGCCGCGGATCTTGTGCTGGCACGCGCGGGAAGCACGGTGGCGGAGCTGGCTGCGGCAGGGAAGCCGTCTGTGCTGGTGCCCCTGCCCACTGCCGCCGATGACCACCAGCGGAAGAACGCCGAGGTCCTCGCGAAGGCGGGCGCGGCGGTTCTGTTGCTGCAGCGGGACGTCACGCCAGAGTCGCTGCAGACGACGTTGCGCAGTTTGCTGCTCGATGGGAACGGGCGAGCCGAGATGGCTGCCCAGGCACGATTGCTGGCTACCCCGGGAGCGCTGGAGAGAATCAGCGCCATGGTGCTACGGCTGGCTGAGAGATCGAAAGGAAAGAGGCTTTAGGGAAGGTCTGATCAAGTGCGCAAGCATTTCCTCCGCGTCTAAAGGCTGCAATATCGCGGCGTTTACGGCGGGGCTGAAGCCCCGCCCTGACGAAACGGAGACTTGTTCAG